>NZ_RXIU01000339.1 GCF_004217665.1 Candidatus Magnetaquicoccus inordinatus | reverse complement strand
TGCGCTCGGCAACCCCTTGTACCTCTTGGTCGGTCAGAGTACGGTCAGCGGCCTGCAAAACCACACGCACAGCCAAGCTTTTACGATCAGCAGGTAAATGTACTCCTGTATAGAGATCAAAAAGCTCCACGGTACGAATCAAGGTGCCATCCACCGTGCGAATCGCCTCCAACAGCGCGCTGCTGGGCAGATCCTGCTTGACCACAAAGGCAAAATCCCGCTCCACCGCCGGAAAACGGCTACTGGTAGCGGTAGCAACAGTGGCATGCATGGCATGGGTCAATGCCACCTCGTCCAGTTCAAAAATCTGCACGCTCTGTGGCAAATCCCGTTGTGCCTGCAGGGTAGGATGCAACGAACCCAGCCAACCCAGATGCAGATCATCTGCTGCTAAAATGATTGCTTTGCGACCCGGATGCAAAAAGGCTGGCCCTCCCTCCTCAAAACGAAGATCGGTCCATCCCATGCTGCGTAACAACGCTTCCACATCCCCTTTCAAATCAAAAAAATCGGCTTCACGATCGGTTGTATGCCAATTGCGTCCATACAGTGGACCCGACAACAGACCGGCCAACCGCTGTGACTCCTGCAGTTGCTGGTCACTGAGCGGAGTAAACACACCTCCCAATTCATAGAGGCGTAAAGAAGCATTGCCCCGGCTGATATTGCGGCGAGCATTGTCCAACAAACCGGTAATCAAACAGGTACGCAAGACCGACTGTTCGGCAGAGATCGGATTGAGCAGCGCCATACCGCGTAATGTTGGATTGAATTGCTGCTGCAACTCCGCACTGATAAAGGCATAATTAATCGCTTCCAAATAGCCACGACCACCGAGAAAATGGTGCACGCTGGCCAGAGTCTGATCCAATGGCAGTATCTCCGGTGCATTGACCTCTAAACGCGGCAGACTGACCTGTACCCGATCATAGCCATATAAACGGATCACCTCTTCCAACAAATCCTCTTCCCGGCGCAGATCATGGCGATGGCTGGGCGGCTGAAAGCACATCTGTTGGCCTGTTGTCTCAAGCCAATGACAGCCTAAATATTCCAGCATACTGCGCATTGCCTCTGGGCTGAGATCAATACCACCCAACTGATTTATGCGCTGCGGACGCATATGCACCAAAGCTGGTTTCGACCAGGTGCCGCTATCCACCCAGGAAATTGTTTCTGCAGTTCCTCCAGCCAGTTCCAGAATCAATGCGGTTGCCCGCTCCATGGCCAACACCACCCCTTCTGGATCGATACCCCGCTCAAAACGGTAGCGGGAATCACTTTGCAGACCCAGACGACGACCGGTACGGGCAATGGGAATGGGTGCAAAATAGGCAGCTTCCAGAAAAATATCCTCTGTTGATTCGCTCACTGCGCTCTCTTCCCCACCCATGATGCCGGCCAACGCCAAAACCCGTTGGCCATCGGCAATCACAGTCATATCCTCATCCAGAATACGCTCTACACCATCCAAGGTACGCACTTTTTCACCCGGTACAGCACGCCGTACCACAATGGGCAACTGCACTTTGGCCAGATCAAAGGCATGCAACGGTTGATTGAGATCAAGCAGAATATAATTGGTAATATCCACTATATTATTGATGCTGCGTAGACCTACAGTTTCCAAACGCTGACGCAACCATTCAGGACTAGGAGCAATCTTGACGCCACGGATGATGCGCCCCGCATAACGTGGACAGCCTTGGGTATCTTCGATGCGCACCTGTTCTGGATCGTGCATCAACGCAGAGATCGGCAGAGAGAGAGGTCGGAGTGCGGTTTGGGTCAAGGCACCCAGTTCACGAGCGATACCACGTACTCCTAAACAATCGCCACGATTGGGGGTCAAACTCAATTCAAACAGATGGTCATCGCGTCCCAGCACTGCCGACAACGGCAGACCATCGACAGTATCCGGGGGCAGAATGAGAATCCCATCGGCATTACCGCTCAACCCCAACTCGGCACGCGAACAAAGCATACCCTCGGAGCGCTGTCCACGTACCTGGCTGATACGGATGGTCATACCATTGGCCAACTGCGCTCCTTCGCGCGCCACGGCCACTTTGTCACCCTGGCGATGGTTGGTGGCACCACAGACAATGGTTAACCGTTCCGCTCCAACCTGTACCTGACACAAAGTGAGACGATCGGCATTGGGATGGGCTGCCACCTCCAAAAGTGTACCGGTTTGCACCTTCTCCAAACCCTGGCGCAAATCGGTCAGCCCCTCCAACTCCAAACCGGCCATGGTCAGACGCTCGCCTATGGCTTGCGCTGAAAGGGAGCTTTCTATATGTTCCAACAACCAACGATAGGTCAATTTCATGCGCGTTGATTCCCAAATATCAGACCAAATAAGTAACTATTCACCACCCAAAACTATTGCGGGTCCAGGGAGGGCACCTCCCTGGCCGGGTCCAGGGATGGAATCCCTGGGATTTTGTTTTTAATCTTTTGCCT
>NZ_RXIU01000338.1 GCF_004217665.1 Candidatus Magnetaquicoccus inordinatus | reverse complement strand
CACATTACCAGCAGGGCTTTGCCCTGCACCCACCAGGAGGAGATAATCTCCTCCTGGACCTCCATAATAATTTTCTGGTTTTCAAATGCAATTGCCCTGCTTTGCATAATACCACCATTGACTTTATGGAAAATTTGCTTATGCTCGTTCCTTTTCCTGCCTGATTGAGGGGAAGAAGGCGGGATGCAGTCCCCTGTGGCTGCGCTTTTGTGTGGAGGATGAAGGTGTGAGTAAAGAAGATGTTATCGAGATGGAAGGGACCGTGCTGGAAAACCTGCCCAACGCCATGTTCCAGGTGGAGCTGGAAAATAAGCACAAATTGCTGTGCCATATTTCAGGTCGGATGCGTAAACACTATATCCGTATCCTGCCAGGTGACAAGGTAACCGTGCAGTTGACTCCCTATGACCTTACCAAAGGACGCATCTCCTATCGCCATAAATAAGGCCGACTCCCCCTACAACGCTTCCCATATCGAAGTTCTGGAAGGGTTGGAGGGTGTGCGCCGCCGTCCCGGTATGTATATCGGCGGTACCGATGAGCGCGCTCTGCATCACCTGGTGGCCGAACTGCTCGATAACGCCATGGATGAGGTGGTCGCCGGTTATGCCGATAGAATTACATTAGTTGTGTCAGCCGATGGCGCCGTCTCCGTGCGCGATAACGGTCGTGGCATCCCTGTCGATTCCCTGGCCCGCTATCCGGGTCGCTCCGCCCTGGAGGTGATCTTTACCACCCTGCATGCCGGCGGCAAATTTCATGATAAATCCTATGCCACTTCTGGGGGCTTGAATGGTGTGGGCTCCTCTGTGGTCAACGCCTTGTCTCTGTGGACGGAAGTGGTCGTCGAGAGAGATGGCCATAAATGGCGGCAAACCTTCTCTCGTGGCAAAACCGCCTCCGTATTGGAACGGCTGGAGGTTTCCCGCCGCCACGGTACCCAGGTCACCTTTTTACCCGATCCCGAAATCTTTCCCGAAACCAACTTTCAGGTGGAACGGTTGGCGGAGATGTGTCGCGCCAAAGCCTATCTCAACCGAGGGGTGGTGATCCGCCTGAAGGTGGAGCAAAGCGGCGAAGAGTTGGCCTTTCATTTTCCCAAAGGTGTGGAGGATTTTGTCAGCAACAGTGTGCCGGTCGGCGAACGGGTAGTGCCAGCCCTTTTTGCCGGCAGCGTGGTGGAGCAGGGAGAGGAGTATCTGCGTCTGGAGTGGGCCATGAGCTGGACGACTGGCGAAGAGTATCGTGCCCTGACCTATTGCAACACCATTCCCACCACCCAGGGTGGGGTGCATGAGTCTGCTTTACGTACCGCCGTGACCCGGGCGATGCGCGAATATGCCGAAGCCCGCCATTTGCTGCCCAAAGGGGTGTTGTTGGTCAGCGAGGATGTGTTGGGTGGGCTGTTGGCCGTGCTCTCGCTTTTTATCAGCAATCCACAATTTTCTGGGCAGACCAAGGAGAAGTTGAGCAACCATACGGTGGGACGCCGGGTGGAAGGGGTGATCAAAGATCATCTGGATCATTGGCTGCACGGCCATCCTGAACAGGCCAATACGCTGTTTTTGTTCATGCTGGAGCGGGCGCAACAGAGGATCAATCGCAAAAAGGCTGCACCGCCAGTCAGCCGAAAAACCGCCACCAGTCGCTTGACCTTGCCCGGTAAATTGACCGATTGTGCGGTAGCCGATCCTCGACAGGCAGAGCTGTTTATTGTCGAAGGCGATTCGGCAGGAGGCTCCGCCAAACAGGCGCGCAACCGTCACAATCAGGCCATTTTGCCTTTGCGTGGCAAAATTCTCAATGTTGAGCAGGCCAATTTGGAAAAGTTTGAAAAAAATACTGAAATTCAAAATCTGGTCACTGCCATCGGCACCGGTTGCGGCACGCAATTTGATCTGCGCAAGCTGCGCTATGGCCGGGTGATCATTATGACCGACGCCGACGTGGATGGGGCCCATATTGCCAGTCTGCTGTTGACCTTTTTTTATCGCTTTATGCCGGAGTTGATTCGCCATCATCATCTCTATCTGGCACAACCGCCGCTCTATCGTCTTACCAGCGGCAGTGAGAGCCATTATGCGTTGGATGAGGCGGAAAAAGAGCGGTTTCTGGCGCGCATTCGCCAGAAAAAGAGTCAGGCCAAAATCGATATTTCCCGCTTCAAGGGGTTGGGCGAAATGGATCCCGAACAGTTGCGTTCCACCACCATGGATCCGACAACACGCCGCTTGCTGCGGGTGGTGATTGATGATGCGCAGCAGACTGATGACACTTTTGATCGTTTGATGGGTAAGCAGGCTGCCCAGCGTTATGCGTTTATCCAAGAAAAGGCCCCTTTTGCGCAACAGCATTTGGATATTTGATCAGGGCAAACGCATTTGAAAACCAGAAAATTATTAGGGAGGTCCAGGAGGAGATTATCTCCTCCTGGTGGGTGCAGGGCAAAGCCCTGCTGGTAATGTGCGGCGTTTCAC
>NZ_RXIU01000337.1 GCF_004217665.1 Candidatus Magnetaquicoccus inordinatus | reverse complement strand
CCTGTCTTGGCCAATATTATCCGCCAACTCTTGGCCAATTGACATGACCGCTACTCCCGAAACCAGAGAGCAATACAGTGCCCATATTCCGGCACTGGCCACGTTGATCAACCTGGGATGGCGTTACATCTCTCCCGCCCAATGTTTGAGCTGGCGCGGTAGCAATCGAGAGGTGCTGCTGCGTGCTGTGTTGGTGGAGGAACTCCAGAAACGACGTTTCACACACAAGGGTGCTGAGCATCCCCTTTCCCCCAATGCCATTGAGCAGATTGTCCGGGAGGTGGCCGCTCCTGGACTGCACGAGGGGCTGCTGACCGCCAATGAGCGTCTTTACACCATGCTCACCCTGGGGGTGACGGTCACAGAATTTATCGACGGCAAGAAGGTGCAACCCACCATTCCCCTGGTCAATTGGGATCATCCTTCCGCCAACAGCCTGCTGGTAACAGAAGAGTGTGAGGTGCTTTCAGAACAGGGAACCCACACCCGGCGGCCCGACATTCTCTGTTTCGTTAACGGTATTCCCCTGGTGGTCATCGAGGCCAAACGGCCCGATTCCGGCAACCCCAACACCTCCATGGTTAGCGAAGGCATCAGCCAGCAGATCCGCAATCAGGGGCAGGACGAAATTCCTCTGCTTTTTGCCTACTCCCAGTTGCTGCTTTCCGTCAGTACCACCGAAGGCCGCTACGGGACGGTCAAAACCCCGGCCAAATTCTGGTCCCACTGGCGGGAAGAAACGCTGAGCGAGGCACACTTTGCCCAGGTCAAAAACCACTCCCTTTCTCCTGCCTCTCGTGCGGCGTTGTTTGCTGAGAAATCCGCCAGAATGCGGGAGTATTTCACCAGTTTATGGTCTGGCCTGCAACTGCCCACCGATCAGGACCGCCTGCTGATCAGCCTGCTCGCCCCTGACCGTCTGCTGGAATTCGTGCGCTACTTCCTGCTGTTCGACAAGAAAAACGGCAAAATCGCTGCCCGTTATCAGCAGGCTTTCGGCATCAAAAAACTGTTGGCCCGCATCAATGGGAAAAACCCCCAGGGCGGTCGTGAGGGTGGGGTCATCTGGCACACCACCGGCTCAGGCAAATCCTTCACCATGGTGTTTCTCTGCAGGGCATTGCTGCTCGACCCCGCACTCCGAGAGTGCCGCATTGTCGTGGTCACCGACCGGGTGGACCTGGAAAAGCAGTTGGCCCGTACCTTCCTTTCCGGCGGGGCCTTTGGCTCCGAGATCGCCAGTCGCAAGGAGGGTGAACAGGCCAAGGTCAAGACCGGCAAGGAACTGGCCTGGCGCATCGGCAAGGGTACCGAACGGATCATTTTTACCATTATCAACAAGTTCAATGCCGCCTCACGTCAACCCGAATGCCGCAATGACAGCGAGGATTTGATTGTCCTGATCGATGAAGGCCACCGCAGCCAGAGCGGCGAAAACCATGAACGCATGCGCAAGGCCCTGCCCAATGCGGCCTATGTCGCCTTCACGGGCACTCCCCTGCTCAAAAACGACAAGACCACCAACAAGTTTGGCCCGATTGTCCACGCCTATACCATGAAACGGGCGGTGGAGGATGGGGCTGTTACCCCGCTGCTTTACGAAGAGCGCAAGCCGGAACTGAACGTCAACGCTACGGCCATCGACAATTGGTTCGAGAAGATCACCGCCGGATTGTCCGAAAAACAGAAATCCGATCTGAAACAAAAGTACGGCCAAAAAGGGCCGGTGTACGGTTCTTCCAACCGCATCGAGTTGATCGCCTGGGATATCGCCGTCCATTTTGAGGAAAATTTCAAGTCCCTCAACACCGGCCTGAAGGGCCAATTGGCGACTGACAGCAAGCTTTCCGCCATTCGCTACAAGCAATGTCTGGACGCCACCGGAATGGTGAGCAGTGCCGTGGTGATCTCCTCCCCGGATACGCGGGAGGGTCACCAGGATGTGGATGAGGCCAAACTGCCCGAGGTGCAACAGTGGTGGAAGGACAACGTGGGCCACAAAGCCGAAAACTACGAGCGGGACACCGTGGACGCTTTCGCCACCGACGGCGACCCGGATATTCTCATTGTAGTGGACAAGCTGCTGACCGGATTTGATGAACCCCGGAATGCCGTGCTCTACATCGACAAACCTCTGAAGGACCATAGCCTGATCCAGGCCATCGCCCGGGTGAACCGGCTCCATGAACACAAACGCTTTGGATTGCTCATCGACTATCGGGGCATTCTTGGCGCACTGGACACCGCCATGTCCGGCTACCAGGATTTGGCCAATCGCACCCAGGCTGGGTACGACCTGGATGATCTTGATGGACTTTATAGTCAGATGAGCACCGAGTACAAACGACTCCCCACCCTGCACAGCCATTTGTGGTCCCTGTTTGACTCCGTAAATAACCGGACGGATCTGGAGCAGTACAGGCAAGTGCTGATGCCCAGGTATGCCGAAGGAGAGGGGGGAGAGAGCTATGACACCCGGCAAAAGGTCAGGGAGGAT
>NZ_RXIU01000336.1 GCF_004217665.1 Candidatus Magnetaquicoccus inordinatus | reverse complement strand
TTCGGCAAATTGCGCTGCCTTTTCTGCCACCTCTTTGGCTGCCTGTTGAGCCTGCTCCAGGGTCCCTTTGCCTTGCAGGGCATGGTGGGTGATACGGGTCATGATCTGTTGCAAGTTTTGAATCTGTTTGAGATGTTGTTGAATGCGGGCGGCAATCTCTTGTCTTATCGCTTCACCGCTTTCCAGATCCACCAGCAACGGATCGCGTGGTGCCTGTTGCGCCATGATGGCCATATCTTTGCCCAAGTGGGCAATCTGTTTGCCTGATTCGCGCAAGCGTTGTCCCGTATGTTGCCAGCGTTCTGCCAGCAAGCGGACTTCGCGAGACAGTTGGCCCAACTCATCTTTGCCTTCCGGCAAAGGGGTCACTGGCTGTTTGCCTTTGCGCAACCATTGCAGCGCTTCCAGATTGGCCAGCAGACCACTGCTCAACAGTTCGGAGCTCCACCAGCCCAACAGCATGGCCACCATGAGGGAGGCCACTGCCGCCAGCCAGATCGACAGGGGAAACCGTTGCATTGGCATTCCCCCCAGGAGCATGGGTGTTTCGGTGATCACCGCCCAGTTGACGCCATTGCCCAGAGCCAAAGGGGCATAGGCGGTATAGACCGGCTCTCCGCGCCAATTTTTACCCAGCAAGAGCCCTGTTTTGCCGCTCAGGGCTGCCTGGACCGCCTCATTTTGTGCGCCATTGGTGGCCAGATTGCCGGCAAAAGAGGCCACTACCGAATGGTTTTGCGGGTCGCGCAACGAATCGGAACGCAAGCGAAAATCGGGACCGACCAAATAGGCGTCGCCATCGCTTTCCAGACCATCGCGATGCTGCATCAAGTTGGTCAACAGCTCCATCGGCAGTTGCACGGCCACCACCGCTTTGATGGTTGCCTCTTGCAGCAGTGGTTGCGCCATGAAGGCGGCTGGCTCGTTGTTGCTGGGGGGATAGGGTTCATAATCGGTCATGGCAAAGGCGGGTTTGGCCAACACCTGTTGGATCAAGCGGCCCAGATTGGTTTGTGCATAGGGACCATTCAGCAGATTGGTTGCAAAATCGGCCTGTTTAGCCAGCGAATAGACGATCTCGCCATCGGGTTGTACCAAAAAGAGATCATAATAGCCGCCTTGTTCCAACTGTTGCTTGTAGAGGGGCACCCCTTGTTTGGGATCGGTGGAGAGTGTTTGCGCGATAGGTTGTTCCACCAGCACGGCCCAGGAGAGATCCGGGCCTTGCGGCGGTGGCAACATTTGCAGTGGTGTCCAGGCGCTTAACAGAGGTTGTCCGTTGCTGCCTTTGCTGTTGCCTGCTCCTTTGTTGCCTGACAGGGCAGCCAGAGCTGCCGGGGAGGTGATTGCTTCTGGTTTGCGGGCTGTTGCGGTGGGGGCAGTTGTGCCGCTGCTTTCCAGATAACGCAGACGATCCGGGCCAATCAGTTGAAAGCGGATGGCTTTTTCGCTCTCTTCCACTGCTGGGCGCACGCGGGCCAGTGTGGTTGGCGCGATGCGTGCCACCAGCATACCGATTGCTTTACCCTCTTTGCGGATGGGTGCGGCCAGCCAGCCTATGGCCTGCTGTTCCAGGGGTGGGAAAATGGCAAAGCCAAGCAACATACTGTGCTGCAAGCCATCGGCAAAAAGTTTGCCGATGCCCAGATCTTTCAGGGGGCCTCGGCTGATATTTTTGCCCAGAAGCGGATCATTTTGGGCGCTCAACACCACGTTGCCCAGTGCTGAAACCAGATACAGATTATCAAAACCCAATTTTTCGCGCAGTCGATTGAGAGCGGGGGTCATGGTAGCGGCCAAGACTGGCCAGCGTTCGCTGGTGATCTTTTCTCCGCCATCGCGAAAGACCCAATCGATGGTGGCCAACTGTTTGATTATGGTTTCGCTGGCGGCCTGTCGTTCCACCTCTTGCAGCCACTCTTGCAGTTGTTTTTGCACGGCGGCGGCATAGAGATCGCGCAGGCTTTCCAGCCGTTCTGCCTGTGGGGGTGTGGTAGTCTGGGTCACCAGCAGGGATTGTGCGCCATTGGCCAGCAACTCCATATCGCTGCGATAGCGGGCGATATGTTGTTCCATGCGATTTTTCTTGATTTCCAGGATGGTTGCGGCGCGGCTGCGGGCGGCTTCATTGCTCGTTTCGGCCAGCCAGCGGCTCATCATCCAGCCGGTGATCAGGAGTGTGACCAGGGCAGACAGTAGAAAAAGTATGATTAATTTGGGGCGCAAACGAATATTCACCCTACCTCCAGCGGCATGCTTCGGCCAGCACAATGGGCCGATTTTGTACAAGGATCAATACTTTATTGTAAACCACTTTGTCCAAGAATCAACCATGTTCTGCAGGGCAAGCGCATTTGCCAATTTCCTCACTGTTGCCAGAAGCGAAACTGTGCATGTTGGGCGTCCGCCCTCCCAAAGAGTGCCCCTTTGGGGCACAAATCTGTGCGGCGTGCGCGAATGCTTGCGCATTCGCTTTTGTGAAACGCCGCACATTACCAGCAGGGCTTTGCCCTGCACCC
>NZ_RXIU01000335.1 GCF_004217665.1 Candidatus Magnetaquicoccus inordinatus | reverse complement strand
CCCATAAAACGATTGCAGCGAGGCAGGCGATAGGCGGGATAGCGGGGGGCGCGCAATACCTCCTGAATCTGCTGTTGGGGTGCGGAAGCGCTGGTGACTCTGCCGCTGCCGGGCAAACAGGAACCGCGTACCGTTGGGGTGGAAAAGGCCAAAAAATTGGCTTTGGAACGGTTGTTGGGACGGATGTTTACCCGTGCTGATCTGGAGAGAGAAAAACAATTTTTTGATTCTCTGCTGCAGGGTGGCAAACGTTTGACCGAACGGGTGCAGATTGTCGGCGAGACGCAACGGGGCAACAGCTTGTCGGTGGCGGTGGAGGTGACTTTTTCGGCCAAAGGGGTTGCTGCCGCCATGGCAGAAAAGGGGTTGGCCTATAACGAAAGCCGCCATCCACCGGTGTTGATGCTGTTGCGCAGCCAGGGTGGAGCGGATGGCGAAACCGCCACTCTGGATGCGTTGCTGCTCAAGAGCATGCAGGAGGAGGCCAAAGCCTTCGGTATCGCTGTTGTCACCCCTTTGGGGGATGTGGATGATATTGGCCAACTGCAATGGGAGCGCGTTGTCGCTGCCGATCCCGGATTAAAACAGTGGGTGAATGGACGCTATGGCACCGAGCAGGTGTGGGCCATTGCCGTACAACTGCCGACAGCGGCAGGCAAAGGGAAAGGGGGTAAAGCGCCGACGGCAACACTCCAGGCGCAACTGTTTGGCAGTGGCGGAGCGCAGGGGCAAAGTGCTCCCAGCGAAGCGCTGCAAGCGAGTGTAAACAGCCCGGATCTGCTGAGTCGCTGCAGCGAAAGCACTGAGCTGAGCAAATGTCCGGCAACCCAACTGGCGCGGGCTTTGTTGCAACAGGTGATGGATCGCTGGATTCAAAGCCATACGGTGAGTCCCGCCTTGCAACATACCGTGCAACTGCGGGTGATCCATGGGCCAAAATTGGCACAATTTTCCCAATTTACCAGTCGTTTGCGCAACTCGCCCGGTGTGGTTGCCATGAAATTTATCGAGGAACGGGCCACTGAGGCAACCTTGCAGATTGAGTATCAGGGCCAGGATGCGCAGTTGCAGGAGCTGTTGAGCCAGTGGGGTGGCAAGGTGGAACAACTACCACAGGCGGCTGCTGCACCTGCCAATCGGGTCGATCTGGTGCTGCAGTTGCCATGAATCTGCCCAACTTCCTGTCGTTGTTGCGCATTTTCTCTGTGCCCATCCTGATTTGGCTGGTCATAGAAAACCATTTGACGGCCGCCTTGATTGTCTTTGCACTCTCAGGTCTGACCGATGCTCTGGATGGCTATCTGGCCAAGCGCTTGCAGATGGAGACCGAACTGGGGCGCCATCTGGATCCCCTGGCCGATAAGTTGCTGCTGCTCTCTGGCTATATCACGGTGACCGTATTGGGACTATTGCCGCTCTGGTTGACCTTGTTGGTGGTGACCCGCGATGTGGTGATCATCGGTGGCGCCGTGGTCTATCAAATGCTGACCGGGGCCTTGCGTATTGAACCGCTTTGGGTCAGCAAGTGGAATACGGTCAACCAGATGCTGCTGTTGTTCTGGGTGTTGTATACCGCAAATGGCCATTTTGCCACCTTTTGGCTGGATGCCTTGATTGCCTTGACGGCTTTTACTACCTGTTTATCCGGGGGAAGTTATGTACTGCGCTGGAGCCGCTTGGCGGCTGAGCAGGAGCGGCTAAAACAGCATGACCGGGCCTGATGCAACCCTTTTGTTGCCCCTGCCACTCAATCCGGTCTGTACCTTTGCCAATTTTGTACTCGGAGCAGGCAATCGGCGGGTGGCCGAGGCGGTGCTGGCTGTGGCGGAAAATCGTGGCGAAGCACTGCTGCAGCGCAGTTCGGTATACCTGTTGACCGGAGAGAGTGGAACAGGAAAAAGCCATCTGTTGCAAGCGGCTGTCGCCCACTGCCATTCTTTGCAGGGGGATGGCGCGGCAATCTATCTGGATGTGGCAACCCTGAAGGAGCAGTTGCGGGTCAGCGCCGAACAGGAGCTGAGCCTCTTTTTGCGCCGCCATGCCGGTTGTCGCTTGGTAGCGATTGATGATCTGGAGGCGGTAGAGTCCAGCCCGGTGGTGCAGGAGGGAGTTCTCTATCTGTTTAACTGGATGCGTGATCTGCCGGAAGGGCGGATGCTCGTGGCCAGTCGCCAATCACCACAATGGATGAGCGGTCTGCGTGCCGATTTGCGTTCCCGTTTGTTGTGGGGGGCGGCCATGAGTCTGGAAGCGCCTGAAGATGCGTTGTTGGGGGCGATTTTGGCAAAGATGCTGGAGGATCGTCAGGTGCGCTGCAGCGAGGATCTGCGCAAGTTTTTACAGATGCGTCTGCCGCGCTCCATTACCGATTATGCGCAGGCGGTCGAACGTCTGGATGCAGCGGGATTGCTGCTCAAACGACCCTTGACCGTGCCTTTGGCCAAAGAGATCCTGGGGCTGTAGACAGGGCAAGCGCATTGGCAAATTTTCCCACTGTTGCCACAAGCGAAACGGTGCACAGGGTAAGCGCATTGGCAAATTTTCCCA
>NZ_RXIU01000334.1 GCF_004217665.1 Candidatus Magnetaquicoccus inordinatus | reverse complement strand
CGATGCCGGGGTAGTTGAGTGCCTGCTCCGGATGGTTTGTCACCAGATAGGTCCATTGGCCTTGATCAGATGCGCCGGTTCTCCCTTGTTGGTTGTGTCTCTGGTTGACCATAAGGGCATCCATTTGGAGATATATCAACTGAATATTACAAGGAATGTTCAACTGTCGGCACAACCGCCAGACAAGTCACAGCAGTCAATATTGCCATCAACAACACCAATGCCATCCCTTTTTTACCGCCTTAAAATGGTGCAGACTGATGGCAAGCGGATTTTCGCAACGTTCCCTTCGGGTTGAGTGCTGCGACGCAGACCCGGATGCGCTGCAACCTCGGGGGCATTTCCGAGAAGCCACTGTGAGGGGTGGATCAACGAGAAGGCAGGGTACCATGACGATCTTGTGCAAGCCTGCCGAAGTGAGTGGCGCACTGGACTCCCCTGCGCGGTTGAGTCTGGTGCGCCTTTTTACTATCCCTTTTCACTTACCCTGAACACATACTCTGCCGCATCCGCCAGCGACTGCCCACCGCCGCCGAACTGATTAAACGCCGGGAATTTCATAAAAACAGTCTTCCCAACCAATGCCGGATCGTAGGCGTACCGTAAAATTGTCCCATCGCAGCGGACAAACCGGCTCTGGCCGGGGTGTGCCTTGATCGTTGAGCCATAAAGCCCACGCCGCAAGTAGCTGTCCAGGGTATATTGGTGGCTGCCTGTCAGGGCGGCAGTGGAATAAGCGATAAACTCTCCGTCCACCCACGCCAGTGTCGCTCTGTTGTCCGCATCGGCGATGGTGCCGGAGGTGAGCGCGCCTCCAGATTCTGACAAATCGATCTTGCAGGTGTGGGTTGTATCTGGATCCGATCCGCTCGCCATTGTCTCAGTCAGAAAGCCATGACGCGCCGGAGAGACAATCTCGCCGATCTTTTTGTAGTTGGTGCCACATGATGACAACCAAACCTGACAGCCACCATAATTCTCACCACCTGACACGGCCACCCATATCTCTCGCAATCCGGGTGTCAGTTCAACGGGTGCATCAAACACCACCGGCGTGTTGATCGCGCCTGACGGTTTGTTGAAATCCGCAACATAGCCGCCAACTGCCTGGTGTGGATAGGTGGCCGTGCTGAACACGCCAAACGGTGCATCTTCCGCCTCAACGGTGAGCAGGCCGATTTCATCCTCTTCAATAGACAGTATCCGAACCGGAGTCTTGTCCAACCCGGTGCCAGCATCGGTGAGGGTGACAAGATCTGTCGGTTCGAGCAGGCAGTGCCGCCAACCCAGCTTAAAACCGTAAATGTTGCGCACGTACTGTACCCTCTGGAGGATATTTTGCGCCACCATCCTGGCCACTGCAGCGGACTTGATCTCGTGGAATTTGATGGAGTCCATGCTTCTGAGGCCGAAGAGATCGATAGAGACCATGTCCTTCGCCTCTGCCACCTCGGTGTTGAACTGGTTGCTGGAGTTCAGGAATTCTACTTTGACATGGTTATACACGTCAACAGACGGCTTCCTGGTAACTGTCACCGGATCTTCCTGGCCGGAGACAATGAAGTCATCTTCTGTCAGCTCATAAACCGGCGTCAGATTTGGCGTGAAGGTGACTCCGTTGCCGGTGACAAGCGCGTCACCAAGCGGCGTCACCTTCAGAACGCCTTCCGAGAAGTAGACCTCCGAATTGGTGATCTTCATCAACCGTGCGATGATGGCGCTCGTCTCCTCCTGAGCGGCATAGACTGGCGACAGGAAGAGGCCACTGGCTGTGCAGTAGCGGCTGTATTGAGTCCAATCGCCAATATTTGCCACAGGAAAACCCAACCCGTAGCGGGTGTTGGTAAGCAAATCGGTGATGACATCCTTTGGGTGCGCGTCATAAATCCCGTTTGCTGCATCAAACGACAACTGGCCGATGACATCAAAATTCAGGTTCGGCAGAGCGGTGCCGGATCCCAACTGCCAGTCCATGGAGGCGGCATAGGCGATGCCGGGGTAGTTGAGTGCCTGCTCCGGATGGTTTGTCACCAGATAGGTCCATTGGCCTTGATCAGATGCGCCGTTGAACACCGTCACCACGGAGGAACTGCTGTTGATGGCGTTATAGTTGTAGCTGATCTGCACCTGGATGTTGGAGAACTCGGTTGCAAAATAGTAGGTTCCGCCATTTATGACAAAGTCTGTCCCAAGCACCAGTGGCGTTGCCACCTCTCCGTTAATGGCCACGCAGGAGATATGGCTGGTCCACTGTGCGCCGTGCGCCACTGTCACCTGGTGCGAACCGGAGATAATGTGTGGCTCGTTCCAGGCCGCAGATGGCGTCACCACCTCCGACAGATTGGCCGGGTCTGCTTTGTATTCCTTGTTGGACCAGATGCCGTCAATGCCAACAATCGGCCCTTCACACAGTCCAAAACAGAATGAAGCGGTGTAGGTGTAGGTGGTGCTGACGACAGTGTTCCCTCCTCCTCCCTTGCCGCCGACATCCTGCGAGGTGGTGTGAGCGATGGAACGGAAGTCACCGTACCACAAAAGATTTCCCGGCATTCTGGCTCTGCC
>NZ_RXIU01000333.1 GCF_004217665.1 Candidatus Magnetaquicoccus inordinatus | reverse complement strand
ACCAGAACAGATGTGCAATATTCACCCGCTCGGCCATGGAGAGATAGGAGACAACCGCCGTCAAGGCAATCATCCCACCAATCCGCAATTTTAGCAATTCGAGATAGTTCGCAAAAGGCATCTTTCCACCCTACCGCTACGGGAAAAAACCGGCTATCCTGACTTCGTTTGTTCAAGCAGGCCCATACTACACACTGTGCAGGAATAGTTCAATTCTAATCGCCAAACTTAGCGCAAAATTTCCCGACCCCAGCGACCGTCATGATCCAGATCAACCAACTGAGTCACTATTATGGACAACGAAAACAGGCTGCACGAGCGGCGTTGTTGGCGTTGCAGCTTGCTATTCCAGCCCATACCCTCTTTGCTTTGACGGGACCAAATGGCAGCGGTAAATCGACTCTGTTTCGTATTTTATGTGGTTTGACCCATCCCAGCAGCGGTTCAGTGCAGATTGCCGGTTACGATATGCTGCATCAGGCTCAGGCTGCCCGGCAACTGCTTGGGGTAGTGTTTCAACAGCCCGCGTTGGATAAGCAGCTTACGGTTTTGGAAAATTTGCGTATTCATGCCGAGCTGCATCATCTGGATCGGCACCTGTTTCAACAGCGTCTAGAGTGTGATTTAATCTGGTCAGAGCTTGGCAACCGCCTGCATGATCGGGTGGGCACCCTCTCTGGTGGTACCGCCCGCCGCGTTGAGCTGGTCAAAGCTTTGCTGCATCGTCCGGCAGTTCTCTTTATGGATGAACCGACCAATGGTTTGGATCCTGGTGCCCGTCGTGATTTTTTTGCGCATCTGTTACGTCTGCGCCGTGAATATGCACTGACCATCCTGTTTACCAGTCATCTGTTTGATGAAGCCGAGCAGGCCGATCAAGTGGGGATTTTGCATCAAGGTCGTCTGTTGGCGGTGGGCTCTCCTGAGCAGTTGCGCAGCAGCTTGGGTCAGGAGATGGTGATTTTGCAAATCGAACAACAAGAGGATCGGCAACAGCTCTTGCAACTGCTTGCGCAACGTCCCTCGATTCAGGTGACAGAGCGGGAACAAGAGCTGCGTTTGCAAGGGATTGATGCGGAGACCTTGCAGCAACTGCTGTTTCAGCATCGCGAACAGTTTCAAGCGTTGGCGATTCATCACCCCACCTTGGAAGATGTGTTTATTCACCATACCAGCAGCAAGGGAGGGGGGTTCTCATGATTCGTCCCATTCGCGCTTTGGCTGTGCGTGAACTGGTGCGTTTTTTTCGGCAACCGCACCGGGTAGTCGGCAGTCTGGCACAACCTCTGCTTTTTTGGCTCTTTTTGGGGAGTGGATTCAGTGCCTCGTTTCGTCCCCCAGGGCTCTCTGGTATGAGCTATCTGGAATATTTTTATCCTGGTATTCTTTTGATGTTGCTGCTTTTTTCTGGAATTTTTTCCACCATTACCATCATCGAGGATCGCAGTCAGGGGTTGCTGCAAGCGGTTCTTGTGGCCCCGTTGCCGCGCATTGCCATTGTTCTGGGTAAGGTGATGGGTTCCATGAGTGTTGCACTGATACAGGTTGCCCTGTTGTTGCTGGCCATCCCCTGGTTGGGGTTGCATCTGGGGGTAGGTGAGGCGTTGTTGCTGTTGTTTGGACTGCTGCTGGCCACTCTGGGTTTTACCACTCTCGGTTTTCTTATTGCCTGGAATCTGGAAAGCACCGCCGGATTTCATGCCATCATGTCGGTATTTTTGATGCCTCTGTGGCTGCTTTCTGGAGCCCTGTTTCCCATGGATCATACGCCAGCCTGGCTGCAGGCGGTGATGCAGATCAACCCGGTTACCCATGCCTTGCATTTGATTCGTCTGCCCTTTTATCAGACGAGTAGCGATTTGCTGCAATCTCCAGACTATCAACTCTCCATGGCCATCACTCTGCTGTGGGCTGTCTTCTGTTTGTCGGCGGCACTCTGGCAGGTGAGACGCATCGAGCAGGGGGCTAAAATGGCATAAGCTGCTGCAGACAGCTCCGCCAGAAGTTTATTTCCCCAGGGCAAGCGCATTTGTAACTATTCACCACCCAAAACAACTGCAGGTCCAGGGAGGGCACCTCCCTGGCCGGGTCCAGGGATGGAATCCCTGGGATTTTGTTTTTAATCTTGTAGCTATTCACCACCCAAAACAACTGCGGGTCCAGGGAGGGCACCTCCCTGGCCGGGTCCAGGGATGGAATCCCTGGGATTTTGCTTTTAATCTTTAATCTTTTGCTTTTAATCTTTAATCTTTTGCTTTTAATCTTTTGCTTTTGGCGCGCCTTTCACAACAAGCCGACGCGCTTTTTGCGTCGGCGCGGCGCGCCTAATGGAAGCAAGCTGTGCGGATTGGCGCGCTTTTTTGCGCCAATGTGCACAGCATCCCCATGGGGGTAGAGCTGGCAAACCGGCACGAACCTGAATATTTGCGCCAATGTGCACAGCATTCCCATGGGGGTAGAGCTGGCGAGCAGGCACTAACCTGAATAGTTACGCGCATTTGCCAATTTTATCGCTGTTGCCACAAGCGAAACTGTGCATGTCGGGCGTCCGCCCTCCCAAAGAGTGCCCCTGCGGGGCACAAATCGGTGC
>NZ_RXIU01000332.1 GCF_004217665.1 Candidatus Magnetaquicoccus inordinatus | reverse complement strand
CCATATAATGCAAAATGATGGTAAAAGCGCGCACCTCATTCTGTGATTCAGTGGAGAGCAAATCGTGCAACAGATCCATCCAGGCTGTACCTGCGGCCTCTTTCTGGCTGGTCACATTAAATCGCAGCAACAACCATAGAAGGTGAATCTTCTCCAAGGTAGTTATAGCAGCGCGGGTCAGCTTA
This sequence comes from Candidatus Magnetaquicoccus inordinatus, assembly GCF_004217665.1. Taxonomy (GTDB): domain Bacteria; phylum Pseudomonadota; class Magnetococcia; order Magnetococcales; family Magnetaquicoccaceae; genus Magnetaquicoccus; species Magnetaquicoccus inordinatus. The sequence goes on along the minus strand of NZ_RXIU01000332.1, from coordinate 2,424 downwards.
AAAAGCAAGGCTTCCCTTTCCGATTCTGCCAATCCGGCAATCGCTGCCACAAGTGGTTCGGGCAGCGCCAAGGGCAAGCCCAGCATACGTTGCAAAGCACTCTCCAACCCCTGATCCTGAACAAGGGAATCGGCTGCCTCTGCCCATTGTTTGGCAAAAGGATCTGCTGCATCGACACACAAACGCATGGAGTCCAGCCACCGTTTCCCGGAAGGGGGTAATAAATTATCTGGCGATAGAGAAAAACCACCTGCCACGATCTTTTTATGCAAGCGCTGATAAAAAATCTCTGTAGATTTTTCTCGCCACTGTTCTACCTGCTCTATTCGACGAACGGGATCTTCGATGTTAGCCAACTCGGCCACGATCTTGTCAAAATGATCACCAGAACAATCAAACCAGGATTGATGCTGTTGCAAATATTTGATTCGATCCGGCAAAGAGGGTATCAACAAGAAAAACATATAGGAAATATCAAATAAAACAGGATCAATCCCTTCCTGCTCTAGTCGGACAACTCTGTTCTCCCCTTCAGAATCTATACTGACTCGCAAGCTCATCTGCTGCGCATCCGACGTTTGCACCGGTGCTTCTCCATGGCTTATTGCATCAGACACGGCACGCCAGAAGGTAGCGCTCTCAAAGCGATACATCTCCACATTATAAAATTTGTTCTGTTGCAAACCAATTTTGTTTATAAATTTAGGATCCTTAAATAACTCTTTCCTGATAGGAGCAGGAAGTTCTTTGCTTGCAATGACAGCAAGATACTGAATCCAGTTGGGACCGAATTCCCCGAACTCATCACTCAAATAAAGGTTAAGCGCTTGCTCCTTGAAACCCTTGCTCACATCAACCAGAAAACCAGGAGTGTTCCATAAAGAGTCGCGCAACAAACGATCATGAATCCATTGAAAAAAACATTGCAATCTGGGAAGATCCGCTTCTTTATTTAGATATATAATTCCTTTCCAAAGCAACCCGGTAACTTCTATTGTTTTATAGTGAGAATTCCCCTCTCTGCGCATCACAGGCAGGTATGAAACAAATAAATTAGATATAACCCAATCTGACAATATTTTGCGATGATTCTCAGACAGCTTCTCATCCCGCCAAAATTCAAGCAGAGCATCAGTGAGCGCATGCAGACAGCCGAGCAAAACGGGTATTTCTCCGTGATCCTCCCTGCGTATCTCCTCTTCGTCCGGCATCTGCATCTGTGCATAATGCAGCAAAGCAGTGGCGAGATACCGCCTCAGGGTCACCATTTCTACTGTCTCTTCCAATTCTCCCTTCTCTTCATGAAACGGAGCACGGCGCAAATAATAAACAATCTCATCAGCTTCCATAGACAGATAAAGCAACCGGGCAGAACGCAATCGATGCCGATAAGCAAATCGCTGCTCTTGAGTAAGAGCCCCTTCCCTCTCAAGCACAGTGAGAATTTCCAACACACCTATAGCCATATTCCCATTCAATTGGAAAAAACCAGAGAGACACCGATCATCACACCAAACAATATACCGTTGATCCCTTGGCAGACATTTCAGCATAGTGAAGAGGATTCGCTCCATGGGTTGCTCAAAGGAGATGTTGACCCCCATTGCCTGAGCTGATGCTATATGCGAGGGCAGCAGTGGAATCGGTTTATAATGGCCATTATTAATACCAATCCGCAGCCGTTCCCTTATCTCGTCCAGACTATCAAACAATGCACTTCGTTCACTCTCCTTCATCTCTATCGACCGGATACTGTCAGGAGCAAACAGATCACGCATTTCCAACAAGGTGCGTTGTATATCGCTGGCAACAGCCAAAGAGGGAAAATGACGCTCAACCACCTCCAAAAGTCCAAGCTGATTCGCCAGCAACAGAGCGGTTATGTCTAAAAAGAGAGGCTGCTTCACATCAATTGCATCCGCCATTTTTGTGTCAGAACGCCTGCCATGACGGATGAACAGCTCCGCATAATCCTCTCCAACCGGACGTTCCACTCCCTGAAAGGCACGGTAATAAGCGAGAGGCATGGAAACAGTCAATTTGGTACACAAGCGATGGAAAGGCATACGACCATGACGATAGATCTGGATGGTTTGTTCCCTTGCAAGTTGTTGAGACTGGTTAAAGTCCACAACCTCTTGAATGCTATTGAGCATCCACACCCCGCTCTCTGGCACTGTGGCCAGTTGGTAAACGCGGGAAATCAGTTCATTACGAGACGCCTCATCTGCCTTGAGAGCAAAGGACAACTCCAGCGCTTTAGTAACCAACTCATCCGTTATTCCAGCCCTGTGAGCATACTCCAATAATTTTTTGGCCAGTTTGACATCTTCCTGGATCAGAATGTTGTGTTGCCTCAGACGGAATGTAACAATTGCCTCGTTCGGGTAAGCCAGATACAATGGCCAACCAACGGAGGTACGT
>NZ_RXIU01000331.1 GCF_004217665.1 Candidatus Magnetaquicoccus inordinatus | reverse complement strand
GCCGGCGATGGGGTGCATCAGGTCTGGTTGCGTGAACGCAACCGCACCTTGGGCTGGTTTGCCCGGATGGCTACCCAACTCAGCCCCTATCATCGGCAGTTGTTGGCCGTGGAACGGCAGATGTTTGCCTCCCCACGCCTGCGGATGGTGATCTGCAACTCGCAGATGGTGCAACGGGAGATCCAAGAGTGTTTTGCTCTCTCTGCCGATAAACTGCAGGTGATCTATAGCGGTGTCGATAGCGAACGCTTTCATCCGCGTTTGGCTGATCAATGGCGCCAGAAGATACGCCAGCAATGGTCCATTGGCGAAGAGAAAATCCTGCTATTGCTGGTGGGCTCTGGTTTTGTGCGCAAAGGGGTGCCCATTGCTCTGCAGACCCTGACCCACCTGCCCCAGAACTTTCATCTGCTGGTGGTGGGAGAGGATCGGGATCTGCGGGGCATGCAGCAGCAGGCGCAACGTCTGGGCGTGGCAGGTCAGGTCACCTTTACCGGTGGCCAGCGCCAAGTAGAGCCATTTTATGGCGCAGCCGATATCCTACTCCTGCCTACCCGCTATGATCCCTTTCCCAATGTGGCCCTGGAAGGAATGGCCGCCGGTTTGCCCATCATCACCACTCTGCAATGTGGTGCCTCTGATCTGCTCCGCCATGGCGAAAATGGCTTGCTCGGTGATGCGCTGGATCGGCAGCGTTTGCAGGATAATATCCTGCTCCTGCAGGATGCGGCTAAACGACAGCACATGGGGAAAGCGGCACGGGAAACGGTCTTGCCTCTGACCTTGGAGGCGATGAGTGCAGCCCTGCTGCAACTCTATCGCCGTCTGTTGCAATAATTCCTCTGCCCAGGAAAAAAGAGGCTTGCCCTCTGCAGAAACAGACCGCACACTTCCCTTTTTAGCGCAACTTCTCTTCTGGATCGTCTCCGCTTATGCCCATGTGGTCTCCCTCACCGCTTGTTCGCCGTCGCTGGCGGCGTTTTCAGGCCCATCGCCGCGGCTTCCATTCGCTGTGGATCTTTGCACTCTTGTTTGTGCTCTCCCTGGGGGCGGAGCTGCTGGCTAACGACAAGCCGCTGTTGATCCATTATCAAGGCTCCTACTATTTTCCCCTCTGGCAGAGCTATCCCGAAACCACCTTCGGCGGTGATTTTGCAACCGAAGCCGACTATCGGGATCCCTATATTTTATCGCGCCTGCAACAAAGCCCCAATTGGCTGCTCTTTCCACCGATTCCCTACCGTTTTGATACCATCGATGGCCAACTGCGCCACCCCGCTCCGGCGCCTCCCGACCGCCAACATCTTTTGGGAACCGATGATCGGGCCCGCGATATCGTGGCGCGTCTGCTCTATGGCTTTCGTTTGTCGGTGCTCTTTGCCCTCACTTTGACCTTGATCGGTACCCTGCTGGGTATCCTCGCCGGTGCGGTGCAAGGCTATTTTGGCGGCTATACCGATCTGTTGTTGCAACGGCTGATCGAAATCTGGGGCTCCATGCCAGAGTTGTATCTGTTGATTATTTTTGCCAGCTTGTTCAATCCGAGCCTGCTGTTGTTGATCCTCCTGCTCTCGCTGTTTGGCTGGATGAGTTTGGCCGATTATGTGCGGGCCGAATTTTTGCGGGCGCGCAACATGGCCTATGTCAAGGCCGCACGCGCCATGGGTGCAACCGATCAAACCATCATGTTTCGCCACCTTCTGCCCAACGCCATGACCCCAGTGATCACCTTTTTACCCTTTCGTATCTCCGGCACCATTCTGGCCTTGACCAGCCTCGATTTTTTAGGGTTGGGAGTGCCCCCCTCGACGCCCAGTCTGGGTGAGCTGTTGCAACAGGGTAAAGCCAACATGGAGGCATGGTGGATCTCTCTGTCCACATTTACAGTCTTGGTTACCATGATGCTGCTGCTCAATTTTATCGGCGAAGCGTTACGGGATGCCATGGATCCACGCAAGGAGAGTTGAATGAGCATACCCCTGTTGCGTGTGGATAACTTGCAGGTGCACTTTCGCGGCGAAGCCGGGATCGTTCCGGCAGTACGCGGCATCTCTCTGACCATCCAGCCAGGGGAAACGGTCGCCCTGGTCGGCGAATCAGGCAGCGGCAAGAGTGTGGCCGCTCTCTCTCTGTTGCAGTTATTGCCTGGCAACGCCATCGTGCAAGCCAATGGGCTCTATTTGCGCGACAGGGAGATTCGTGACCTGGCGCCAGAGGCGTTGCGCCACTTGCGCGGTGAACAGATTGCGATGATCTTTCAGGAGCCGATGACCGCCATGAACCCAGTGCAACCGATCTTTCGCCAATTGGCGGAGTCCTTTGCACCGCAGGGCGTGGCGGCAGCGGAGAGAGGAAAATTGCGTGAACGGGCTCTGGAGCTGCTGGCCCTGACCGGAATCACTGATCCTGAACAAAAGCTGGATGCCTATCCACACCAGCTCTCCGGTGGACAACGACAACGGGTGATGATTGCCATGGCGCTGGCTCGGCGCCCGGCTTTGTTGATCGCCGATGAGCCCACCACCGCCCTCGATGTGACCATTCAGGCACAGATTTTAGAGCTGTTGTCCCGGTTGCAACGGGAGTTGGGAATGGCCATGCTCCTGATTACCC
>NZ_RXIU01000330.1 GCF_004217665.1 Candidatus Magnetaquicoccus inordinatus | reverse complement strand
TGACCGGGTTTGCCGCCAACTACTTGATTCCGCTGATGATCGGTGCCAAGGATGTGGCCTTCCCCCGTATCAATGCCCTCTCTGTATGGCTGTTCTGGGCGGGTATTGTGGTGGCTCTCCTGACCTTTGTCGTGCCCGACAAACCGGACTTTATGTGGACCGGCTATCCGCCTTACTCCATCAAATCCGGTGGCAACTTGGCCCTGTATGTCTTCACGGTCCATCTGATCGGTTTCTCCTCCATCCTGGCTTCGGTCAACTTTTTGGTGACCATCATCTACATGCGGGCCCCCGGTATGGGCTGGATGCAGTTGAACATGTTCATCTGGGGTAGCTTCACCGCCCTGATCATCCAGTTGGTCTTCGTGCCGGTGTTGGCAGCAGCTGTGACCTTGTTGCTGTTTGATCGCTATCTGGGCACCCACTTCTACGATCCCACCAGCGGTGGTGACGTGCTGCTCTATCAAAACCTTTTCTGGTTTTACTCCCATCCGGCGGTCTACGTCATCTTCCTGCCTGCCATGGGTATCTTCTATGAAATCTATGCCACCATGGCCAAAAACCGTATCTTCAACTATAAGGCGGCGGTCTATGGCATGATTGGTATTGTCGTGGTCTCCGGTGAAGTGTGGGTGCACCATCTCTACTACTCGGGTATGCCGGACTGGATTCGCATCGGGCAAATGGTTACCACGTTGCTGATTTCGGTGCCGGTGGGTCTCATGACCATCTCCATGTTTGGAACCCTGTATAAGGGTGCCATCACCTTCAACATTCCCATGTATTATGGGGTGGCGGCTCTTTACCTGCTGTTGATTGGTGGTTTGACCGGTATTCCGTTGGCCATGACCGTGATGGCGGTGCATTTGGGTGAGACCTCCTTTACCCATGCCCATTTCCACTTCATTATGGGTATCTTTGCCACCTTCTCCGTCTTCGCCGCTGTGGACTTTTGGTTTCCAAAAATTTCTGGACGCATGCTCCATGTGGGGCGGGCCAAAATTGGTTTTTGGTTGAACTTCATCGGTGTCAACGTCACCTTCTGGCCCCTCTTCATCATCGGTGTGGATGGTATGCCCCGGCGCTATTGGGACTATTCCCAGTTCCCGGCCTATTTTGCCAGCTACCATAAAGTGGCCACCATTGGTGCCTTTATCGTTGCCGCCGGTATGATCATCACCGTCAGCAACTGGCTATTGAGTGCCATCAACGGCGAAAAGGCCAGCGACAATCCGTGGGGTTCCAAATCGCTGGAATGGACCCACACCCAGACGCCGCCAGGACCGGGCAACTTTCCCGAAGATGTGGTGGTGGATGCCAACTGGACACCCTATAACTACTCCCGGTAATCGTTCGGTAGGTAGGCAATAGGCAGTATCATGGCCGGGAGGGAGACCTCCCGGCTCTTTTGTATGCTTACTCCGAATTTTATCATCCAGGCAAAGGCAGGCATCATGGAACAAGATCATATCACCCCGGAATTACGCAAAAAAATGAACCGTACTGGTATCGTTTTTTTTATCCTTGCAGTTGTTTTGGTTGGATATCTGACCCGAAATTTTCAGAAAGAGTACGATCCATCCGTAAGGGAAGAGGTCAAAGCGCAAAAAATAAGAGAAAAAATGGATAAAGCTGAAAAGTTGGAGCCTGTTGCTCCTCTCCCTCCGGCAGAACCAAAGTAAGATGCGTCCTGTTGTGCACCCTTGACCTGCTCATTTTTTTGCTGACAGATTCCTCCCGCTGGTTTATCCTCATCAGTTCTGACAAATCATGACATAATATAACAACTTGGCGTGCCAGACACCTCCCCAAGTGGAGGTGTGTGACATGCCCAATTGCATTTCCACAGGGAGGAGTTGGCATGAAAGATTTAAAACTGGGGGTTAAACTGGGCTTGGGATTTGGCCTGGTATTGATTTTGACCTTCATGGTCGCCTTGACCGGTTATAATGGCATTAATGGCGTGGCCAGTCGGATGGATAAAAGCCAGGATCTGGCGTTTTTGATTGAATTTCTCAATCGGGCGATGCAGTCAGAAAAAAATTTCATCATGCGCAAAGAGATGAAATATGTATCCGAAAATCAAAAGGCGCAGAATGATTTTAAAAAGCTGGCCATCCTGGATCGTGATCTAAAATTTCATAGTGCCGATGATAAATCACAGATTGAGGCGGTCATCAATGGCATGGAGTTGTACGGTAAATCTTTTACGCACTATGTGGAGTTGGAAAAAAAGCGTGATGAAAGCTTGGCGCGTATTCGTAATATAGCCGATAATGTAGTGCGGGTAGAAGTGACCAAAATGCAGGAAGACCAGACCCGTAAACTGCATGAGATGTTGCAGGAACAAGGATCGCAATCGATGGCCGAACGGGCTGCTGCTCTGGAAGACCGGGCCGATAAGGTGGCCAGAGCGGGACAGATGCTCATTGATTTCAAGGATGCCCGTATCGGAGAAAAAGAGATCTTTATCACCTCCGGCAAGGATGAAAAGTTTATTCAGCGGAATTCGGACAGCTCGCAGAGCGTACTCAAGGGGGCAAATGAACTGACCGGGTTTGCCGCCAACTACTTGATTCCGCTGATGATCGGTGCCAAGGATGTGGCCTTCCCCCGTATCAATGCC
>NZ_RXIU01000033.1 GCF_004217665.1 Candidatus Magnetaquicoccus inordinatus | reverse complement strand
CACCGTTGATATAGAAAAAGCAGGTCATTATCCGATGTTGGATATGCAGGCAACCGCTTTGACCTACCATGGTGGCAGCGATACCAGGATTGATGGTTCCAATCAATATAGTGTTTCTGTGCAATTGACTGTACCATTGTTTTCAGGAGGGAAGGTGTTTTCACGAACTCGCGAGGCATTGGAGATGAAAAATGCGCGTGAGGCTGATTGGCAAAAGGTGGATAAACAGGCTTTGCGTGAAATCAAGCAGGCCCATCTCATGATGAACAGTGCCAAAGCAACGGTCTCTTCCTCGGAGGCAGCCTATTCGTTCTACAAGCAGGCTGTGAAAGGTATGGAGGAGGAGTTTGCAGCAGGTTTTCGTACCGTCATCCAACTGTTGGAGCTGCAAAATCAACTGTTTCGTTCCGAGACCGATTTGGTGAAAACCCGTTATGAATTGATCTCTTCGCAATATCAACTGTTGCAGACCATCGGTCAGTTGACCCCAGAACGGTTGGCTTTGCCAGAGTGGCAGGAGCCATTGACAAAGGCTGGTGCAGAAGCTGCGCCATCGACTGTTTTGGATCGGTTGTTGCAATCTTTGCAAGAGTTTTCTCCTTTGGCGGGAGAAGAGCAGGTGGCGCGGAATAGCACTCTTGAGAACAAAGATAGGCAAGTTGGGCGACCCTCTACTGTTACGCCCCTTCTCTTGCAACGCAGTGAGCGTTTGCACAGTGCGCTGAAAGAGGAGACGACAAGGAGTTCTCTGGATGAGGAGGGGATTCTGCTTGTCCCTGGGGCGGAAGTCAATTTGCGCGCCAGTAAACGTCTGCAATTTCATTAAGACAGTTGGTAGAGGTTCCTGCAAAGCTTTGCGTAACTATTCACCACCCGAAACATCTGGGGGTCCAGGGAGGGCACCTCCCTGGCCGGGTCCAGGGATGGAATCCCTGGGATTTTGCTTTTTAATCTTTTGCCTTTGGCGCGCCTTTCACAACAAGCCGACGCGCTTTTTGCGTCGGCGCGGCGCGCCTAATGGAAGCAAGCTGAGCGGATTGGCGCGCATTTTTGCGCCAATCCGCTCAGCATCCCCATGGGGGTAGAGTTGGCGAGCCAGCACGAATCTGAATAGTTACAGCTCTACTGGCACTATTTGGAGAGTGGGCAGATTTTATATTTGAGCGTTCATGGGTTGGGTTCACGCAGAAGGAAAGGATAGTTGTTGATGGGGCAAAAGCTCTCTTTATGGTCAGTGGCCATGTTGGCAATGGTTATCTTTGCTGCGACGGTTCTTGGTTGGCGTTGGCTGCATACTTCTGCCGATGGACCGTTATTTCCGGTGGGATTATCCAATGCTGTTTTGCCGTCGCCGCGTCCCGTGCAGCCATTTACCCTGTTGGATCATAACGAAAAGCCTTTTACCTTTGAACAATTGCGCGGGCATTGGACCTTTTTATTTTTTGGCTATACCCATTGTCCTGATATTTGTCCGATGGCCATGGGGGTTTTGGGGGATGTTTTTCGTCAACTGCAGGAAAAAGCGCCAAACAATATAGTCAACAGTCAGGTGCTTTTTGTCTCGGTAGATCCAAAACGGGATACTCCGGCACATATCCGGCAGTATGTGCAATTTTTTAATAGTGATTTCAAAGGTTTGACCGGTACAGACGAGCAGATTCGTGCCTTTGCTTTTCAGATCGGGGCAACCTATTTTACTGCCGCTGATTTTCGTGATGTCAGCAAAGGAGAAGCTGGCAAAGAGGCGGGTGGCAAAGGGGAAGCCAACAAGGAAGAGACAAGCAAAGATACTGGCAAGGAGAGTGTCTCCTCTTCTGCAAGTGCAAAAAGCAGTCAAGATGATTTAATCAGTCATACCAGTGCCATATTTTTGTTGGATCCCCTGGGACGTTTGACGGCTATGTTTCCTGAGTATAACAACGCCGAAAAAATTGCTGAAGAGTATGGCAAAATTCGTGAATATGTCCGTTCCAGGCGTTTGTATGGAGAGGCCTCTTATAACCGATAGGGTGCACAGAGTGGCAGAAAGAGGGCATTGCTCAGCGTTGGTTGGGACTGATCGTCACCTGTTTTTGCAATGACTCTCTTTATTGTTGGGATTGTCTGCTCTTTTCCTGTTCTGCAGTGGTTTTTGCTGGGATTCTCTATCTGTTGTGCAGAAGTTTTCCCTGTCGCTGGAGCGAGTTAAAGCCATCCCTGCCGTATCAATGCCCTCCAACTTATCATTTTTGTAGTGTTTCAGGAGGGGTATTCTGCAGATCCTGTCCATACCAGGCAAACCAGAGAGTGCCCAGCATGCCAAAAAAGGTGGCGATTTGAAAGGTGGGAGCAGCCCCCCATTGCCAGAGTATGGCCCCAAAAATGGCGCCACCAGCGACAAAAATATCGCGAATCAGATAATAGAGCCCAAAAAAAGTTGCCTTTTGTCCTTCCGGGGCCAACTCCATAATCATTGTCTTTCTGCTCGGTTCGCCAAACTCTTTCAAGCCACGGATGATAAAAGCAAAAACCAGAGGCCAGAAAGATTGACACTGGCTGAGTAGAATGGGAAAGGCGGTAAAAAAGAGGAAGGTTATCAGGACAAACCATTTTTTTCCCCAGCGATCGGACATCCAGCCTACCGGGATATAGAGCGCCATGGCGGTGACCATTTCAATGCTGGTCAGCAGAGCAAATTCAACAGCAGTTACCGGTTCGGCAATCAGTTTCATGCACCAGATGACCACAAAGGCATAGGGAATCTGTTCGCAAAAGCGCACCAGAATATCGGCGACCAACAGTTTGCGCAGGGAGGTTGGCATGAGTGGCCAGAGGCGGAAAGGATTTTTTTCCTGACTGCCATTGGGAGCGGGAGTGTCGGATTCGAGCAGGCGGTATTGCAGGAAGAGCGAGAGGCTAGCCAGAAGAAAGGCGATCAGAAAGGCAACCCGAACGCCATCTCTCTCTCCCAGCCAGGAGATGCAGGCTCCCCCCAGCAGAGGGCCGAGAGCCATGGGAACACGTTTGACCATGGCATGGACAGAGGCGCCCATGGTGCGTTTATCCATGGGCAGGACGGTATTGAGCAGGCTCATGGTTGCCGGCAGAGAGATGGCCGACCAGGAGAGAAACAGTATTGCTCCGACAAAGAGTGCCTGCCAGGTGGGAATCAGGAACACCAATAAAAAACCCAGCATGCTGAGCAGATTGAAAAAGAGCAGCGAGCGCTTGACTCCCCAGCGGTCGGCCAGATAGCCGCCTGGGAGGGAGTAGAGGGCGCCGAGAAGATTTTCCATGGCATTGAGCAGCCCCACAGCCAGGGTGGAGCCGCCGATGGCCAAGAGATAGATAGGCAGATAGCGGTCGGCCATCCGTTCCCCCAGGCCAACCAGAACCACCATGGCCAATAATCCGGCTACACTGCGACGCAGGCCAAGAAATTCGGCCACTCTGGACCATCGGGAGTGGGGCATAAAAAATCCTTTACTCTTTTATTGTTTCCAGACGGCACCAGGCATAGAGTGCATCATAGACTTCAAACTGTTTTTGCAGGTTGACGGCATCATCAGGAAAGCGCACACCAAAACCGACAGCGATAGCCTCCAGACCACGGGCATAGGGATCTTGATTCAATTGACCGGTATCGGCGGCATTGACAATTTTTGCCAAGCGTAACAAAGCTTTGTCGGTTAGTCCATACTCCCGAATCAGCACGGAAAAGGTGCAGAGTTCGCCATCATGATGATATTGGGCGCCCGGGGTGTCAAAGGAGATGGCTCCTTCCCGTTCGGCGACTGCCAATACCTGGCTTTTGGGTACAAAGAGAAATTTGGCCTCTGAGTCGATAAAGCGCAGAATCAGCCAGGGGCAGGCAACGCGATCGACATGGACGTGAGAACGGGTAACCCATTGCATGATAAGGACTCCTTTATGGTCAATTAGGGTCAATGTTTGGCGGTGGGACGGTCAAAGAAGATATTTTTACCAAACACACCGATGGGAATGCCCATGACCACATCGGCATCAATCAAACCCAGGGCGCGTGCGGCGGCACCTACCCTCTGTTGTACACGATTATCGATATTAAGGAGGCTGGCGGTTTTGGCTGCCGAGGCCAGTGCCGCACCGATATCCATCATGCGCATGATGCAATGCGGACCGGTATAGCCCATCTCTTTTACCTGTTCTTGGCGAGCGGCGCTGAATTCTGCACAGGTGGGATAGCCACAGCCCCCACAGTCATAACCCGCAGTGGTAAAACGTTTCAGGCCCACCAAGACCACGGCATGGGTGGCCGCAATGTTGGCGGCATCGCGGCGCCAATAGGCTTCATTGGTGCTGTCCGGGGCATAACTGAGCATATGGTTGCTGAGGCGCTGCAGCTCTACGTCATCGCTGATGACGACAATTTCCAAAAAATCCTTGCCACCCGCTTTGGGGGCAGTGCGCATGGCCGCAGCCATCAATTGGGCGGTCATCAGAGAGGCTTCTTTCATGGGTGTGTCTCCGGCATAAGCTGAAGAGAGAGAAATAGTGTAGAGGATGTTACAATAGTGTAATGATCATTGCAAATAGTAATTGTGTGCCGTGTGCGTTTGTTGGCAATCAGGAAGAAAATTTTTGCGGGTAGGGGAGGAGATTGAATTACAGGCTTTCTGCCGCGCTGTAGGATTGCAAGAGGGCATCAAAGATGTGTATGGCCTCCTGCAAGAGCTGGTCATCATCGCTGTTTTGTCGGCGCAAGCCATCCAGGATACGCTCCAAGCCGGCAGCCTCTGGTATATTATTGCCACCGGCATCCAAGCCATGCACCAGATGGCCGATTTGGCGCAAGGCGGGATATTGTTCCAGGGCAAAAGAGAGCATCAGGGTTTCAAAGGTAACCAAACCATTGGTATGGGTGAAGGCAGCCCCATCATAATCAAAGCCGACCGCCTCTTCTGGACAAAGAGAGGGGTCGGAGAGCCAGAGAAAGGTGGCTTGCGGATCGATAAAGCGCCGGATCAACCAGGCAGAGGCCAGGCGATCGATCCAGAGTGATTGCCGTGTTGCCCACACTCTACCCTGATAGGAGCTGCGCTGCAGAGGGAGAATGGCTCCCTGGATCGATCCTGGTTCGCCAGGGGTGAGAATGCGTTCGATACTCTGTTGCAGAGCAAGCAGAGCTGTTGCTGTTTGCTGTTGGCTGCTGTCCGGAAAATAGTCAATCCGTTTGAGTTCAGTAAAGTTGCGCTGCATCCGTTTGCTGAGTTTTTGCAGGGCGCTGGCAGAGAGGGTCGGGAGGTTGGTAAAGCTGTTTTGTATCTCTTGCAAGAGTTGCGCAAACTCTTCAGTGCGTGCAAAGAGCGCACGCAGTTGCCGCTCCTGACTGCTGTTACTGCTGGTGGTGCGCAGCAAATGGGCGCTCCCCCCCTCCTGGAGCACCTGCTCGGCCAGCGAGGGAAGCAGTTCTGCCTGTTCTGCATGTTCCGGCAAAAGATAGACTCCATCGCGCACGATCCCACATCCCACATTTTTCAAAGCGCGCCACACCCGGATGCGCACGGCGGCATGGGCACTGGGAAGCGTCAAAATCAACATCAACCAGTTGCTGAGTGTGTCGGTCATGGTGTTCTACCGTTTGACCCTTGGCCGGGAGAGGGCCACAGCCAAGCGGCACCTCGCACTCCGCTGGAGTCGCCATGTTTGGCTGGCAACAGGCGAGTCTCCACACTGTCGGAAAAGATATAGGGTTGCCACAGAGTGGGTACGGTTTTATACCAGCGCTGCACATTGGCCAGACCACCACCGAGAACGATGGCATAAGGATCCAGCAGATTGATGACACTGGCCAAGGCGCGTGCCAGCCGTTGTTCATAGAGCTGCAGCGAGGTTTCGGCACAGGGATCCCCCGCTTCTGCTGCCTGGACAATGGCGTGGCTTTGCAGCTCCTGGCCACAGCTTTGTCGATGGTGACGCATCAATCCAGGGCCAGAGAGAAAGGTTTCAATACAGCCCAGGCGGCCACAGTAACAGGGATGGCCGGGCAGCTCCTCATTGGTGGGCCAGGGGAGGGGATTGTGTCCCCATTCGCCGCAGATGGAGTTGACTCCTTGCAACAGTGCACCTTGTACTGCAATACCACCACCGACTCCCGTACCGAGAATGACGCCAAAGACGATAGGCGCTCCGGCAGCAGCGCCGTCGGTTGCTTCCGAAAGGGTAAAACAGTCGGCATCGTTGGCCAGACGAATCGGACGGGCCAACAGTTGTTGCAGATCAGCGGCCAGATCCTCTCCAATCAGGCAGACCGAATTGGCATTTTTGACCCGTCCGCTCTGCAAGGAGAGCGCCCCAGGAATACCGATACCGACTGGCAATCCTGGCTGCCTGACCGCGGGATGAGACTCCATGCGTTTTACCAAAGCAGCGATGGCTTGCAGGGTGGCGGCATAGTCACCTTGCGGGGTGGCAAGGCGTTCGCGGAGCAGAATCTCTCCCTGTGGGTGCAAGAGAATCGCCTCTATTTTGGTACCACCCAAATCTATGCCGATACGCATGCTGTTTCTCCACTGCGGGACAGGCGCTGAAGCTGTTGCTCTCCGCCATAGTTGCCATGAACCGATGACAGAGTGGCAACAGCAGAGTAGACTGGCGCCTTCTACCATAAATGACCGCTTTTTAGCACGGTTTATCATAAAGGACAGCCCCGCATATCACCATGGATGCCAACAGAAGCCATCATCAGCAGAGTAGACGTTTGCCTAACGATCTACAGGTTTCCGTGCGTCATTCGGCGCGTTTGGAGAAAAAGCTTTCGGCGGCAACGCGGATTCTCGAATTTCATACGCTGTTTCCGGCGCGGGAGATGCGTCGTCATTTTACCCTTTTTTTGGGACCGACCAACTCTGGAAAAACCTATCAGGCATTAAGAATATTGGCAGATGCCCGTTCGGGAAGTTATTTGGCTCCTTTGCGTTTGTTGGCTTTGGAGGTGGCGGATACGCTCAACTCCTGGGGTGTGCCCTGTCACATGATCACTGGTGAAGAGCGGATTGAGGTGGATGGTGCCTTGCACAGTGCGCGCACCATAGAAATGATGTCCACCCATTTGCGCCAGGATGTGGTGGTGATTGATGAGGCGCAGATGTTGGGCGATGCCGACCGTGGTTGGGCCTGGACCCAGGCCATTTTGGGGGCACGTGCTGAACGGGTTTGCATCATCGGTGCGCCAGAAGCGCAACCGGCTATCGAAAAATTATTGCGTTTGACCGAAGAGCCTTATGAGGTGATCCATCTGGAACGTTTGGCCCCTCTGCAACCGTTGTCAGCGCCTGTCATGAAATTTTCGGCATTGGAGCCGGGTACCGCCTTGGTTGCCTTTTCGCGCGCTGCGGTATTGGGTTTGAAAGAGCGTGTGGAACAACAGACCGGAGTTCGGGTTGCTGTCCTGTATGGCGCCTTGCCGCCAGAGGTGCGCCGGCAACAGGCGGAACTCTTTGCCTCTGGCCAGGCGCCCTATCTGGTGGCAACCGATGCCATTGGTATGGGGTTGAATCTGCCGATCCGTACCCTGCTCTTTGCCGAGGACCAAAAATTTATCGATCGGCGCAAACATCCTCTGACACCCATGGAGGTGCGACAAATCGCCGGACGGGCAGGGCGCTATGGCAAAAATGAGGTGGGTTTTGTCGGTACTTTCCGCATCGCCGACGAGCATATTTTGCATGCTTTACATACCCCACCACATGCCATTCATCGGGCCCATTTGGCGCCCACTCCCGATCATTTATGGGCCCTGGCCAATTTGCAGCGCCAGGATAAAAAACCCTCATTGGCGCGTCTGTTGCTGTTGTTTGCCCAGGCAGTCAAACCCGATCCGGCAGTTTATGAGGTGGCATCACTGGATGATCAGATTTTTCTGGCGCAGATTACCGATCGTTATCCGGGATTGGCCATGGAGCTGCGTTTTGTCTTGGCCAATGCCCCGGTTCCTTTGCGGGCCCTGGCGGCGGTATTGGCCTTTGAACGGATGGTGCGCAGCGTTGCCCATAACCATATCTTGACTTTGGATGAGGTGGTACCTCTTTTCAGCGAGGATTTTCCGGCCTCCCTGGACAGTCTGGAGACCGCCATGCGCGTGGTGGATCTCTATTGCTGGTTGCACTATCGTTTTCCCGAACAGTTTCCCGAATTGGCAGATGCGCAAGAGAGGCGGCGCTCGATCAACCGGGAAATCAGCCGCCTGTTGCGCCAAATTGCCAAACCAACCACAGTTGTGCAGCAGTTGCCCCATAAACCTCCTTTCCGTCGCCAGTTTCGTCCTCGGCCACGACGGAAACCTTCATCTTGAAAGCGCTGTGAGGGATTGCCGGTGAAGTGGATTGTTGCTGCTTACCCAGGCAAAAGGTTTCCGCATCTCCAAGAGGTCAGAGGTTGCAGTGCCTTTATGGTGCCCTGTCTTCTGGTCTGTTCACGAGGCTGTTGTTTCCTGTAGCGAAAAACTGACCTTGCGGGCTCCGCAATCCGGGCAGAGCCACTCTTCATCCAGTTCAGCAAAAGCGGTTCCAGGGACAACCCCACTTTCTGGATCACCTTTGGCGGGATCATACAGATAATCACAGACATTACAGATCCATTTTTCGGCGCTCATTTTTTCTCCTGTTTGCTGAACAGCATCACAAAATCTTGAAAAATTTCCTTATGGAAATGGTGCAGCATTTCGTTGCGCATGATACTCAAAGCCTGGAACGGGGTCATGGCCTCTTTGTAGGAGCGTTTGGCGGTCAAGGCATCATAGACATCGGCGATACAACAGATGCGTCCATAGACATGAATCTCTTCCCCTCGCAGACGCAAAGGATAGCCGGTCCCATCGTCCCGTTCATGGTGTTGCATGGCAATGATGCGGCACTCTTCACTCAGTTGACTGGTCTCCTGCAATATTTTAAAACTTTGAAAGGGATGGATGCGCATCCGTCGCATTTCATGTTCATCGAGGCGACCCGGTTTGTTGAGGATCTCCAAAGGGACACGAATTTTACCCAGGTCATGGAGAAAAAAGCCGGCTCCCAATTCACGCATGTCGTGGCCGGTCTCTTTGCGAAACAATTTTTTTGCCAGACAGATCGACAAGGTGCCCACATTGACCGAATGGGTATAGGTATAAAAATCATGGCTGGTGACCTTAAGCAGGGCATTGGCTGTATCATCATCTTCCAACACCATATCGACCAGGGAGCCGATGGCGCTTTTGCTATCCTGAATAAATTCAGCAGTGGGACTGGCAAACAGGGCCTGCATCAAGGAGCGGGCCGAATCATAGACAGCCGTGGCTTTTTCCATCGGAGACAGGGTTGTATTTGCTGCGGCCTGTTGCAGGTTTTGCCGCAATTGGCTGCTGGATGGTGCCTGGCTTGTGTCATTGGCGGAAGGCACCGGCTGTAGATCATCAGGATGGGTCATTGTGTCAATCGGCGAGGGGATCCATTTTTTGTCTGGATCAATAAAAACTTTGCCAAAGCGCAAGGAAAGATTACGAATTTGCCGTAACTGGCCAGGGTCGGTGATAAAAAACTCTTTGGCCAGTCCGGTGCCCTGAATCCATTCACTACGCAGCTTGACATACATGCCAATCGCCAACTCTTGGGTATCGACAATTTTTTCCATGGCAGCTTCTCTTTGGGGGGATCCGATCCCCCCGTAAGGCAAAATGTTGCTTGGGGCGATGAAACAAAGGTGGATCAGGCGTCGTTGAGCACCGCAATGCCCGGCAGCTCCTTGCCCTCCAACAGCTCCATAAAGGCACCCCCTCCGGTGGAGATAAAGGAGATACGGTCGGCGACCCCTGCCTGACGCAAGGCGGCATCGGTATCCCCGCCACCGGCTACAGAAAGGGCCGAGCACTGGGCGACCGCTTCGGCCAATGCCAAGGTGCCATTGGCAAAAGCCGGTTTTTCAAAGACTCCCATCGGTCCGTTCCAGACAATGGTTGCTGCTGTTTGCAGCGCCTGTTGGAAAAGTTGGATGGTAGCCGGTCCAATATCGAGTCCCATCCAGCCCTCAGGAATGGCGTCGATGCTCACAATTTGTGTGGTTGTGGAGGAGGGGGAGGTGGCGATTACGGCATCGACCGGCAGGAGCAGTTTGACCCCACGGGCTCGCGCCTGCTCTTCAGCATCGCGTGCGACTTGTAACATCTCATCTTCCACCAGGGAAGAGCCAACTGTTTGGCCACGCGCTTTGAAAAAGGTAAAAGCCATGGCTCCACCGAGCAGGATCATATCGACTTGCGCCAACAAACGTTCGATCACGGCGATTTTGGTGGAAACTTTGGAGCCACCGAGAATGGCTGCCACCGGTCGTTGGGGATGGCGGACCGCACGATTAAAATAGTTGATCTCGTCGGCCATCAATAAACCTGCTACAGCCGGTGTGACGCGCTGGGCGATGCCTACGTTGGAGGCATGGGCGCGATGGGCAGCGCCAAAGGCATCATTCACCACCACATCGGCCAGGCGGGCAAAGGCATCGGCCAGTTGCGGATTGTTTTTGGTCTCGCCCGCATGAAAGCGTACATTTTCCAGGAGGATGATTTGACCGGGTTGCAGCGCGTTGACCATCTGTTCCACCGCATCGCCTATGCAGTCTGGAGCCAAGGCAACCGGTTGTCCCAGCAGTTGCGACAACCGTTCTGCCACCGGACGCAAAGAGTATTCCGGCATGATTTTGCCTTCCGGGCGACCAAAATGGGAGGCAAGAATGATGCGTCCGCCCTTTTCCAGGGCACGGCGAATGGTGGGAATGGCAGCGGTGATACGTGTCTCTTCCCGGATGGTCCCGTTTTCAGTCATCGGCACATTAAAATCAACCCGGATGAACACCCGTTTGCCTGCCAGGTCGATCTGATCGATGGTTAATTTATTCATGAATAGTTATCCTATGCAAAATGGTCTGAAGAGGGCCGAGACAAGGTTTAACGGCCCGCACGGTCAGAAGCGTTGCCTTCACTGTTTGATAGGGGGATCAGCCAGTTGCAACATCGCTTGCGCAAATCCTGGCAGATGAGCCACTATTCTGTCAATACGCGGGTCATCGAGAGTGCAGCCATTCAAGACATTGCGGGCAATGGCGGCACCGATTGCGGTTGTAGAGCTCTCATCCCAGGCCAACAGATAGGCATTGCGGCGGCCAGTGGCATTTTGCAACAGTTTGCGCATGCGTGCGGCCAGGCGAATATCGGTGACTCCCCGGTCACGCAAACTCTCCTCCAGACTTTCAAAGGTCAGCTCCCAAAGAGTTTGCGACAGGGGGAGCTGATTGCCCATGATATGGAGATGTCGTAACAGGTTGCTGACCAATAAGATCAACAGATCAAAACGAAGTTCAAAATTGTCGGCCAACTGCAGCTCTTCGTTTTCGATGATTTGCAGAACCTTTTCGATGATGCCATCATGAATGGCCATGGCCTGACGGCGCAAAAGTGCTTCATCTGGCTCCTGGGAGGGGTTGTGGGGCAGATCTTTGGCAGAGAATCTTTTAAACCATGACATGGAAACTTTGCTCTCGCTCTTGCAGGGGTTATCATGGAAAACAGTATGAGGTTTATGGTTTGCTCAGAACCGGTAGGAGACTGAGCAGTTCCTGACCATGTTGCAGCTTATCACTCTATTGCACAGGGAACCACGATGGTCAAATGGCCCCGCTCTCTTTTCTGGTTATTTTTAGCCAGCCTGTTGTCCCTTTTATCGGCCTGTCAGGCGCGGATTCAGGAAAAAGGCACCATTATTAGTCCGCAAGCTGTGGAGCGGATTCAGGTTGGACGGACCACGCGCGCCCAGGTCAAGGAGTTGCTGGGTTTTCCGACCGTGATTAACACCGTGCGCCGGGATCGCTGGATCTATATCCAGGATAGACAATATCGCAATATTCAGCGTACCTTTGCCCGCGTGATCAACCGGGTGGAGATCACTTTTGATGAGCGGGGGATTGTGCGTGACCTTCGGCATAACTTTGCCGATGAGTTGCTGGATCCGGAAAAGATTCCAGAGGCACAAAATACCCAGCTTTGGTTTGCCTGGTTATGGGATGGGGAGTATGCCCGTCCGGCCACCGGATCCGGCAACAAGGTGCTGCCGGCCACAGAGATACCGGCTCATGCTTTGGATGCGACTCCCAAGAGCAATCCCTGGTGGAAATTTTGGTCTGCGGACAAGGAGTAGAGAGAGCGTGGCAGCACAAGGCGCACTGGGTTTGATTGGCGGCACCAGCCTGTTGGCTGCAGCACCGGTACGGCGGGCACAACGTCGCGAGGTGGAAACCCCCTATGGCCCGGTCTCTTTGTTGCAGCAGGAGAGGCTCTGGTTTTTGCAGAGGCATGGACTGGATGGTTATACTCCCCCGCATCGCATCAACCATGAGGCTCATTTGCTGGCTTTGCAACAGGTGGGTGTGCAGCAGATTTTGGCTGTCGGCTCAGTGGGCAGTTTGCGGATGGAGATTCCACCCGGCACCCTGGTGGTACCGGATGATTTTTATGCGCCACAGGTGAGTCCCAGCTTTTTTGCCGATCAACGCGGCCATCGTCCGCCCGGTTTTCATCGTGGTTGGCGCAGTGCGCTGCTGCATGCGTGGCAGAAAAGCGCTTTGCCACTGCCTGTGGATGGCGCTATCTACTGGCAAACCACTGGTCCACGTTTTGAAACCGCAGCAGAAATTCGTTTGATGGCGCCGCATGTGCATTTGGTGGGTATGACTGTCGCTTCCGAAGCCATTTTGGCCGGCGAGTTGGCTATTCCCTATGCGGCACTCTGCATGGTCGATAACTTTGCCAACGGTTTGATGGCGCAAGAGCTCTCTTATGAATCGTTCAAAGCGCAGGTTCATGCCAACGAAGAGCGCTTGTTGCTCACTTTGCAGAGGTTATTGGAGGAGTTGCTCGGATGATCTTGCAGATTGATAATGTGCATCTACCGGAACAGGGGCTTGTGTCCATCCAGGTGGCTGATGGCCGTATTCACGGATTGGGCGCCGATCTTGTTTGCCCGCCAGAAGCAGAAAGATGGGATGGAGAAGGGATGGTTTTGGTTCCCGGTTTGGTCAATGGCCATACCCATGCGGCGATGACACTGTTTCGCGGTTTTGGCGACGATATGCCCTTGATGGAGTGGTTGCAAACCCGCATTTGGCCTGCCGAAGCGCGTTTGAGCGAGGAGGATGTCTATTGGGGAACCCGTTTGGCCTGCTTGGAGATGATTCGTTCGGGTACACTCTGCTTTACCGATATGTATTGGCACTTTCCTGGTGTGGCCAGAGCGGTGGAGGAGAGTGGCATGCGCGCCTTGTTGGGTGCGGTGATGATCGATGTGGCGGGTGAAGAGCAGGCGCGCCATTGTCAGCGGATGACCGAAGAGTACTTTGAACAGGCGCAACAGTTCTCCTCGCGCATTCAATTTACCCTGACCCCGCATGCCATCTATACTGTCAGCCGTCAAAGCCTGCAGTGGGTGCGGGATTTTGCCGAACGACATCAGTTGCCGATCCAGATTCATCTGTCGGAAACCCGGCATGAGGTAGAACAGTGTCTGCAACAACAGGGTCTGCCGCCTGCTCTCTATCTGGATCAGATCGGTTTGTTGCACGAACGGGTGATTTTGGCGCATGGGGTGCACCTGAATGATGCAGAGTTGGATCGTATCGCCCTGCGTGGTGCAACCTTGGTGACCAATCCGGTCTCCAACATGAAGTTGGCGGTGGGTGGAAGCTTTCCCTATCGTCGGGCCG
Source organism: Candidatus Magnetaquicoccus inordinatus (assembly GCF_004217665.1). Taxonomy (GTDB): domain Bacteria; phylum Pseudomonadota; class Magnetococcia; order Magnetococcales; family Magnetaquicoccaceae; genus Magnetaquicoccus; species Magnetaquicoccus inordinatus. The sequence continues at coordinate 8,986 of NZ_RXIU01000033.1, read as the reverse complement.
CGCAACGTGCCATCCCCATGGCTTTGGGTACCGATGGCGCTGCTTCCAATAATAGTCTGGATCTGTTCCAGGAGATGAAGGTCATGTCACTGTTGCAGAAGCATAGTGAACAAGATCCGACACTTCTACCTGCCGAAGAGGCTTGGGCCATTGCCACTGGCAAGCGTGCGCCGCTTTTGGGACAAAATGCTGCTCTTGCCGTGGGAGAGGCGGCTGATTTTTTATTGTTGCGTCTGGATGGTGTCGAGGTAACACCCAATCATCATCTCTATTCCAACCTGGTTTATGCCGCGACCGGTTATTGCGTGGACACGGCGGTGGTTGCCGGACGGGTGTTGATGCGCCAGCGCCAGATTGCTGATGCAGAGGAGATTGTGCAGCAAGCACGTCTTCGGGCGCAACAGATCTGTCAGATAAGCTCCTGATCATGAGTGAACCTTCGTTATTTGCCAAAGAGGAGGAGTTGCTGGCATTTGGCAACCGATTTTTGGCTGAATTTGGTCCCGACTCTGCTTTAGCCGGAGGTGCGGAAGGTAGTGCCCTGGTCGATCAGCAGCAGTTGGCACAATTATATAATGCTTTTACACAAGTTTTTGATAATTATAAGAAATTATTACAGCAAACCTCGCGCTTGATCCGTTTAAGCGACCGCACCCAGTTGCGTTTGGATACCGTCAATAAGTCACTGCGCGAGAGTCAGGCGCAGTTGGAGCGACGCAATCAATTTATTCGTTCCATTTTTAATCGCTACATGTCCGATGAGGTTGTGGAAAGCCTGTTGGAAACCCCGGATGGTCTGCAGATGGGGGGAGATAAACGGTTGGTGACCGTGATGATGACCGATTTGCGTGGTTTTACCGCTATCAGCGAAACCCTGCCACCGGAAACGGTAGTCACCATCATCAACCACTATCTGGAGCAGATGACCGAAATTGTTTTCAAATATAAGGGAACCATCAGTAATTTTCTTGGCGACGGTATTTTGATTTTGTTTGGAGCGCCCATTTTGCGCGCAGATGATGCGCAACGAGCCGTGGCCTGTGCGTTGGAGATGCAGCAGGTGATGCCGGAGTTGAATGTGCGCAATCAGGAGCAAGGCTTTCCGTCTTTGCAGATGGGGATCGGTATTCATACCGGTACTGTGGTGGCAGGCAACATTGGATCGCTCAAGCGCAGCCAATATACGGTGATGGGGCGCACGGTCAATTTGACAGCGCGTATTGAATCCTATGCGGTTGGTGGGCAGGTATTGATTTCCGAGCAGACTCGTCAGGCGTGTCAAAGTTCATTGCGTATTGATCATACCCTGGAGGTGATGCCTAAGGGGATTGATCAACCGATCATGCTCTACCAAATTGGTGGCATTGATGGTGCCTATCCTGTTTATCTGGCTGAGAATAAAGCCACGGAATATCGTGAGCTCACCACCAATATTCCGGTACAGGTGGCCTTGCTGAGCGGCAAACGGATCGATGCCATGAACTATAGTGGCTATCTGTGTGCCTTGTCGTTGCAGGGAGCCAAATTGTTAACCGATGCCCCTCTGAGCCCCTTCAGCAATATCAAACTGGCCTTGCAAGGCAAAAAAGAGGTTATTCCTGGTTTGCTGGCCAAGGTGACTGGCGGAGAGATGGAGGGCAACGCTCCTGTGGAGATTGTCTTTACTTTTGTGCCACCGCAAGCACAATCCTTGTTTCAGGCGATTCGCGAGGGTCGTTGCAATGGCTCTTTGTGGGCTGCTGCGGAAGCGATCGATGCTTCTGGGGAGCCAGAGGTCAACACGGAGGCTGCTGCACCGGAACAAGCTGCGGGTCAAGAGGCAAGAAAATCATTGCGCCGCAACATCAACAAAAAAATCATGCTCACCTTGCAGATGGAAGATGGCAGTCAGTTGTCGGTACGTGTGGGTGATTTTAGTCTGGATGGTCTTTTTTTGCATAGCAGTTGGCATCCTGAACTGCGGGTTGGTGCCACAGGGAGTTTTAGCTTGCCCTGGCATGGTCGGACAGGAGAGTTTATTTTTAGCGTCGTGCACATCTATCAACATGGTATCGGAATTCGGGTCGTCCATGACCGGGATAGCTATGCCATGGCCTTGTTGGATGGTGCTTTGGGCGATTTTTTCCTCTCACATCCCGAAAGCTGTGATGAAGTGGAGAGGGGTTGAAAAAGGGATGCGTTGTGGCCGAGCTGCATAAGTTACAGTTGCATCTGCTGCAGAGTCGCGAGAAGAAGTATCCCTATCTTGCTGTCTTGCTGTATCGGGGTATGCCGATAGCCTGCCAGGCACCTTTGGCGCATGCCTGGCATACTGTGCACCATCTGTTGGATGCCTTGCGCCGTCTTTGCAAAGCCCCGGCAGCTTTGGGAGGAGCAGCAGAGCAGGCGTCACAGCGCCGTGAGATGCTGTTGCAGAGCCTCGGAGTGGAGCTTTTTGCTTGTTGGTTGGCACCCTTTTGGTTTGTTTTGCAGCCTTTGCTGGGTAGTGGGCGCCCGTTGTTGTTTACAATCGTTGCCGATAGATTGGAGCAGTTGCTGCTGCCGTGGGAGATACTCTGTTGGCCAGAAACCCCGTGCTCTGCCCTGGATAGCGTGGTGATCTGGCGTCGCACTCTTGGTGTTGTGTGGTCACCTTGGGCAGCAGGTAATAAAGAGGCAGATCTTTGGGCGCAATCAATGGCGCCGCGCCTGACAGAGCCCGCGCCACAAGCGTTGCCTGGAGAGTGGCCGGGAGAGTTGCGGTTGCTGATTGCCGTGGCCAGACCCAGCGGTTTTGCAACACGAGTGGAGGAGTCGGCTTTATGCCGTCTGCAACAGATGCTGCAGGCAAATCCCGCTCTGCACTGTTGTTGGTTGATGGCGGCCACTCGTCAGCAACTGCGGGAGCAGATCGACCATTTTGCCCCACAGGTGGTCTGTTTGCTGGGAGCCGCTTTATTACAGGGTGAACAGGGATTTTTTGTCTTTGAAGAGGCAGATGGCAGTGCCGAGGTGCGTTCGGCAGCAGAGGTGATGCAGGAGATTGCACCTTCTGGTTCTGTGCATCTGCTGCTTTTGTTGGGCCGGGAAGAGGGTCATCCGCCTGCGGTAGCGGCAATGGCGGCCTTGAGCAGAGGAGTCGTGGCACAGGGTTTGCCTTGGGCATTGCTGGTGCCAGCAAGCGTCGAGGATCCGGGAGTGGATCTCTTTCTGACTGTTTTTTTGCAGCAACTGGTTGAGGGGGCCAGTGTGGAACACTCCTTGTTGCGGGCGCGTCACTCTGCGTCTGCAGCGGGGCAAGGGGTTTTGTGTCCGACCTGGATTTTACCGGTGCTGTTTGGCGGCACCACTCTGTCAACCTCTCAATGCGACGATCAGCATGCCTCTGTCACCCCCCTCAAAGCCCTTTCCACCACTGTTTGCTTTGACGAGCGGATGGATTGTTCCTCAGCTTGCCAATCATAGTCCTTTTCAACGTTTGTGTGCACAGTTGCAACAAGGAGAGTGCCAGACGCTGCTGTTGAGCGGCGCTCCTGGCAGTGGCAAAAGCCAATGGCTGGCCACTTTATCCTCTTTTTTGCTGGAGCAAGGCTGGCTTTTTGTGAGCGTGGCCGCGACACCCTTGCAACCTTTGAGCAGTGGTCGTCTGTTGATGGCTTTTGCCTCTTTGTTGGAGCAGCAGGGGCTGCAGACAGAGGCGGCAATGGTCAATAATGGCGCTCTTGCTTTGGAGGAGCGTTTTGCCGTGCTTTTTGCGCTTATGCAGCAGCGTCTGGCCTGTGTGGTGGTTCTGGATGGTCTGGAAACCATTTTGCAGAGTGCCAACGGACAGTTTCTTGATCCGGGGATGGCATTTTTCTGGCATGAGTGGCAAAAACGTTCGCCCTCCGCATCGCGCTTACTGGTAGCCAGTCGTCTTTTGCCTGCGGGCAATGGGGAGACGATTGCGACGGCCTGTTTGCGTCATGAACAGCTTGCGCCTGGCAGAGAAGTGCCCCAGCCAGCTTTCCAGGGATTGTTGGCACATCTGGATGCAGAGAGTCGTCAGGCTTTGCGGGCAATGACCCTTTTTCACTATCCCATGCCTGTCGATGCCTATAGGGCAGTCACCAAGTGGTCAGCAGAATCTCTCCAACAATTGTTGCAACAGTTGCACTCTCTGGCGGTTGCCCAGCCATTGCAGAGCAGCGATGGAGCCCTCTGCTGGGCACTGCATCCGCTGTTAAGGCAAATCGTGCGCACCGAGAGTGCGGAAGAGAAGCAACGTCCAGGCAAGTTGTTGACGCGAATCGGACGCTATATGTGTCGTCTGGCCGCTCAGGCAAGCGAGCAAACTGTGGCCTTGCCGCGCTGGACGGTCGCTGCAGAAGCCATTGGCTATTTTTTGCAGGCGGTTCCCTTGCGCCGTCGTAATCTGTTTGCTGAGATTATGCACTGCGCCGAACCGTTGAGTGAATATCTGCTGCAGGCGGGATATTATTGGGAGTTGGAACGTCTCCAGCGCCAATTATTGGCGGTCGGTAGTCATCCCAGGCTTCTCTATCGTTTGGCTTTGGCCTTGCTGCGCCGACAACAGGTGGAAGAGGCGGAAGGGTTATTGCGTCAGGTATGCAGTTTTTCTGAGGAGCAGTTTGGCAAGGAGCATGCCTTGGCTTTGTTTGAACTGGCAGGGTTGGCTCTGCAAGATGCTCCAGAGGTGGCCAAGGAGCGGTTGTTGCAGGCGTTGGCCATCAACCAACGGCTTGCGGAATCCTCTGGACAAGCGGTATGCCATGCTCATTTGGGACTTTGGGGGTTGCGGCAGGCAGATCATCTGTTTGCCCAGACCCATTTGCAAGAGGCACTGCTGCTCTGTCGCAAGTTGAATGATGAGCAGGGGATCACCAATCTCTTGCCGTGGACCGGGGAGTTGCACTGGCGTGTGGGCAATATTTTGGCGGCCAGGGACCATTTTCAGGAGGCGTTGCAACGGATTTGTGCCGGCAGCAACAGCGATATGGAAGCGCAGTTGCGTCACCGTTTGGCAGTGATGGATCTGGGTGAGGAAAACTATGATGCGGCTTTGGCTGGATTTGTGCGGGCGTTGCAGTTGAATCGTGCCAGTGGCAATCGACGTGGCGAAGCGGTAATCTTTTTTCAGTTGGGCCGTTTGGCAAAGGCCAAAGGAGAGGATTTTGCAAGCTTGCAATTTTTAGGTCTCAGTCAGAAAATCGGGCAGGAGTCTGGTGATCCTGATGCCGGACAGTTATTGATTCTGTTTCGTGAATTGGCGGTCACGGTGTTGCGTTTGCAACGTGTGGCTGCACAAGTGATTCTTGACGGGGTATGGCTCTCCTACTGTCAGGATCAAGGGGATTCTTTGCTGCGCCAAGTGTTTGGTGAAGAGTTGCTACAAGAGAAAGAATAGGTCATCCAGGGTAATCGCATTTGCAAACCAGAAAATTATTACGGAGGTCCAGGAGGAGATTATCTCCTCCTGGTGGGTGCAGGGCAAAGCCCTGCTGATAATGTGCGGCGTTTCTACAGAAGCGAATGCGAAGCATTCGCGCACGCCGCACCGATTTGTGCCCCGCAGGGGCACTCTTTGGGAGGGCGGATGCCCGACATGCACAGTTTCGCTTGTGGCAACAGTGAGGAAATTGGCAAATGCGATTGCCATGATAGGTCATCAAGCTTTGCTGCATGCAATGGGCGTGGCATAATATTCTTGAACAGCTTTTTGGAAAAATATTCAGCAAACGCGGTTTGAATTGTGTATAGTACAGAGATAACCGGATAAATGAGGAGGTTTATAATGAAAGCAGGGAAGGTTTTGGTTGCCCAAGGGGGCGGACCGACGGCAGTAATCAATCAGTCTTTGGTGGGAGCTGTACTGGAAGCCAGAAAATTTTCTCTTGTGGATCGGGTTTATGGTGCACTCCATGGCGTGAAGGGGATTGTCAACGAGGATTTTCTCGATTTGACGCAAGAGACAACCCATAATCTGGAGAGGGTAGCCGCCACCCCCGGATCGGCATTGGGTTCCACGAGGGATAAACCTGATGAAACCTATTGCGCTGAAATTCTTAAGGTATTGATTGCTCATAATATTCGCTGCTTTTTTTACATTGGTGGCAATGACAGCTCAGACACCTTGCGCATTGTGCAGGAGTTTGCCCAAAAGCAACAGTATGAGTTGATTACCATTCATATACCGAAGACCATTGACAACGATTTGATGGTCAATGATCACACCCCTGGCTATCCGTCGGCAGCACGTTTTGTCATCAGTGCTTTTGCGGGTCTCAATCTGGATAATCGGGCATTGCCGGGAGTCTATGTCGGTGTGGTGATGGGGCGACATGCTGGATTTTTAACGGCAGCCTCGGCTCTGGCGCGCAAATGTCGGGATGATGGACCGCATCTGATCTATATGCCGGAGCGTAATTTTGTGATTGATGGATTTTTGGCGGATGTAAAGAGAGTGTACGATCGTTACGGTCGTTGTGTCATTGCGGTCTCGGAAGGGGTGCATGATGCCAGTGGGGCACCCATTGTGACCACTCTTTCCCGGCAGGTGGAACGGGATGCGCATGGCAATATTCAGTTGTCGGGAACGGGCGCGCTGGCCGATCTGTTGACCGATACTATCAAGCAACGGTTGGGTATCAAACGGGTACGCGGAGACACTTTTGGTTATGTGCAGCGCTCTTTTCTCGGTGTTGCTTCCGATGTGGACCAGCGGGAAGCGCGTGAGGTAGGTGAAAAGGCGTGTCAATTTGCCTTGTGGCACAGCGCCAGTGGTTCGGTGACCATTCATCGTGTCGGTAACTATTCGGTAGAATATCGTTTGGATCCGTTGGTGGCGGTGGCAGGAAAGACACGTGTCATGCCGGATGAATTTATCAGTGCTACCGGGACCGATGTGACAGATGCCTTTCAACTCTATTTGCAACCATTGTTGGGTTCAAGAATGCCAGAGACCTTTCGCCTGCGGGCGCCAATCGTTCCCAAGGTGATGAAAAAATAGTGCAGAGGAAAAATGTTCAGAGCTAATTTGGAGGAGAGTGAGGGCAAATCTGCCATTGGGGAGCAGAGACGCACGCTCTACGCTATCGATGATCCGCTGTTATTGGAGAATATGGTGCTGAGTAAATCGGCCCACCATCCCGATACTGGCGTAGTGTTGTTGACGCATGGCAGCTTGTTAAGCGAGCGCATGATCCAGCAATTAAAAAAAATGGGCGTCACCAATGTCGAAGCAGAACCTCTTGCGGAGCAGTCCATCCTGGAGGCTGTTGAACAGTCCAAGGTTTATCTGCAGTCTATTGAACAGATAATATCTGTTAAAGGTCAGTCGGTCAATAATGTTGCGGTAATGATGCAGGAGATGAAGGAGTTTCGCGAACTGCGCTCCTTGATGCGGGAGCAGATGCAGAAGGTGTTTCACTATTTTAACAGTAGGGCGATTGATGGTTTGGTGCAGTTGAACAACCATCATCCCAACAGTGCCCACCACAGTATTATTACCGCTTTCAATGCCATGGCCATTGCCCGTGAGTTGGGTTGGCAGGAGGAGGAGGTGTTGGAGTTGGCGATGGCGGCCATGGTGCACGATGTGGGCAAGAGTTCGGTGCCTCTCAATACCCTGGATTGGCCGGGTCGTTTGAGTGATACGCAGTGGAAGGATATGCATCTGCATACTCTTTTTGGCGGCAAGCTGCTGCATGCAGATGATGTCAGTGTCTCTTCAATGGTGGCATTGAATCATCATGAGTGGTATGCGGCGGTGCCAGGAAAGGGCTATGGCAGTCTGACCCTGTTTCGTGAGATGGCCAGGGAGGAGCTGGGTTTGGATGTCGAGCGGTTTTTAGGTCAAGCCTCGGCGCGTAGTATTGAAATGATTCAAATCAGCACCATAGCCGATATGGTGGCAGCCTTGGAGGAGATTCGCTCCTACAAAGGGGCGTTGCCGCCGTTCAAGGTATTGGTCATCATGAACGAAGATGCGCGCATGGGTCATTTTAATCCCAAAATCTATCGGGCCTGGCATGCGACCTATTTGCGTAAGCATAAACAGTTGTTACCGAAAGGAATGCGTTTTGCGTTGCCACGGGAAAAGGAGGAGCGGGTCGAGCAAGCGGGCAAAAGTTTTATTGTGATTCAGGCTTTGGTGCGCCGTTTCAGTTATGAAGAGTTGAAGCAGTTGGGTCTGTTGCGTCGTTTGGGTAACCACTATTTTGATTTGGAAGCGATTCGCCAAAGTGATGGCATAGCCGTTGATCGCATGTTGCGTCGCGGCATGAACATAGATGAGGAGAAGTGCCGCGCTTTAGGGATCAATCTGGTAAAACCGATCAAGGTGATTCTGCCGGCGATGGAAAAAAGGTTGGTTCGAGCCGATCTTCTTGAGTTGGGTTTTTCCGAAAAAAAGCTGGCGGTTCCCAAAGTGGTCAAGGCGCTGGAGCGGGCAAAAAATGGTTTATCTTTGGCAGAGCTCAATCGCGCTGGTATCACGGTGGAAAAGGAGCTGTTGGCAGCTTTGGGAGAGCGGATCAATCGCAAGATATTTTATGACTTGGTGGTAGTTGAAGAGTTGGGATACAGCAGAGCACTGTTTGCCATTGTTCGCGAAGGAGATCGGCTGGAGGTTTTGGACAAGGCGGATGCCTATAACGATCTGGATCCTCTGCAGGATTATTTATTGAACAAAATTGGTCCGATTGAGATTGATTTCAGTGATCTGACTGTTGATATACCCAGCATGAACCATCTGGTTTGTGCCCCATATTGGCAAATCAGCACCATTTCAGAGTAGGTTTTATCTCCCAGGTGTAACTATTCACCACCCAAAACAACTGCGGGTCCAGGGATGGAATCCCCGGGATTTTGCTTTTAATCTTTTGCCTTTGGCGCGCTTGTCACACTAAGCCGACGCGCTTTTTGCGTCGGCTTAAGCGGAACTTTCGACAGAAAAAACGCGCTATTATGTTGACATCATTGTATAAAACAATGAAATCGCTTTATG
>NZ_RXIU01000329.1 GCF_004217665.1 Candidatus Magnetaquicoccus inordinatus | reverse complement strand
ACAGAGCGATGGATCTACTGCTAAAAGCGTCCATGTAAGATCTTTGGTTTTGCAACCTGACGGCCTGGGTCGTCAGGGGGGCAATGTTTATTGTGTTTCATTGTCGGCTATACGACGTGTCTAAAACATCTAACAAGATAATTCAGACAAAGCATTGGATTACTTGCCAAACATCCAATATTATTATATAATTAAGCGATGTTGCGGTTTCATGTCAGCCTCTGGAGACAAGAATGGGCAAGGATTCCAAAATCGAGTGGACGCATCACACTTTCAACCCCTGGTGGGGGTGTGCGCGCGCATCTACAGGGTGTGCAAACTGTTACGCAGAAATTTGGGCTAAGCGGGTCGGAGCTCACCTATGGGGCAAAGAAGCTCCTCGCCGTTTTTTTGGTGATAACCATTGGCGCAACCCGATGAAATGGCAGGCTAACGCTGAACAACAGCAACAAAGACAAAGAGTTTTTTGTGCTTCAATGGCTGATGTTTTTGAAGCGAGAAGCGATCTTGATCCGTGGCGCGCACGTTTATGGACACTGATAGAACAAACACCCGATCTGGACTGGCTTTTGGTCAGTAAACGTCCTGAGGAAATAACAAATATGGTGCCATGGGGTAATAACTGGCCAAATAATTTATGGCTAGGCACAACTGTTGAAACGCAAGATTGGGCAGAAAAACGCCTCGAAGCCATACTTTCTGCGCCCGCCAGGATTCATTTTGTCTCTTGTGAACCATTGCTTGGCCCTTTGGATTTAAAACCATGGTTGGGAACCGGACAGATAGATTGGGTAATTGTTGGTGGGGAATCTGGCGCCAAAGCGCGTCCAATGGAACCCGCATGGGCCGAGGATCTTTATCAACAATGCTTAGACAAGAACACGTTTTTCTTTTTCAAGCAGTGGGGAACTTTCGGGGCAGATGGAATCAAGAGAGGTAAAAAAGCTAACGGCAAGTCTCTTGTGGGGCGTGAAATACAGGATCTACCTGTGCAGGCGTGTATTGCAACATAAAGTCACGAGGGGTCATGCCGAAGGTTCATTATAAGTGGGGTGATGACAATAACAAACCACCTATTATTCATCCTCATAGCATTGCAAAACATGAGGTACTACGACGCTACCTTACCCGTTATATCCAGGTACTGACAGCCAATTGGCACTTTTCACTTCTTCGTTTAGTATTGGTTGATGGCTTTGCCGGTGGCGGCATCTACAGAAGGTGGGATGATCATCAGGAATATGAAGGTTCTCCTCTGATCATGATGCGAGCTGTCCATGATGCAACTAACCTGATCAATCAGGAACGCACGAAAAAGATTGAGATAAATCCGACATTTATCTTTGTAGAACAAGACCTTGGCGGTTTCCAGAGCCTTGAACGTGTGTTAAATGAAAGCGATATTCCTTTCCGTCAGAACGTTACCACTCACCATGGGTCATTTTCTGATAAACTACTTGAAATTATTAATAATATCAAATCAACAAGACAGGAACGCGCTATCTTTTTGCTGGATCAGTACGGTTATCGTGATGTGCCGATGCCCCTCATCAGACAAATCTTTCATAATCTCCCAAAAGCGGAAGTGTTATTGACTTTCTCTGTCGATGTTTTGATCGATTATTTCAATGCAGAACGCACACCGGCGGTACTGCAACAGATTGGGCTAGAAAGATACACATCCAAGGACAACAATCCGACAACCCGCAAACTATGGAGGAAACAACTGGAAATTGGGTTGAGCGAGGGTATTCGCGTTGAGTCAGGGGCGTTTTTTTATACGCCCTTCTTTATTCGTTCTTCTGCCTGTCCACGCGGATATTGGTTTATCCATTTATCAAATCACTTCCGCGCCAGGGATGAGATGATGCGCTTGCACTGGGCTATGCACACACACTTCATCCACCATGGAGGACACGGACTGGATCTATTAGCTTACGATCCAAGGCACGACCCGAAAGTAACAGGGCAACAAGCCTTTCTCTTTGGCGACACAGACAGGGAACAAAGTATCGAACAATTACGGGAAGATATTCCTAAATATATCTTTGACCAAGTTGGATCCAAGGGTGTGTCTTTCGAGGCGTTCTTGCACCAAAAATTCAATGATACTCCTGCCCACGTTGATATGATCAGGGAAGTTCTCGGTGCCGCAATATACGAAAGGGATCTGTTGGTCCGTGGCCCACAGGGTGAAAAAAGACACAAAGGAACAGCAATCACCCCCAAAGATGTCATTCTGCCCAATCCACAACTAAAACTGCCATTTATTTATTAATTGGCTGGCAGTCACGAAGCGCCGCATATAATTATGTAATTGTTGAATTTACTGGACATTGAAACAACCTAACCGGAAACAGCGAAAACACCCACCTAACGATAAGAATTGCTATCGGGCATCACACCTCCCCCTGCTAACATCCGTTATCTTCACCTTCCCGAATCACCCTCCCTATCCTGTCGGTAGGATCAACCCCTACCGACAGGAACGCCATGCCCACCACCGCCTGCCTAGACGCCAGCATTACCATTACCACCATCGCCATTATTGTGGTCATTGCCCTGCTTTGGGGACTGTTTGAGTACCTGAAAAGCCAGGAGCGTATTATTGCGGCTCAAGTACGCAGTCGGG
>NZ_RXIU01000328.1 GCF_004217665.1 Candidatus Magnetaquicoccus inordinatus | reverse complement strand
AAAAGGGCAGCATGATGATCTATGTCGATGCCGATGCCTGTCCAGTAAAGGCTGAGGTGCTGCGGGTTGCTGAACGCCATGGGATTGCCGTCCATATGGTCAGCAACCAATGGATGCGTATGCCTTCCCATGCCCTGTTGCAGATCCATGTGGTTGCAGGTGGTCTGGACAAGGCCGATGATTGGATCGTAGAACATATCGGTACGGGGGATATTACCATCACGGCGGATATTCCCCTGGCTGCCCGATGTTTGAGCAAGGGAGCGCGGGTCATCGGCCACACTGGCAAACCCTTTGATGGCGACAGCATCGGCATGGCGTTGGCCATGAGGGATCTGAACGCCCATCTGCGCGATACCGGAGAGATCCGTAGCAGTGGAGCCTCTTTCGGCAGCAAAGAGCGCTCCCGTTTTCTGCAATCCTTGGAAGAGGCGATTCAGGCCCTCAAGCGTGGGAGATGAAAGCACATTCTGCTGAGAACGCTCCGGGTCATGACAAAGCATGCAGGCTATCAATAGCCTCTTCTAAAAGATTTTCTGACATTGTATGCTGCTTGCTCGCGGTTAAATACTGCAGCAAGCTGCACTCAGGGTGGGATATTTATGCGGTGATAGGGATGAACAAACAAATGAAAATAAAGCAATTTTTTAGTTGTTTTTCTGCTGTTTTGCTCTGTTGTGGCATATTGATTGCGCATGCAGACGCTGAATCATCTGCACCAACAAGTGAAATCAAAGCATTATTGGCAGCTTGGGATAAGCTGAATGACAAATGTCGCGGGGGCTCGGGTGATGATAAAAAAACCTGGGAGGCCTGTGATGAGCGGGAAAAAAAAGGTGGGCAGTTGCAAGCGCGTGGCTGGTGTTATGGAGAGCCAGGACAGGCAGGCTATCAAATGCAGTGGCATGCTTGCAAAAAGGAGCAGGTGCAGAGTGTTGAGGCCATCTCCTCGCGCAACAATGGCAAGCTGGTTGTTACCTGGACAACGCTTAAACCAGGGCAAAAGGATAAATCGGGATTTGCACTCACTGCGGAGGGTGCACTCTCGTATGCCGGGACAGTTCTGCAGCCCAGGGTCAAGGTGCAGGATGACCAGGGGCAATTGAGCAACCTTCCTCCTTCGGAAGTGCGGATTTCTCCTCCCAGTCCCTCTGGCAAATGGGCGTTTATGACGGCGTGTGAACCCAAAGCCTCTGAGAGCAATTTGTGCGCCTTCCAGTTTTTGCTTGATATGAAGAGTGGCAAATTGCATGAGCTGTATTGGACAAAATATGGGCAACCGGCGCATGTCTGGTGGGCGAAAGATGAGGCTTATGCCCTTATTCCCATCAGCCAGGAGGGGGATACGTGGTTGTCGGTGGTAGATATTAAAAAACGCGACAGTCGTGATGTACAGATGTATGATTTTGTCAAACAGGCGGAAGGGGCTTTGCAGTGCAAACTCAGTGAGAATGAGCCCGCCTATGTGCTTGACCTGGACTCCATCGAATGGCCGAACGGCCGAGAAGTACACTTTACCGTAGCTGTTCTGTGCGAACAGCCCGCGCAGCTTCGTTCGCTAAAGGGGCTGGTGGATGTGCCAACCGGCAATCTGCGACTGCTGCAGGTTGATAACCCGCCTCACTCGGCGCCCAAAGCCAAGACCAGTTTTGATTGCAGCAAGGCGGCTTCGGCGGTGGAAAAAATGATTTGTGGCAACGGGGAGCTGGCTGGGTTGGACGAAAAACTGGGCCAGTTGTACAAGCAAGCTGTGAACCAGAGCAAGAACAGCGACTTGCAAAAGGAGCAGCAGATCAATTGGCTGCGCCAAGTCCGCAATAAATGCACCACTGTGGATTGCTTGGCCAATGCCTACCGGTTGCGCATCAATGAGTTGCAGCGCTCTTTTTAGGCGATTCCGCCAAGGCGACTCGCGTTGATGCTGTTTTTTACTCTATGGCGGTGAGCAGATGCCAACTTTTTGCTCTCTTTGCAATAGGTTATTCTTTAAGAAGGAAGTCGCAAAATCTCTGCATGCGAGGCTGTGCCACACAGCAGATTGATTCACCAGCTCAGAGATCTCCAATGCGCAGCAGACTTTGTGTGATCGCCTGTTGAGACGAGGGAATCAACAAATGCTCATTTTTCCTCTTGATTGGGGGGGATTATACCGGTTGTAGCAGGTTTTTCTCCGTACAGTCGGGCATATTTTGCCAGAACCTGGAAAAGTGTTTGTTTTTTGATCGGTTTGTTGACATGTTCATTGCAGCCTGCAGAAAGACTCTCTGCCTGTTTGCCGATGGAGGCATGGGCACTGAGGGCAATGATGGCCAATGGCTTTCGCTGCTGCTGTTGCTCCCACTGCCGGATGCGGCGAGTGGCCTCGTAGCCATCCATTACCGGCATCTGGATATCCATCAGCACCAGATCGAACGGCTCTTCCTGAACGCGCAGCACAGCCTCGGCACCATTGTTGACGATCACCAAATAATGGGGGGTTCTTTTGAGATACAGTTTGAACAACAACTGATTGTCCAAATAATCCTCCACCAGAAGAATGCGCAGTTTGTGAATATCGGCATCGTTTTGCCGATTGGCATGCAGTGCAGGCTCGATCCAACCCTCCACACAGCGAATCGGCAGGGTAAAAGAAAAGATACTGCCGCGACCTGGATC
>NZ_RXIU01000327.1 GCF_004217665.1 Candidatus Magnetaquicoccus inordinatus | reverse complement strand
TCATACTGGTTAAACCTGGTCGTCATCAGTTGCGTGTCGAGCTGTTCACGCAACAGGGTGACAAAGCCGGTACACTCCATTTTCCAGAGATTGCCGCTGTGCAGCAGGGTACAGCACCTCTTTACACAGCATCTGTGCCCATTAAAGGCCGTTTTACAACGGGATTATGGTTTTTCAAGATCCAGGATCAAATTGATCATGGCACGTGGTATGCTTTGGATACCCTAGCAATTATGGTTCTGCAGGCAACTCCAGAAACAAAGCAGAACAAAGCACAGCCGCGACAACATCATGGTGAAGAAGATGAGTAAAACATTTCAAGAAGAGCAACAATTGCGTTTGCTGGGCATGTATGAGCGCACCTGTGGCGAGATGCCTCCAGCCGATCTGTTGGATGCCGAGAGCTCCCGACAACTGGTGCGTCAACTCTCCAAACGCTATGACAAAAACAGACCGCTGGACGGCAAAAAGAACAAGCGGCACTGACAAGAGTTAAAGACGATTTTTCCGCAAAAACAGATCGGTTTTACGGCTGACAATGCGGTCGGTAAACAGACGACCGTCCAAATGGTCGATTTCATGCTGCATGACCCGTGCTTCAAAGCCGGAGAGGTCAAGAGTCTGTTCCACGCCATTGCGATCTTGAAAGCGAACACGGATCGTCTGGGCACGCAGCACATTGCCTGTATAATCGGGTAATGAGAGACACCCTTCGCGTCCAATATCGGTTTCCGACCATTGCAAAATCTCTGGATTGATCACCACCAGTTGACCATGATGCTGTGCAGGTGGTTTACGTCCGTTGCCGCAGTCCATCACCAATAGACGCAAAGCATGGCCGGTTTGTGGTGCGGCCACGCCAACACAGGCCGGCAGTGCCGCCATTGTCTCCAGGAGATCGTCGATCAGTTGCTGCAGTGCAAGTGCAGAAAAATCATTGATTTCTTCTGCGTATGCACGCAGACGAACATCCGGGTAGGTAAGAATCTCCAGTATAGCCATAGAACAAACTTGGTTTGGCGCTGAAAAGAGGGTTATACTCGCCGCTACATCAGGGAGGAGTCGGCAAGACGCAGATGGATTTCAACATGCAGCAGGGCTTCCAACTGAGAGAGACCAGGTTGCAATTGCTGCTGCAGGTCGATATGTGCCGGTGCTTCCACTTCGATCACCATGGAATATATAGGTTGCTGCGTCGGTCCAAGCACTCGTGTATACAGATCGACAATATTGCACTGCTGATCGGCTAAAAATTGGGTTACCCGATAGACAATTCCCGGTTGATCGGCACCCAACAGGCTCAAAGTAGCCGATTGCAAAGAGTCTGCTTGTGCAGCGATGAGTGCATTCTGAGCCGGAAGGGGTTGCACCTGAATCAGCAACTCCATCTGTGTGGAGAGTTGCTGAAAGCGTTCAGAGAGTGCCGCCGGTGTGAGAGAAAGGGGAAGTTGCAGAATGAGCATGACCGTAAACTCTCCACCCAAACGGGTCATGCTGGAGTCAGCAATATTGCAGCCCGTTTCATACAACACTTGGGTCGTGCGGGCAACCATGCCGGGTCGATCCCGGCCAGTAACGGTCAAGAGAGCATAGTTGTTCATGGCAAAAGGGTGAACGGTTTACCATGCTTCCGTCAAGATAAAAAAAACAGGATATGCCATTTTAGCTCATGGATACCTCGACACATCGCGAGCAACAGCTTTTTTTGATCATGGGTGGAGTAATCCTGACCTTGATTATTGGAGTGGCTATCTTTGATTTATTGGAAAAATCAGGTGGCAGCGATCTGGCTTTTGAAGAGCCGCGTCCTGTGGTCAAACAGCCTGTAGCCACTCCGGCCAACAATAATAAAAAACAGGATTGGGTCGATGCCATGGCCCCGGCTCCGGTGTTTCAATCCTCGGCAGCAGCAGCGCCAGTTGCCAATTCTGCCCCGGCAGCAGCACTCCCCCCCTCCTCCCCAGCGGAAACATCCGTTGCCGCCAACCCAATTTCTGGCAAAGGGATAACTGCTGCCACTGCTACTGCTCCCTCCTCTGCTGTTGCTGAGACGAGCACCAACAAAACAGCTCCCACTCTTGCCGCTGCTCTGCCTGAGCCAATTGCTCCTCTGCCCACTGCCTCCAGTGCCAAAGCGGCAAACACCTCTCCGCTCCCTGGTGGGACAGCAGTTGCAGAGAGCAAACCCGTAACCAACGCCGGCTTGTCTCTGCAGCCGACGACCGCAAACCAACCTTCCGCTTCCAAACCTGAGCGGGCAAAAGTAGGCGATCTAACCTTTGCAATGATCCCGGAACCAACTCAGGAAGAGGCAGCAATGGCCTCTTCTCCCCAGACAACTGCGCCATCTTTGGAGAGTTGGTCACCCAATGCTGCCACCGTAGAAGCAAATCGGCTGATTGTCGGCGGAGAACGAGAAGCCACTCAGGCAGCAACAACAGCAACTGCGGAGGAAAAAGGCAAACAGCCTCCCGGCAAGCAGGAACAAGAGAGCCGAAAACAGATGCCAATCCCTGTGGCAGTTGCCAAAAGCAGCTTGCCTGAGGAGAACAACCAGGAAAAAGGATCCCGTCTCTCGTCCAGGGGAGTTTCACGTGCTTTTACCATGGGACTGGGCAGAGCAGCCTCTTCTGCTTATGCTGCCAATGAGGTGGAATTATCACCACAAACCCCTTTA
>NZ_RXIU01000326.1 GCF_004217665.1 Candidatus Magnetaquicoccus inordinatus | reverse complement strand
ATTGCGCGAATGCGCGTCCGGGAAACCGGTGTCAGGCCAAGAGCAGACGCCGATCGAATGGTAAGAGCGAACATCCGGCTGAACATCTTCACGCTCGGATTCTCAACCTTGTTACCATCCTTGTCTGCAACAATATCTCCTTCTTGAAATACTCGCGCTGCAGCTCTCTCAGCGATGCAGGTAGCCACACAGTGCCCCTGCAGCAAGTCGGCGTCCATCGCCTTGAACATGCCTTCTGGCGAATCGGCCAAAATCTGATCCCACCAACTCCTGACCGCTTTCACCTTGGCAACAAGTATCGGCTGTGGGATCTCGTCAATATTCTGATTCGGAACAGGCTCGGCATGGTTGGTGCGACCCGCCCGCCGTACCGCTGCGTTGCCAGAGCCGAACCAATACTGTCTGCCGCCATCTCTATCGGAGACAGACCACGATATCCGTCCGACGAAAGTCCTCGTAAATGCCAAATTTGATCCCGGTGGACAATGACCTGTTCGCCGTTTGGCATCGATACGCGATACCGATATCCGCCAGACTCGATCACCTCCAACCGTACTCTGTCAGGATGCAGCGGGATCATCGCCACAACATTGCCGCGATAATCCGTATCTAGGAAGGCGTAGGCATTCCCTCGCAAGACTAGGTGCCCCATCAACATCTCGCGGAACTCAAACGGTGTCTGCCAGTCGTTTGGTCGCCGAGACAGCACTTGGTACACCCAGTGATCTGTTACCAAATCGAATCCACGATCTGGCCGACGTTTCTTTAAGACCAACGGCATGCTGGCCATCGTTTCCGCCAGGATCCGCACGCAGGCGAAAACGGCAGAGAGCTGCATGGAGGATTCAGCCGTAACCGGCACTCCGCTGATGGATCGGAAAAACGTCGGCAAGTACCAAAAATCACTCAATGGAGACTGGTTGCCAATTGATGCCGAAAAGAACGATCTCACTTTGTCTGCAATCCACATAGGTCAATCGCCTCAGCAAACCATCAGTTGCCAATTCGGATCCAGTTCGTTCGACTCTTCCACAAGAATCGCTCTGGACAGTGCCATGATCAGCGCGACAATTCCGTCGATCTTGTTTTCTGGCCGCTCTTTTCTGGGAAAAATGTTGTCTTTTACATCACGATGTGCCACCACATTGGAGGCCATCCATGACAGTACCGGGCACCCATCGTGCGCCAACTTCTTTTCCAGAACCAACGCCTCCAGTTGCTTCATTGGTTCGGAAAAATTGCGCACCGTCGCACCAACCTCAAGCATCGGCATCCCTTCTGCCATCATCTCTTGCGACAATTGAGTTGCCTGGAATGGATCAAACGCCACTGCCCGCACGTCAAATTTATCCCTCACATCCAGCAGGTCAGCCTTGATCCAACCGAAATCAAGCACATTCCCTGGTGTTACAGTTATGCGCCCCATCCGCCTCCAGCCTTCATACTGGGCATTGCCTGATTGATCAACCGCAGCATCTGGAAGATAGAACTTCATGAACACAGCAAACCGGCCTTCCCCGCGAGAGAAGACCAAAGCCATGGCGGCCACATCGATCTTGCTCGCCAGATCAAGGCCTATCCAGCAGGGCATGCCAGAAAATTCCTCAATCTTGAGCTCTGTTTCTGCACATTTGTCCCATGCCCGCATATCCATCCATGATACATCAGCAGATACCCACTCATTCAGATGTTTGGTCAGGAAATTGTTCACCGCAGATGGCGTCCGCATCGCCTTCTTCTGCAGCGCCGTCACCACCTCTGGCCGAACAGACACCCCCCAGTTTGGGTTTGCTTTTTTCAGTGCCGCGACCTTGGTCCAATCGTCGCCTTCATCCAGACCGTAGATAATCCCAAACTGGGTATCGTCAACAAATTTCCCGGCCAATACCTTGATAACGTAGTTGCGCAACTCGTAGCAAATACCGGATCGATTGCTTCCTGCTGTTGTGATCACCCACAACAGCGAGTTGTCACGTTTCCCTGTTCCAGTCTCGACAACATCGTATACCACCCGCGTCTTGTGCGCGTGCAGCTCGTCGATGCAGCCAAAATGAATGTTCAGACCATCAAGCGAGTAGCCCTGGGAAGACAACGCTCGGAACGTTGCGTTCATTGCCAGACTGAAAATGGCGTTTGCCCCCACCTCAGCACCAAAACTCTGCATCAGAGTTCTGGATCTCCTGGCCATGGCCTGCGCATCGCTAAACACGATCTTTGCCTGGTCTCTGGTGGTGGCCAGCGAGTACACCTCAGCACCAAACTCTCCATCAGCCAGCAGCATGTACAGGGCCACAGCAGACGACAGTGTCGATTTGGCGTTACCCCTTGGAACTTCGATATAAACCCTTCGGAACCTTCTGGTCTGATCTTTCCGGTTTACCCAACCAAAAATAACCATGAGCGCAAACACCTGCCACGCTCCCAGCTTGATCAGTTTTCCAGCCAGTGGCCCCTTGATGTGCGGCAAGCACTCGATAAATCTACACGCCGCATCCCCAGGCCGAATTTCAACCCCTCCAAGCCCCTGCATCGGTGGGTTGAATTCATATTTCGAGGTTGGAGATGAGAACTTTTCCAGATCGCTTAAGTGCCTGGAGCACGCATTCTGGACGTTCCGGCAGGCTGTGATTTTCCCAGAGACAACTGCCTGGGCATACCGCAGAGCAACGCCCGCATAGTAAGATCGGGCCGCCACTCATCCCTCCGATTA
>NZ_RXIU01000325.1 GCF_004217665.1 Candidatus Magnetaquicoccus inordinatus | reverse complement strand
CGCCTTGAGCAAGATCCTGGCACGCAGAAGAACGGATGCTGCTGCTCGGCCCTTGCTGATTGATTCCTCCAACCTCTCCCGCTCTGTCAGCGTCAGACGTACCACATACTTGATCATGTCACACACTCCCGCCCGAATCCCCTGGAGCTGGAGAGTGTAACAGATTAACGAAAGCCTGTCAGGTCAGCTTTGTCGGCCCACTAGAACCGCGCTATCTGAGCATGGTCACGCCAGCGAGATGGCTGGCAGGTGGACGAGGATTAGATGGGTTCAGGACGCGGATGCTCACTGAAGGCCACCTACGTAACCTCACGGACTTCCCAGATTCCAGCGAAGCTTTTCCAGGAGTGCAAATCAAGGGTGGAGTAAGCTACTTTCTTTGGGACGGTTCTTACAAAGGAACATGCGATGTCACGCGCATAGCTGCTGGCCAAGAGTATCTTCAGCGCAATCGCCAGCTTGGCGAGTTTGATGTTTTTGTGCGCGACGAGCGTGCGCTTGGCATCCTAAGAAAGGTTCTTGCATACAAGGAGCCGTCGGTTATCAGCCTTGTTTCTGGTGATACGCCTTTTGGTATTGCTACAAACTTTGAGGAATGGACAGAGAAGGCAGGTACAGGAAAGATTGCGCTTTACCTTATCACCAAAAGCAAGCGCACCGTCGGCTATATGAACCGGGCTGACATTCGTAAGAATGCTGATGCCATTGACGCGTGGAAAATTTATGTCCCTAAGGCATATGGAGCTGGGGAGAGTTTTCCGCATCAAATACTTGGTAAGGAGATCGTCGCAGCACCACCTTCAGTCTGCACACAATCATATCTTACCGTATCGCCTTTCCATTCAGAGAAAGAAGCCAAGAGCTTCGCAAGCTATTACCGGACACGTCTGTTCAGGTTTCTCGTTTCGCTCCGCAAAATCACACAAGATGCGTTGCGTTCGACTTATACATGGGTTCCGAAACAATCTTGGGACATGGTTTGGACGGACGATTTGTTGCATGAGAAGTACGGTATTACAAAAGACGAAGTGGCATTCATTGAAAGCATGATCCGGTCAATGGGCGAGAGCGATGACTAAACCCATCGAAGAAATTCTTGCACCAAAGCCTCAGGCTCGCCCCCGGATTTATGCCTATTCGATTGCGGACCCGGCGCACAAGGGCCTGTTGAAGGTCGGACAGACCACACGTGATGTGAAACAGCGTGTGGCCGAACAATTGAAAACGGCAGCGATTGTCAACTACCGCATCGAATTGGATGAAAGTGCTGAACGTGACGACGGTGGCATCTTTAGTGATCATGAGGTGCGTGCCTATCTCAAACAAAAAGGTTTCGATAATCCCTCGTTGGAGCCTGCCTGCGGCAGCGGAAATTTTTTGGTGCCTGTTCTACGACGGAAACTCTTGGCTGTTGAACTCAGATACGGCCAGTCAGACTTCGAGAAGCGCCACTATGCCTTGCTCGGATTGATGTGCATCTACGGCATTGAGCTTTTATCCGATAACATCGCCGAATGTCGTGCCAATCTGCTTGGCATCTTTGCCGAATACCTTGGTCTTAACGAAGAGGATAACCTTTACCGCATCGCCTGTTTCGTATTGTCCCTTAATATCGTGCATGGCGACGCGCTGACTATGAAGGCCAGCGATGGACAGCCAATCACCTTTGCCGAATGGGGTTATCTCGGCAAAGGCAAGTTTCAACGCCGTGACTTTCTCCTCGACATTCTTACCCTTTCCTCGACTTTCAGCGCGGAAGGTTCGCTGTTTGCGCACCTGGGTAAACACGAAATTTTCACTCCAATCAAGGTCTGGCAACCGATGATCATGTCTGAACTGGCTGTTCTATCCGTGCAGGAAGACGCATGACTGACGCCTCGCAAGATCAAGCCCCTTTTGCTCTGCGGGGCCGTAATCCCGATGTGCTGACCTGCATCGCCAACCTCAGCAACGACGAGGTATTCACCCCGCCGGAGTTTGCAAACCGGATGCTGGACACGTTGGCCTCTGCATGGGAGAAGGACCATGGGGGAGCAAATCTGTGGGCCAACAAGTTGGTGCGATTTCTCGATCCCTTTACCAAGAGCGGCGTTTTTTTGCGTGAAATCACCAGCCGCCTGACAGTGGGCCTGAAGGACGAGATCCCTGATTTGCAGAAGCGTGTGGACCACATCCTCACCAAGCAGGTATTCGGTATCGGCATCACGGAGCTGACGAGCCTGTTGGCGCGGCGCAGCGTGTATTGTAGCAAGCACGCGAATGGTCCGCACTCGGTTGCCAAATCTTTCAAGAGCGAGCAGGGTAATATCTGGTTTAAGCGCACTGAGCATATTTGGGAAGAAACGAAGTGTATTTTCTGTGGTGCTCCAAAAACCATTTTTGATCGCGAGGAAAATCTGGAGAATCATGCTTATGCGTTCATTCACACCAACGACATCAAGGCTCGGATTGTCGAGATTTTTGGAGGCAAAATGCAATTCGATGTGATTATCGGCAATCCACCCTATCAGATGGCGGGTGGTGCTGGCGGTAGTAGCGATTCTTCCATCTATCACTTGTTTGTTGAGCAAGCTATGAAGCTAGTAGGTCAACAAAGCTGAATTGACGGGTAGAGACGCCCCAATTTGATCCTCGCATCCTGGGTCGTAAACTGCCAATTCACCTTGCAGTCTCTCCGATTGCGCTCTGTTTCCCACGCGGAAACTTCCCTGTCCAG
>NZ_RXIU01000324.1 GCF_004217665.1 Candidatus Magnetaquicoccus inordinatus | reverse complement strand
GGATTCCATCCCTGGACCCGGCCAGGGAGGTGCCCTCCCTGGACCCGCAATAGTTTTGGGTGGTGAATAGTTACTTTTTCTTGGGCTCTTCGCTGGCATCCGCTTTGGCAGAGTCTGACTCTGGTTCTGGCTTGGCGGAGGGATCCTCTCCCAACACCTCCTTGAGGATCCATTCATAACGCAGTTTGGCCTCTTTGAGCAGGGCATCCACTTCGCCTTGATAGGAGGAGACCTTAAAATACTCTTTGCCGAGCATGGAAACCCCTTTGATGGGCCCCAGCTTGCGGGCAATGCCCATGGCCATGACCTTTTGCGCACCAAGATGGCTACCCAAACGACCATGGGCTTGGGCAAACTTTTCACCATCATTGAGATCGTTGATACCCATAGCCAAAATTTTTCCGGCCATGGAATCGCCACGCATAAAGCGACAGGCCTTAATCAGAAGAGGTTCACGATTTTTGGCAAATTTGGTCCGGTGCACCAGTTTGCTGACCAGGATTTCTCCGGCATCACTGCCATCGCTGATATATTTTTCCAGGATCACCACCACAGCGTTGAGATCGGCCACACGGGTCAATTCAAGCGCCAGGATGGCAGCCGCTTTGGCATTGTTTTTACAGAAGGAGAGACCACGCACCATCGGTTCCACACCAACATCTTTGCGATTGGCCACCCCAGATGCCAAAGCCACAATACCCGGAGAGGCATCATCCAACAGATTCATGGCTTCCAGCATCTGCTCCAAAGTGCCTTTGCGCATGATCTCCATGGCCCACATCAGTTCGGCATCTGATTGACCACGCGGGGCAGTAGCAATGGTACGGATCATATGGTTGACCGTACCCTGTTCAGCAATACCTTTGGCCAAGGCGGAATAGGCGGTCGGACTAATGGTGGCATAGCGCAAGGATTCGATGAGCGGATTGACGCCGCGTTGCGCGACGATGCCACCGACCAGATCTTCCACCAGCTCTCGACGATTGGTTACTTTGCTTAAGGCTTCGACAAGCGATGGCGGTTTGGCATCTTTATGATTCAAAATTGCGGTCACCAAACGCTGCTGTTTATCGGGCTCATTTTTGGCTTTATCCAAACCAGCTATCATGTCAGGAAGACGCCCCGTAGCGATAATAGCAGTGACATCCACTGAAGGATTGTCCATCTTTTCACGGAGTTTCATCAATTTTTCATCTTCTTCCGAAACATCCGGAGCGGCTGAAAAACGGGTCTCCAATGCCTCAAGAGCCTGCGCCGATTTATCGCCTAATGCAGAGCCGAGCGTGGCACGAATGCGTTCCAACTGCTCAACGGTATAATTCTCTTTCTGTGCCATTGCCAAATCCTTTCCATTCCATCAAGAACTCTCTATAACGAGAATGTGGGATTATGCCATACTTCCGTGACGAGAGCCATAGCTCTTTTTATGTCTGACCTGTCGTTGTTGTTGTTCTCCTATTTTTTTAGAGGAATGGAGCCGTGACCACTGTGCAAACGCTGCCGAAAATTTTGCAAGGCGATTTGGATGAGGAGTATCTGCAACTTTACTTGAACAGCCGCTATCTCTCTGTTGATACAGAGACCATGGGGTTGAATGTTCTGCGTGATCGGCTGTGTGTCGTGCAGATGTGTAATGAAGCGGGTGAAGTTGCTGTAATACAAGTCAAAGATCGCCATGCTCCACGCCTGAAACAGGTATTGGAATCGACCAGTGTGGAGAAGATTTTTCATTTTGCCCGTTATGATCTGGCCAGTTTGCGTCATTGGTTGGATATCAATGTGCAACCGGTTTTTTGCACCAAGATTGCCTCACGCTTGGTCCGTACCTACAGTGGCTACCATGGTCTGAAAGATTTGGTTCGCGAGCTGCGAGGCATGGAGATGGATAAGCAACAGCAGTCATCGGACTGGGGTGCTGATACCCTTTCGGCACAACAGATCCAATATGTGCAATCAGACGTTATCCATCTGGTGACTCTGAAAGAGAGTTTGGAGCGTATGCTTCAGCGGGAAGGTCGTCTGGAGTTGGCAAAAAGCTGCATGGCCTTTTTGCCGACACGGGTAACCTTGGATCTGGCCGGCTGGGAAAGTGAAGATATATTTTCCCACTCTTGATCGGGAATAGTGATGATGGATCTGACCGGAAAATGCGCGTTGGTGACAGGTTCCGGTCAGCGGATTGGAACAGCATGTGCACAGACATTGGTACAAGCTGGTGTCCGAGTGGCATGGCATGCCCATCACTCCCGACAAGCTGCCCAGCAGCAGTGTCAACAGATACGCCAGCAAGGTGGTGAGGTTGAGCTGTTTATTGCCGACCTTGCCGATGCGGAGCAAACACAGGGCCTGTTTCAAGAGGTCAATGCACGCATGGGAGAGGTCCAGATTCTGGTCAATAATGCGGCCATTTTTCGACCCGCTTCCCTCGCTGGCTTGACCTTAACAGCATGGCAGGAGATGCTTGCCATCAATCTGACAGCCCCAATGTTGTTGATGCAGCAGTTTGCCCGGCAATGTGGTAAACAGTCGGGGAGTATTGTCAATATAGTTGATCAGCGCATCCATCGTCCCCGCCCTGGTCATGTGGCCTATACGCTGGCCAAAAGTGCATTATGGACCCTGACGCAAATAGCGGCTGTGGAGCTGGCGCCAAATATTCGGGTCAATGCCATCGCTCCTGGACCAATATTGCCGGCTGTGGATGCGGCACCAATGGCGTTTCAAGCTGTCGTTGCGGCCA
>NZ_RXIU01000323.1 GCF_004217665.1 Candidatus Magnetaquicoccus inordinatus | reverse complement strand
GACCCAACTGGCAGAATCACCGCGAAAACGTAAGCGACAAATGGCTGTATCGGGGAAAACATGTTAGCGCATATGGGGCAAAGCCCTTGCATCGAGCGGCGTTTCAGCAGAAGCGAATGCGCAGCATTCGCGCACGCCGCGACAATCTGTGCCCCGCAGGGGCACTCTTTGGGAGGGCGGACGCCCGACATGCACAGTTTCGCTTGTGGCAACAATGCGGCAATTGGCAAATGCGCCTGCCCTGGATTGCTGGCCAGGGCAAGCGCATTTGTAACAACAATGAGGAGATTGGCAAATGCGCCTGCCCTGATTGCTGGCCAGGGCAAGCGCATTTGTAACAACAATGCGGCAATTGGCAAATGCGCCTGCCCTGATTGCTGGCCAGGGCAAGCGCATTTGTAACTTGACTATTGTTCCTGTTATTTGCTGACAACAGACCACCACCTGAGGGCAGGCTTCTGCGCCTACCCGCACCATCATTGTCTCCTGAGCAGCCAATCCAGCAACACTCTATTCACCATCTCCGCCTGTTCCAGAAAAAAGAGATGGTCGCTGTCAGGAATTACCGCCAATTGGGAGTGGGCAATTTTTTTAGCCAACAATTGGGCATTGGCCAAGGGTACCAATAGATCTTGCTCTCCTGCCAAAATCAATACCGGACAGTTGATCTGTTCGAGTGGTTGCCTTTGCCGCAAAAATTTGGCTACGGCATCATACTGAAATAAAATCTGTTGCAGATTTTCTTGATGAATGAGGCGTTGCCGAAACACCTCTGCAAAGAGCTGTGGATAGTGCTCCTGCAGCAGCGGACAGATCTGTGGTGACAAGGCAGCATGGATTCGTGTTTCTGCATCCAGTTGATACAGGCTTGTCACCTGTTCCCGACTCATCAGCGGCAATAGCGGCTGGAACTCCTCTCCCCCGGAACTGGTGCACAGCAAAACCATTCTTTTTACCCGTTCTGGTGCCAGCGCAAAGAGTCGTTGCGCCACAAACCCTCCCATGCTCAAACCGATCACCGTCACCTGTGCCAGCGCCAAATGATCCAGCAAACGCACTGCATCTTTTGCCAAATCATCGAGCAGATAAGGCGCAGTTGCTGGAGCAGCCCTACCCATACCACGATTTTCTGGCAGCAAAAAACGAAAGGATCCTTGTATATCTTGTAACCAGAGCCGAAACAGCCAATTGCTGCTGGCAAATCCAGAAAGGCATAAAACAGCCTCACCGGCATCGCCCATTTGATCCCAAACCGGCAAGAAAGCATCCTGATTCATAGGGTAAGTTTCCAATCGAGTGTTATTCCATAAACATAAACAGATGCGGCAACTGCAGGCTTGCCGTAGCGCTGCGGCTCTGCTGCACCCGGTACCGATATTTTGTACATTGTACTGTTTGTCTTCCCGTGACAATCTGCAGAAGAGTGTTGGGCAACCTTGCACACCCTATCATGCAGCGTTGCTGAGCAGCAGATTATTCACAGGCTCCTTTACGCATCCTCGCCGGCGGAGTGCCAAAATAGCGGGTAAAAGCCAAGGTAAAATTGTTTACATGCTGATACCCCAAGGAAAAGGCAATCTCTTTAATGGGACGGTTGCTGTTTTGTAACAGTTCAAAAGCCCTTTTCATTTTCCAATCGGCAAACCATTCAAAAATGGTTGTACCATGGTGGTGGCGAAACAGTTCATTCAGCTTGCGTGGCGTGGTATCCAACTGCCGAGCCAACTCCTCCACAGTGGGTACTGCATGCGGAAGATGTTGCAAACGGGCACATGCCTCTTCCAGCAGTCGCTGCTCTTTTGTGACAGCATAGGAAGAGAAGCTTGGTACCTCTTCACGTGCCAACAGGCGAAACCATTCGAGCATCAGCTCCATGACTTTGCAGCGTAAAAACAGTCGATACAATGGATCCTGCTTGTTGGCATGCACTATCTCCCAAGCGATGCGCTGCTGGGCAAGGGATAAATCATGTTGCCAGAGCAAAGGTGCATCACCACTCTGCATAAAGATCTCCAGTATGGTGGGTAGCGGTGTATCCTGTACCAGATTGTATAAACCAACTCGTGTAATCAACAAATTGATATGACGCTGCTGTCCAGGACGAAGAATGACTTGCGAGGAGATCTGCGGCTCATGCAGCAGGGCAATACGCTTGCTTTGCAGATGCAAATCCTCCTTTTGCGAAGGTAAATACATGCGATCTTCACCGGAGAGCATCATGCGCCAACAGAGCATCGGTTCTTGCGCTATGGCCAAATCAATGGCTTTTTCTGCAGACAGTTGGGCCAGTCCGGAAATTTCCAGAACCAACACCCCGCTACACACATTATGAATTTGAAAATGTTCGTGTACAATCGGCACATTTTCTGGGGTATTGGCCAGATGGAGTGGAGATTTTGCAATACTCTCTGCTTGCTGTGTCGTGTGCAGATCGTGGAGAGCAATCACCTCTTGCTGGCGTTGGCGTCGACCATGCAACGGTCGCCAGAGATGGGTAGCATGCAAACGACGCATCTGCATCTCTTCTGCTGGTTGACCCGTCTCTCCCATCCCCTCTCTCCTGAAAAAGAGTTACTCTGTTTCTGGTGCGCGAGTGAGCCTGTTTACTGTACCAGTGTAATCCGATGCGACGCAAAATGCCAATGCAGATTGCCTGAGAGTCCAGGGCAATCGCATTTGAAAATCAGAAAATTATTATGGAGGTCCAGGAGGAGATTATCTCCTCCTGGTGGGTGCAGGGCAAAGCCCTGCTGGTAATGTG
>NZ_RXIU01000322.1 GCF_004217665.1 Candidatus Magnetaquicoccus inordinatus | reverse complement strand
CAATGTTTGCAACAACATGTGGCCACACCGTTTACACGCGCTGCCGCCCGCGAACAGGGGTGGAATCATTATCGCGCCTGGCTGCAAAAACAGGTGGATGAACCGATGTTTGGTAGTCCCTATCGGTTGCGTTCCCTCTATATTCCCCTGCGAGGGGCGTTCCAGAAAACCGATATATTGTCCAGCGATCAGGAAGATTCGTTGTCGCAATGGGCAATAGTGGATCTGCAAACCTCTTTGCTGCAGTGGATACAGGAGGCTTCAGCCCAGGATGCTGTACGTTTGCTGGTTGGTGAACCGGGTTCTGGCAAGAGTATTGTGCTGAAAATGCTGGCGGCAACTGTGGCCAAGGAGGGCACTATTCCTCTTTTGTTGATCCCTCTGCATCTGTTTGGTCCACAGATTGATCTGGTACAAGCGGTCAAAGAGTTTGTGGCTGCCGATCCCTGTTGCCATGAACAGACGCCTCTGGATGAGATGGCAGAGCAGGAGCGTCTGTTGCTGCTTTTGGATGGACTGGAAGAGTTGGCCATGCCACGGCAATCGATCGTGGAGAGAAGCCGTCTCTGGTTGGAAGAGATCTTGCGTACCAGTGCCCGCCTGAATCAACGCACGACTCGTTTACAGATTATCATTACTGGAAGAGAGCCGTTATGCAGCGTGCATCGTGATCTGTTTGAGCGGCCCGGCCAGTTTCTTACTTTGCTATCCTACTCTCCCCAGCAGACACAGTTTGCCGAGGATGGCCTTTCGGCATTGGCCAACAGCGATCAACGTGTGGCATGGTGGGAAAAATATCGCCGTCTGCGCAGCCACTCTGCTGTTGCATCCCCCTTGCCGCCAGAAGATGTCGTGTGGACAGAGTTGACCGGCAATCCTCTGGCCAACCATCTTTTGGCCTTGGCAGCAGAACAAGGTCGCATTGATCGGCAACATGCCGAGCACTGCAATTTATTCTACCGAGAGATGCTCAACAGCATCTATCAGCGCCGTTATGCAGGGGGAGGGCACTCACTGCTTTTGGGTTGGGATGAGCGCCGCTTTTTGGAACTGTTGGAAGAGATGGCTATCACCATCTGGCACGGTCACAATGATACGGCTACCTTGAGTGAATTGCAGCAGGCGTGCCGCTCCCTGCCGGCAGGCCGTTATCCCCAGGGATTGGTTGATAATCCTGGCGAAGCACTCTGGCGTTTATTAAGCGCATTCTCTTTTTGTCGGGCGCCGATGCAAGCCGATGGCGAAGAGCGCTATACCTTTACCCAAACCGGAATGCTCCATTATCTGCTGGCCCGACGCCTGCTGCGCTTTTTGCAGCAGATGCACAGCCAACGTAAAATTCGCCAGAACAATACGGAAAAAGGGTGGGATGAGAGCTGTGCTTTGCGCAATTGGCTGCGTCTATGTGGTCCTGCTGCCATGAGCGTGCCACTGATTCAGATGCTCCATCGTGAGATTGCGCTCTATCCACGGCGTACCGTCTGGGAGTGGCAAAAACAGCTTGCCCAACTGTTGGGATACCTCTTGCGACAGGGATTTCCCTGGCTGGATTGGCAATATTCACACTACCGCCTGCTTGAAGAGCGTTGTCAGCAGGCGGAAAGTGGTTTGTTGGCTGTGCTGAACGGTTGTGCGCGTCATACCAAAAAGCGTTCGCCGCGTTGGACAGATGAGGATGGCTCTTTTGGTCGTTGGTTGAACCGCTTGCGTCCACAACGCACCCGCCAGAATCATGATGTTGGAGTGTTGGCCTGGTTGAGTTATTTGGATTTACGGGGGGTGAGCTTGCGTCTGGCCGATCTGTATGCAGCCGATTTACGGCGCAGCGATTTGCGTGGTGCCGACTTGTGGGGTGCCAATCTGGGATATGCCCGTTTGGATGAGGCCGATTTGCGTGGGGCACTGTTGCTGCATGCCAATCTGCAAGGAGCAAACTTGCATCAAGTACAGGTTGGGGCGCACAGCAATCCGGTGACCATCATTGCGGAGAACAGCTAGTGGCTGTGCCAGAGGGGCTTGGCAACCATACGCTCAAGGTTGTTCCAGAGGTTGCGTTGGTGGACATGGCAATCCGTCCGCCCAAAGTTTCCGTCAAACGCTGTGCCGAATAGGTGCCGAGTCCGGTGCCTCCCTTTTTGCCGGAGGTGGCATATTTTTCAAAAAAGCGGCTTTGAATCTCTTCAGGGACTATACCAAAATTGTTGATGGAGATCATGAGAGAGGAGTTTTCTGCATGCGCAACGCGAATGGTGATCGGGCTGTCTGGCGGAGCAGCTTCCACGGCATTTTTGAACAGATTGGCAAAGATGTTATAACACATGATCTCTTCGCCCTGCACCAACAGGCGCAACTGCGCCTTTTGCAGTTGCGCAAGGGAGTAGGATGCACCAAAAATATGAAATATTACCGGCAGGCGGCGGGCACGCAACAAAGTGACATTGTCGGCTTGCATGTCCACAAAAATCGGCACCAGGTTGACCTCTTTTGTTTCCAGGAGATATTCGCCGCGCTCGATTTTCAGAAGATCCAGGGAAAGATTGACCATTCTTAATGCCTTGATGCCGGCATTGTAGATGATGCGTACCGACTCTTTATGTGCTTCCGAGAGTTCATCATCCTCTATCAAGAGATCGGCAAAGCCGATGATACTGCTTAAAGGTGATTTCATATCATGGCGTGTAATGTGCTCCACCTCTTTTTTCAATTTTTCCTCGCCCAGCATGGCGATATACTCTCGTTCCAGGGCAGCCGCCTTTTTCTCTGCA
>NZ_RXIU01000321.1 GCF_004217665.1 Candidatus Magnetaquicoccus inordinatus | reverse complement strand
TACATGCAGGACTCCGTCCTGCACCTGCCAGGAGGGGATAATCCCCTCCTGGACCTCCTTAGTACTTTTTTTGTTATTTTGCGTGTTTAATAGAATCCATCTCCTACTGCCGGTGCAGCACCAGGTGCTCCTGGCACAATACCCTCCCCAGGAACCACCCCTACTGGTACTGCCGAGGATTGCAGCGGACCCTGTCCAGGCTTGAACGACTCCATCACCCGATTTCCCGAACCCTCCACCGCCGGAAAACCGGTTTCTGGATCAATCTCCTCCAAAACAATCCCCTTCGGAACCACAAAATCGGTCACCGGTACATTCTGCAGAGCCTTGGCCATATATTTTACCCAAATCGGCAGAGCTGCCCGTCCACCAGTCTCCTTCTGCCCGAGGGTGCTGTTGTCATCCATCCCTACCCATACCGATGCCACCAACGAGGGGCTGAATCCAACAAACCAGGCATCCCGTAAATTGTTGGTGGTTCCGGTTTTACCGGCTACCGGTCGCTGCAGTTGCTTGGCCATCTGACCGGTACCATGAGTGACCACACCCTTCATCAGATTGGTCACCTGATAGATGGTGGCTGGATCCAAGGCGGGTCGATCAAAAACCCCTTGATCACGTTGCTCCAAATGGGCTGTCAGCTCTGGGGCCAAAACAGAAGTACGATCAATCTCCTGATGACACAAAAGACAATCACCGCCACGATGGCGAAACACCGTGCGCCCAAAACGGTCCTGCACCCGCGAAATCACCACCGGTTCCACCAGCTTGCCGCCATTGGCAAAGACCGCATAGGCCGAAGCCATCTTCAAGGGAGTAAAACCCATCGTCCCCAAGGCCAATGAGAGATCATGACGGTTTTCTGGAATCTCAAAGCCAAACTTTTTCAAATAGGGTATCGCTGCCGACATCCCCACACGCTTGAGTATACGTATGGTCACCAGATTGCGCGAATGCACCAAACCAACGCGCACTGTGGTGGGTCCATAAAATTTATGCTCATAGTTCTGCGCACGCCATACCTTCAACTCTTTGGTTACTGGATCACGATAGGCCAAGGGCATGGGGCTGTCATCGATCAAATCGGTTGGAGAGAGCTCCTTATCCAAGGCGGCTGCATAGATGAAGGGTTTGAAGGAGGATCCTGGTTGCCGTTGTCCCTGGGTAGCGCGGTTGAATTCGCTCTTTTCATAGTTATAGCCACCCACCATGGCCAAGACCTGTCCGGTATGGGGATCGAGACTGACCAAGGCTGCTTCGGCTTCTGGTTCTTGGGCCAGGTGATAGATTTTATGTTTTTCATTGGGAGCTTCCAGCAAAATCACATCCCCGACCCGCAGCACTTCTGCAACTGTTTTGGGAGGTGGTCCGGCAATTTTTCCTGGTTTTTTCTTCTCATCCAGGCGTTTGCGAGCCCAGCTCACCCCTTCAAGGGGCAGCTCTACTGTCGATTCATCGCTCAAAAGCACCTTGGCCTTGCGATTGTCTACCGCCAGGACCAGGCCCAACTGATAGTCGGAGACGGAAGAAAATTCATTGACGCTTTTGGAGCGCAACCAGGCTTGGCGCACGCTGGCATCTTGTACTTTTTCCAGGTGATCCAATGGTCCGCGATAGCCATGGCGGCGATCATATTCGATCAACCCTTGGCGCACTGCCTCTTGGGCATGTCGTTGCAGGGTAGGATCGAGTGGTGTATAGACATCCAGCCCCCCTTTGTACAGTTGTCCTTCGCCCCAATCGCCGAGAATAATCCGCCGCACATGTTCCAGATAGTGTGGTGCGATGGTATCCAGGGGTTCCTGTGGACGTGCCAAGCCTAGCGGTTCGGCAGCGGCGGCATCTGCTTCGGCCTGACTGATGAAACCGACCTCCACCATGCGATTCAATACCAACTTTTGTCGTTTTTGTGCATTATCGGGATGGCGCCAGGGACTATAGTGGTTAGGAGCTTTGGGCAGGCCGGCCATCAGGGCCATTTGTGCCAAGGTAAGTTCGGAGACATCCTTATCAAAGTAGATGCGTGCGGCGGCTCCCACGCCATAGGCACCGGCACCCAAATAGATCTGGTTGATATAGAGCTCCATGATCTCATCTTTGGAAAATTCGCGTTCGATGCGCAGGGCGAGGATAATCTCCTTGATTTTGCGATCCAGGCTTTTTACTGAGCTGAGCAGGAAGGTTTTGGCCACTTGTTGGGTGATGGTGGAGGCGCCTTGGACGGCACGCCCGGCGCGCACATTGGCCAGGGCGGCGCGCATGATGCCGTGCAGATCGATACCAGGATGTTGATAAAATTTGGCATCTTCGATGGCCAGGATGGCATTGATCAGTTGTCGCGGCACGTCAGACATGCGTATAAACTGGCGTCGTTGGAAGAAAAACTCGCCCAGGAGTTGGTAGTCGCGGGCATAGACGCGGGTGACCAGGCTGGGTCGATAATCAGAGAGGCCGTAGAGAGGGGGCAAGCCTTTGGAAAAGTGGAAGTAGGCGGCCAGTCCCACGCCGGCGCCGCCGATGATGCCGAGCAGCATCAGGTAGAACAGGATACGCAGCCAGCGCCAACCGCCGCTTCTTTCCTCGTAGGAGCGTTGGGGTGAGCCACCGCTGGTCCGGGCAGAGCGGCGTGCTGTGGCGACTCTGCGGCTGCTGCTACTGGAGCTGTTGGAGCTATTGGAGCTGTTACTGCTGCGGTGCAGTTGCTTGGCCATCTGACCGGTACCATGAGTGACCACACCCTTCATCAGATTGGTCACCTGATAGATGGT
>NZ_RXIU01000320.1 GCF_004217665.1 Candidatus Magnetaquicoccus inordinatus | reverse complement strand
CCAGCAAGCTGTTTTACCGATTTTCAGTTTCACGGAAGTCATGGAAAACTGGCGCAAAATAACCGAATGGCTTGCTGATTCACCAAGGAAACGAAAGCGTCAGATGGCAACTCTGGGGATGTTAGGTTAACGCTTATGGGGCTTTGCCCTGCACCCACCAGGAGGAGATAATCTCCTCCTGGACCTCCTTAATAATTTTCTGATTTGCAAATGCGATTGCCCTGGGTTGTTCTGTAGGGCAATCGCATTTGCAAATTTTCTCACTGTAGCCACAAGCGAAACTGTGCATGTCGGGCCTCCGCCCTCCCAAAGCGTGCCCCTCCGGGGCACAGATTGGTGCGGCGTGCGCGAATGCTTTGCATTCGCTTCTGGTGAAACGCCGCACATTTTCAGCAGGGCTTTGCCCTGCACCCACCAGGAGGAGATAATCTCCTCCTGGACCTCCTTAATAATTTTCTGATTTGCAAATGCGATTGCCCTGCGCACCATTGTCTGATACGGGGAAAGATTGCTATACATTGGGCAGTTGTGAATGGTGCGGGATGAGCGTGCGGATGACTCTGAGCTTGTAAAAAAAATCTGCCGTGCTGGCAGGCTGGGAATGGCTATCAGGAGAGAAGAGCATGGAACGACCGGTTGTGCTGCTTGGTCATACAGGCAAAATGGGTATGGCTTTGCAATGGGTCTTGGCACAGAGATCTCCCGTGCTGGGCATCAGCTCCTCTGGTTTTAATGCCGCTGATCCAGAAGATGTAGAGCGCCTGCTGCGTCAGCACCGTCCCGAAGTGGTGGTCAATGCAGTGGCTTATGTCGGGGTTGAGCAGTGTGAGCAGGAGCCGGCACTGGCCCAGAGGATCAATACTTTGTTTCCTTATCAATTGGCCAGATTGTCCAGAGAGATCGGCTTTGTGCTGATTCATCTTTCCGGCAGCACCGTCTTTACCGATCTGGCGGAGGGAGCATGGACTGAAGAGCATTGCCCCGCGCCAATCAATATCTATGGTGTGACCAAGCTGGGGGGTGATGCCTTGGTGGCACAATATGCGCCACAACACTATATCTTTCGTTTGCCTATCCTGTTTGGACCCAGTGCGCGTCCCAGCCAATTTGTGGAAAAGATGTTGGCACTTTCGGCCAGTGGCACACCGCTGTTACGCATTGCCCAGGATGTCTATTATTCCCCTTCCTACACCAGAGATCTGGCTCTGGCAATCCGCACTATTTACCAGACCGGGCAGCCGTGGGGGCTTTACCATTTGGCCAACGATGGGATGGTTTCGTTGTATGATCTGCTCAAGGAGTTTGACAAACATCTCCATCTGGCAGCCAAAATTGAGCCGGTTATGCAAAAGGAGATTGACCCAACAGGGGTGCGTCCTGTGCGTATTCCGCTAGCCTCGGTCAAACGGCCCCCCTTGCGTCCCTGGTATGAGGCGGTTGCCGATTATTGTCAGTGGATCCAGAGTCAGTAAGTCAGACAAAACAGCCATGTTCGGGATCGATGGCCAGCAGTTCGAGAAGAGCCAGATTTTTGCTATGGGTAACGCAATGATGGCGACACTGAATTGCCGGGTTAAACTGGAACAGCTTTTGGCGATTTTCTGCAGAAAACCAGAACTCCTTGAAAGAGCGGTCACGGATGTTGCCCAATAATCCCGCTTCCGTATAGGCCTTATCCTGGCAGGTATAGACGCAGGCATCGGCGCCGATGACAGTTAAAAATTGCAGAAAAGGACATTGGGTATAGGATTTTTCAAAGCGCTCATCCAGTTCATGGTAGAGATCGATTACCGTAAAGTGCGCATCATTCAAGGATTGGGCGGCAGCAATTTGTGCCGAGGTTTCGCGCATGATCGATTGATGGTACTCCCTGTTGGCCGAACCACTGTTGGCGACCACCACGCCAGAAAATTTGACATGATTGACCCCCAGCTCTTTGAAGAGCTGGCTGGCTTGCACGATATGTTGATAATTTTCGTGGGTAACGATATAGCTGATGCCGAGCACACAACGGCTACCCAGATGGACGAATGAGCGGATATTGTCGCACAGTTTGCTAAAATCACCCTCTTTGATGCGTCGGGATTGCGCATAGCTGGCATCATCCCAGGCATCAATGGAGATGCGCACCCAGGTGGCATATTGGGCAATGGTTTCGGCAATTTTATGTTTCAGATTGGCGCCATTGGTCAGTGTGGCTACGCGAATGCCCCCTTTGGCAAGCCGTTCGACCATCTCTGGCAGATGTTTATAGACCAGGGGATCTCCGCCACCGGAAAAGGTGACAGCCTGGACCCCCATGGAGATGCAATCATCAACAATTTCAACCATCTTTTCATAACTGAGCGCTTCCCGTTCCACCATGTCGGCGCCCAATTGCAGATGATCCACCCGATAGGCACAATACCAGCAGTCATGGTTGCAGATATTGGTGGGCTTGATGCGTATATGTACAGGAGCGCAGACGCTTTGGCTGCGCAGGGCCTCGATATGGTTGGTATAGCGTAAAAATTTCAAAGGGCTATACAATTTTTTCATGACTATCTTTCATCCTCTATAGACATGATACTTTGTCTGCAAGTAACTATTCAGGTTCGTGCCTGCTCGCCAGCTCTACCCCCATGGGGATGCTGTGCGAATTGGCGCAAAAATGCGCGCCAATTCGCACAGCTTGCTTCCATTAGGCGCGCCGCGCCGACGCAAAAAGCGCGTCGGCTTGCTGTGAAAGGCGCGCCAAAGGCAAAAGATTAAAAACAAAATCCCAGGGATTCCATCCCTGGACCCGGCCAGGGATGTGCCC
>NZ_RXIU01000032.1 GCF_004217665.1 Candidatus Magnetaquicoccus inordinatus | reverse complement strand
GCACCGATTTGTGCCCCGCAGGGGCACTCTTTGGGAGGGCGGACGCCCGACATGCACAGTTTCGCTTGTGGCAACAGTGAAGAAATTGGCAAATGCGATTGCCCTGTTTCCACACCTATTGCCCAGAATTGGCGGCGGCACGCTCCTGGATTGCCATGGCAGAGACAAACGACTCTTGCCGACCCATACCCCAATCAAAAAGGTTGGATCAGGTGCAGGCCAACAGTTTGCCAATTGGGCCCCTGTTCTACCTCAAACCAATTGCGATAGAAGAGTCGCATGGAGGTTTTGTCAAACAACGGAAACAATCCCGATATTTGCATGGCATGCTCTTTCCGGGTATCTGCCAGCTTGACCCCATCTATCTCGCTCTCTCCACCATACTGAAAAACATAGCCCAGAGAAAGATTCAAATCATTGGTCACCTGCTTGGAAAGTCCGCCCTGCAGTGTATATAACTCTCCACGCGATCTTGTTTGCCGATTGACACCATAATCAGAGTTATCGGAAAAAAAGGTGACCCCACCGATCAACTTACCTTCCCATTCATTGGGCAACGCCAAAGAAAGGGTGGTTTCCGGAGTGAATTCCCAACGATTGCCCCCTATATTGACAACCTGACGGTTATCATATTCACCCAACGGCACTGTCAACCAGCCATTGATCCCCCAATACACACCTTGCTCTTTGTTCTCATAAGGCCAAAAACCAGCCATCACATAGGGGTCGCCCATTGCCGATGCCGATTCATCCATATTTGTAGAGGATTGTTTGACATGAAAGTGCGCGTAAGGAACCCCCACCCGAAAGACAAACAAACGATCAGCCAACTTGCGATAGGTGGTCAGTCTCGCGGTCACCGCATCTGCATTCATACGCAGATCCGCATCGGTAGCCATACCGTTGTGATTCCACCCTTTGCTCCAGCTATGATGATAATACAATGCTGCAAAATTTTTTCCAGCAGAGGTTGGGAAAGAGTCATCTGGATCAACATCAGCATAGAGTGGTACACTCAGCAAAACAGCACTGACACTCACACAAAAATAGCGCAATAACATAGATTCCTCCTCTTGTTTGTCCCGTTGTAACTATTCAAGTTGGTGCTGGCTCGCCAAATCTACCCGGTTTGCGATGACTCGCCAACTCTACCCCCATGGGGATGCTGCGCGCATTGGCGCAAAAAAACGCGCCAATGCGCACAGCTTGCTTCCATTAGGCGCTTAAGCCGACGCAAAAAGCGCGTCGGCTTGTTGTGAAAAGCGCGCCAAAAACACAAAACAAAACCCCAGAGGCTCCGCCTCTGGACTCCGCCAGGGAGGTGCCCTCCCTGGACCCGCAATAGTTTTGGGTGCTGAATAGTTACGTCCCGTTTGCCTGTCCCGAACCAAGATACCATGTTGTTACAAAGATAACTTAATAGATTAATATTGCAAAGTTCTCGTTATAGAGTATAAACAGGAGAGGAGCAAATACAAGTTATTTTCATAAAAATGATATGATTTGTTCAATTTTTATACTCTGCGCGCCGCCGACTGTCGCACGAAAGGGTAATCACCTGACAACAGAAAGGGTGCCACGCAAAAAAAATGGGCGATGCAAAAACATTGCCGCCGGAATGGAACCACACAGACATGAGAGAGTTGTCAAGATATTGCAGCAGAAACAAGACTGTACAGAAAAGAGGGCAGGAAAAAAGCGGTACCACAGAAAAGGTATGACACAAAACAGGATCGCTTGCTTACGGATCCTTGGGCACAATAAAGACAATTTCGTCTGGATAGACCATCCCCAGTTCGCGGCGGGCAACCTCCTCTAACGCCATCGGATCCTTCTCCAACATCATGATCTCATCCTTGATCTGCTGGATCCGTTTTTCTACCAGTTTTACATCCTCCATCACCAACATATATTGCTTCTGGGTCTGCCGCCAACGTACCAATCCCTGATCACCAAACCACAGGATATATTGAATCCAGACGTTGGCCACCAACAAAAATAAACCTAAAAACACCCCAAATGAGGAGGTATGCTCTGAACTGCTCACCCTCTCTTCTCCCCCACCATCAGCGCAACCTCATTGTCAAAGCTCCGTGACCTGTGACCACTCTTGCGGCAAAATAGACTCTTTTCACTTTGAACGGCAAGGATTCTCTCAGCCATGACCCAACCTGCTTTTCCTCAACAGAACTCTTCCGCAACCAAACACTGCCAAGAGTTTCTGCGCTTTGCCTTGGCTGCCGAAGTGCTGCGCTTCGGCCAATTTCAAACCAAAGCCGGACGTCTCTCGCCCTATTTTTTTAATGCCGGTCTCTTTCACAGCGGTGCGCAACTGGCACAATTGGGCGCCTTTTATGCCGACACCCTGGTGCAATCGGGCCTGCAGTTCGATATGCTGTTTGGACCGGCCTATAAAGGCATCCCGCTGGCCACCGCCACCGCTACCGCTCTCGCTCTGCGCCATCAACGTGATCTCCCCATCGCCTACAACCGCAAAGAGGCCAAAGATCATGGCGAAGGGGGTCAATTGATCGGTGCACCCCTGCAAGGACGGGTAGTGATCATCGATGATGTAATCAGTGCCGGCACCTCTGTACAGGAGTCGGTGCAATGGATTCGCCAAGCCAAAGCCGAATTGGCTGGTGTCATCATCGCCCTCGACCGCCAGGAACAGAGCACACACTCGACACAGAGCGCCGTGCAAATCGTCCAACAAGAGTTGGGCATCCCCGTGCTCGCCATCGCCCGCCTGCAGGATCTTCTGCCCCTGCTCGAACAGACTCCCAGCCTGCAAGAATATCTGCCAGCCATCCTGGAGTATAAAGCACGCTACGGCGCACTGTAGAACCAGAATTGGCCCACAGCCACTGCCCTTGCCCGCCAGGAGAGCTCACACCGGCACCAGCAACCGGCAGTGGCGCAAGCCAGCTCTCCCCCTGTGGCACACCCCCTTACCGGCAGTGACGCAAAGCCATCACCGCCTTGGTGCTGCCCTTGAGCGGCACCGTATATTTGAACATCGTCTTGCCATTGGAAAAAGAGACAATCATCTTGGTGCGTTTGCCCAACAGACCCAAAATCCCCTGGGTATTTTCCAAATATTGCCAGCGCCAATAATTATCCTTGGCGGAAGCATCGGCAACAAAATTAATATCCTTCGGCTTATCCTGATCGAACTGAATGCGTACCTTCTTCTGCGCTACACCGATGCGCGCCTTCTCGGTAAACATCTCGCCAAAAAATTCGTCCGATGGAAACAATGCCAAAATCGCCGCTGGTTCCTGATCCCCTTCATGCAACAGAATCTCCAGTTTGCAGGTTCCCTCTACCTTGCGTACCGTATAACGACCGCTCTTGTAGATCTCCTTGGCGTGCAGGTCACCCCACGGCACCATCACCAGCAGGCCCAGCATGACAAGCATCACGCGCATCGCGTAACCCTCCTTCTTCTGACAATTTTACCACCTACCACAAACCAACCGGTTTCGTTATTAGCCAGTTATGGTAACCTACCAGAGGGCGTGTTGCCAGTCACAATGTCAATTGCATCGCAACAATTTTTTGCCGCATGATAGCAGCCAGCCCTTTTTCCTCTTAACCTCCTTTGGCGCCTGGATCGTGGAAAATGTATCAACAAACTGATAAATATACAAAAAAGCTCCAACAACTCCACTCCGTACTGCACAAACGCATCCTTATTCTGGATGGCGCCATGGGTACCATGATCCAAAGCTACCAACTGAACGAAGCCGATTTTCGCGGCAGCCGCTTTGCCAATCATCCCACCGATCTGCAAGGAAATAATGATCTGCTCAACTTGACCCGCCCCGATGTGATCCAGGCCATCCATCGCGCCTATCTGGAAGCGGGTGCCG
The DNA here is from genome assembly GCF_004217665.1 of Candidatus Magnetaquicoccus inordinatus. Lineage (GTDB taxonomy): Bacteria > Pseudomonadota > Magnetococcia > Magnetococcales > Magnetaquicoccaceae > Magnetaquicoccus > Magnetaquicoccus inordinatus. The sequence goes on along the minus strand of NZ_RXIU01000032.1, from coordinate 18,898 downwards.
ATATTTTGGAAACCAACACCTTTAACGCCAACGCCATCTCACTCGCCGACTATGGCATGGAAGAGTTGGCCTATGAACTCAACTTCCGTGCAGCGCAACTGGCACGTGCGGTGGCCGATCAGGCCGAACAAGAGCATCCGCACTGGCCCCGTTTTGTGGCCGGCGTGCTGGGTCCAACCAATCGCACCGCCTCCCTCTCTCCCGATGTCAACAATCCAGGCTATCGCAATGTCACCTTCCGCGATTTGGTGGCCGCCTATGGCACCGCCATCTCTGGTCTGGTCGATGGTGGCGCCGACCTGCTTTTGGTCGAAACCATTTTTGATACCTTGAACGCCAAAGCTGCCCTGTTCGCAATTAGCGAATATAATGCCAGCCGCGACCAACCCCTGCCGATCATGATCTCGGTCACCATCGCCGATCAGAGTGGCCGCACCCTCTCCGGGCAGACCGTCGAAGCCTTCTGCCATTCGGTCAGCCATGTCCGCCCCCTTACCCTGGGTCTCAACTGTGCCCAAGGGGCCGAGCAGATGCGTCCCTATCTGCTGGAGCTCGGCCTGCTCACCGATGCCCTGATCTCCGCCCATCCCAACGCTGGCCTGCCCAACGAACTGGGCGGCTATGACGAAACACCAGAGGCCATGGCAGAACAAATTGGTGAATTTGCCCGTTCCGGCCTGATCAACATCATCGGCGGCTGTTGCGGCACCACACCGGCCCATATCCGTGCCATTGCCGCTGCCGTGCGTGACCTGCCACCACGACAACCCGCACCCCGCAAGGTTGGCTGCCGTTTGAGCGGCCTGGAAGCCTTCAACATTACCCCAGAGAGTCTCTTCGTCACGGTCGGCGAACGCACCAATGTTGCCGGTTCACGCCATTTTGCCCGTCTGATTCTCGATGGCCATTTTACAGAAGCGCTCGCTGTAGCCCGCAAGCAGGTGGAAGATGGCGCCAATCTGATTGACATCAACATGGACCATCCCCTGCTCGATGCCCCCACCGCCATGACCCGCTTTCTCAACCTGCTGGCCTCGGAGCCCGACATCAGCCGGGTACCGATCATGCTTGACTCCTCCAACTGGCCGGTCCTGGAAGCAGGTCTGCAAGCCCTGCAAGGACGCGGCGTGGTCAACTCAATCAGCCTGAAAGAGGGGGAAGCCATTTTTCTGGAGCAAGCCAGACGGGTGCAACAATATGGTGCTGCCGTGTTGGTGATGGCCTTCGATGAACAGGGGCAGGCCGATACTTTGGCGCGCCGCCAGGAGATCTGCCAACGCGCCTATCGCCTGTTGACCGAACAGGCGGGATTTCTTGCCGATGAGATCATCTTTGACCCCAACATCTTTGCCGTTGCCACCGGCATTGAAGCCCACAACCGCTATGCCCTGGACTATTTTGCATGCTGCCGCTGGATCAAAGCGCATCTGCCTGGCGCCTTGATCAGTGGCGGGGTCAGCAATGTCTCTTTTTCCTTTCGCGGCAACAACCCGCTGCGCGAAGCCATTCATGCCGTCTTCCTCCATCATGCCATCCAGGCAGGCATGGATATGGGCATTGTCAACGCGGGACAACTGCCCATCTACCCGGAGATTCCCCAACAGTTGCGCCAGTTATGCGAGGATCTGCTGCTGGATCAGCGCGCCGATGCCACAGAACGTCTGCTGGAACTGGCCGAAGAGCTGAAAGCCTCTACCACTGCCGATACCGGCAAAGAGAAGCAGTTAGTCTGGCGACAAACAACGGTGCAAGAGCGGTTGATCCATGCCGTCGTCAAAGGGATCACCGACTATATCGATGCCGATGTGGAAGAGGCGCGTCTGGCCGCCAGCCATCCCCTGGCAGTGGTAGAGGGTCCATTGATGCAGGGCATGGATCAAGTGGGCGAACTGTTTGGCGCCGGCAAGCTCTTTTTGCCCCAGGTGGTCAAAAGCGCCCGGGTGATGAAACAGGCGGTCGCCGGTCTGTTGCCCTATCTGCTCGCCTCCGGCAGTACAAGCAGCAGCTCACACAAGGGGCGTATCCTGTTGGCCACCGTCAAGGGAGATGTGCATGATATTGGCAAAAATATTGTCAAGGTAGTCCTGCAGTGCAACCATTATGAGGTGATCGACCTGGGGGTGATGGTGGAGGCGGCCACCATCCTGCAGCAGGCACGTCTCCAGCAGGTGGATATGATTGGCCTCTCTGGCCTGATTACCCCCTCCCTGGAGCAGATGGCCCTGCTGGCGCAAGAGATGCAGCGCCAGGGTTGGACCATTCCGCTGTTGATTGGCGGAGCCACCACCTCGCAACTGCATACTGCCGTCAAAATCGCTCCGCACTATTCCGGGGTCGTGGTCCAGGTCAAGGATGCCTCGCAAGCGGTCGGTGTCGTGGCGCGTTTGCTCAACCATGAGGAGCGGACACACTATATCGCCGAGATACAAAAACAGCAGCAACGTCTGCGACAAAATTATGCAGCACGGCAAAATCGGGGCCGCAGCATCACCCTCAACACAGCCCGACAGAACCGTTGCGTTATCGATTGGGCAAGCACACTCCCCCCGGCACCGCAGCGTTTGGGAGTGCACTGCGTCACCCCCCCATTGCAACAGTTGGTAGAGTATATCGACTGGAGCCCCTTCTTTCACACCTGGGAGATGAATGGTCGTTATCCCGACCTGCTCGCTGATCCTGAAAGTGGTGCTGCCGCCAGCAAACTGTTCCAGGATGCCCAACAATGGCTGGAAAAAATTTTGGCCGAAGAGCTGTTGCAAGCAAAGGGGGTTTATGCTCTCTATCCGGCCAACAGTACCGAGCAGGATGATATTGAGCTCTATAGTGATCCCAGCCGCAGCCAGTGCATCGCCCGCGTACACACCTTACGCCAACAGGCGGAAAAAGGAACCGGACACCACTCTCTGGCATTGGCCGATTTTATTGCCCCCCGTGCCAGTGGTTTGCCCGATCATCTGGGTCTGTTTGCGGTCACCTGCGGTATTGGTTTGGAGGAGGCGGCAGGGGCCAGAGAGCAGATGGGGGATGATTATGGCTCCATCATGTTGAAGGCTCTGGCGGATCGTCTGACGGAGGCTTTTGCCGAATGGCTGCATCGGCAGATTCGCCGCCAGGAGTGGGGCTATGCCTCTGCGGAACAGCTCAGCAATGAGGAGTTGATTCGTGAAAGCTATCAGGGGATTCGCCCGGCACCCGGCTATCCGGCCTGTCCCGATCACACAGAAAAAGAGACCATTTTTTCTTTGCTTGAGGCCACCCGGCACACCAGCATGCGTTTGACCGAAAGTGGTGCCATGATCCCCCAGGCGGCCATATGCGGCTACTATTTTGCCCATGCGCAGAGCCGCTATTTCCGGGTCGATCATCTTGGCCGCGACCAGATTGCCGAATATGCCGAACGCAAAGGGATGAGCATTGTCAGCGTGGAAAGATGGCTGGCTCCGGTGCTGGGTTATGAACCGGATGGAGAGGGGTAACCATGTCCTGGCTGGAAATGCTTTGGCTACTGCTCCTGCTCATCACCCTTGGTGGTGTGGCCATTGGCCGACTGCCCCGACTGGCCATGAATCGCGCCACCATCTGCCTGGCTGGTGCCACTCTGCTGGTGCTCAGTGGCGCCATCCCCTATCATGAGGCACTGCAGGCCATCGACCTGCACACCCTCACCCTGCTGCTGGCCATGATGATCATCAATATCCATCTGCGCATGGCCGGTTTTTTCAGTTGGGTCGCCTACCATACCACCGCCGCCCAACTGCATCCACGTCTGCTGCTTGCTTTGCTGATGTTGGTATCGGCATTACTGTCTGCCCTCTTTCTCAACGATACCATTGTCCTGGCCTTCACTCCCCTGGTTTTGGAGGTGGTATTGATGGCCGGTTTGCCACCCATTCCCTTTCTCATCGGTCTGGCCACAGCCGCCAATATCGGCTCTGTTGCCACCTTGATCGGCAACCCGCAAAACATGTTGATCGGCATCGCCTCGGCCATCCCCTTCACCCCCTTTCTGCAGGCTCTGGCACCGGTGGCCCTGGGCAGCCTGCTCATCGCCTGGCTGCTGCTTCTTCTTCTCTACCCCAAACAGCTCAGCCAACGCCCCATCGCTCTACCTCCGCCCGCCCCCTTGCACATGCACCACACCCTGCTGCGCAAAAGCCTGCTGGTCACCCTCCTGCTGCTCGCCACATTGCTCGCTGGCATGCCTGTCTCCCTGGCCGCCATCAGCGCCGCCACACCGCTGCTGATCACCCGCCGTTGGCCAGCCGATGAAATTCTCCAGGAGATCGATTGGCCGCTGCTTCTCTTCTTTGCCGCCCTTTTTATTGTCACCCGAGCGGTGGAAAGTTCCGGTTTCAGCCACTCTTTCCTGCAACTGCTCCCTGCTGCCGACACCTTGCAACTGCCGGCCTTGGCCTGGAGCAGCATGCTGCTCAGCAATCTGGTCTCCAATGTTCCTGCCGTCCTGCTTCTCAAACCGTTGGTCAGCCAGCTTCCCTGGGCAGAAAAGGCTTGGCTTACCCTGGCCATGGCCACCACCTTGGCGGGCAATCTCACCCTGCTCGGCTCGGTCGCCAACCTGATTGTCGCCGAATCGGCCCGCAAGCAAGGGGTCACCCTCGGCTTTTGGCCCTATCTGCGGGCCGGGCTGCCCATCACGCTGCTCACCCTGTTTTGGGGGATCTATTGGCTCTCTCGCCCTACCTAAAAAAAGGTAACTATTCACCACCCAAAATTATTGCGGGTCCAGGGAGGGCACCTCCCTGGCCGGGTCCAGGGATGGAATCCCTGGGATTTTGCTTTTAATCTTTTGCCTTTGGCGCGCTTTTCAAACTAAGCCGACGCGCTCTTTGCGTCGGCGCAGCGCGCCTAATGGAAGCAAGCTGTGCGAATTGGCGCGCATTTTTGCGCCAATCCGCACAGCATCCCCATGGGAGTAGAGCTGGCGAGCCATCACGAACCTGAATAGTTACAAAAAAAACCGGGAGAGTCTCCTCCCCCGGCTGGCATCCTGCAAACCACTTGGCTTTGCTTAGGAAATCTTCACCACAATATCGTGCAAGAAGTTGCCGGCACGTGACAGCTCATGACCTGCATCCGACAGATGACGATAAATTTCCCGGCGTTTGAAAATCTCCAAGACATAAGCCATCGCTTCCATCTTGGAATCTGCGGTATCGTTTTTCAAGCCATCCATGACCTTGTCGGCTTTGAACAACTCGGCCAAGGCACGGCGGAAACATTTGTCCAGATTGTGTTTGGCCTGCACTGCCACATGGGCATCGCTCTCGGCCAGGGGGGTATCTTTGCCACCAAGCTTTTTGTAGCCACGATTCAAGGCCACATTGGCTTCACGCAACAAAACCGCCATCTCCATGGTATATTGATCCGAGGGCACACCCAGGGTTTGCATCTCTTGCACAATCGTCGACATGTAGGTCATGGTCACACCCACAGAGGTCATGGCCCGCTGCAGATCTTCACGATCCAACGGCGTGGCAAAAGCATTGGCCAACACATCCAGATTGCGCGCTTTCAAGGCATCCTCTTCACTCTCCAGACGAATCACCTTGTCTGCAACCGATTTGCTGCTGGTCTGCATAAAATCCACCATCGCATCAGAGGCTTGCGAAACCAGTTCGCACTGCTCCAAAATCATGCCATAAAAGTTCGGCATGCGGGGGAAAACTGCGTTGGTGATGCCACTGATGAAAGAATTGCTACCGCCCATCTTTTAACTCTCCTCTATAATGTCAGGATCACATATGGATCCGGTTATGAACGTGAAACTGTCTCGTAAGCAAACTGCCGAATCAGTGCACACCCAGCACATATTTGGCAAAGGCAAAGGATAACGCACCTACCAAACCCGATCCGGGAATGGTGATGATCCAGGTGCTGACAATCTCCGATGCCTTGCTCCAACGTACATCTTTGGCCCGTTCTGAAGAGCCCACACCCATGATCGCCGAGCTGGCCACGTGGGTTGTGGAGACCGGCATACCAAACTGCGAAGCACCAAGGATCAAGGCTGCAGAGGTCAACTGCGCACTCATGGCATGCAGAGGACGCACCTTGTAGATACCGAAACCAATCGTGCGCACAATACGCCAACCACCGGAAAGAATACCCAAGGTGATCACGATCGAGCAGGCCAACATCACCCAGAAGGGAATTTCAAACTTGGGGGTCATACCACCCAACATCAAAATCAACGCCACAATACCCATACTCTTCTGGGCATCATTGGAGCCGTGCGAAAAGGCCAAGGCAGCCATGGTGAAAAATTGCGAACGTTTCAGCCAATTGTTGGCCGATGGTTTGGCACGCATCAACAACCAGCGCATCAGCTTGAAGAAGAAAAATCCGGTCCAGAAGGCAGCCAGCGGGGAGATAATCAGTGCCGCCACCGTCTTGGTCACGCCAGTCAGTTTGTGTTTTTCCATCAACGCATCCACACCCCACACCACATGATCGGCACCGGCAGCAAACAACACCGCGCCCACCAAACCACCAACCAAAGCATGGGAAGAGGAGGAAGGAATACCAAACCACCAGGTCAACAGGTTCCAGAAGATCGATCCCAACATGCCACAGAAAACTACAGTCATGGAAAGCGTCGGCGTCAGATCGCTGATCTTGGCGATACCTCCAATCGTGTTGGCCACTGCTGTACCACCCAACAGGGGGCCAAGAAATTCAAAAGTGGCCACAATGATGACCGACTGAATCGGCGTCATGGCCCGTGACGCAATAACGGTTCCGATGATGTTTGAGGCATCGTGGAAGCCGTTGGTGTAGTCGAAGATCAGAATGACTACCACCGTGGCAACAGCCAGATTGTATATGATGTCGCTACTCATGTCTCACCCTTCTGGTTTCCCTTTCCTGTTGATTGTGAATGTTTCGTGACAATAGATTCCCCATTTATCGCCTCCCGGGGCACGATCACGCCTCTGACCGCCCCAGGTGAATTATCTGTGACACAGAATAGCGACATATATGACGAAATGGAAAGGTTTTTATCACAGAAATGTGAATTACTGGTTACGTTTATGTAACATTTTCGTTACAAGTCAAAAAAGCATGTTGCATTGCGGCAATAGCCTCGGCAACCGCCACAAAATGCTCTTGCATCAGCGCCAAAAGAGGGGAATTAACGTCAGTGAGAGATGTTACAAAGAGAATCAAAAGAACTTACGACCGTTGCCTGCCCCTGCTCCGCTATCCAGGGTAGCCAACTCTTGCTCTGATGAACGAATCCGACGCAAACGAATCTCGCCGGTCGCCGTAGAAAAGATCAACTGCCGTGCCCACGGCCCACCCACATCGGAGGCCGTCAAATGCAAATGGTGGGCGCGAATAAAGGACAGTGCTGTATCCACATTGCGCTTGCCAATGGTAAAACCCGGTGCATCCAACACCGCTCCGCTACCGCCAAACATCATTCCGCCACCAAACAGCTTCACCTCCAGCTCCTGGCGGGCAATACCACGCTGCTCAAAGCTGGCCAACAAATAGGGAAGAACACAGGAAACATAATCCCCCATTTCCCGACAGATCTTCACCCCGGTCAGAGGATGCGCACAGGCACGACTATCGCGTTTGCCATGACAGATTGCGCCAAAACGACTGCGTGGATGATAAAACACCACCGACACACACGAACCCAACACCGTGTGCACCTCGGCGCCACCACCGATAAACAGCTCCCCCGGATCCAGCCAGACCATCTCCATCTTTTTTTCCTATGCCAGTGGATCCGCCAAATAACGATCCAGACCCTCTTTCAAGATGGGCAGAGCCGCTCCATCCATCCACAACAACAGGGAACCTGCCACATCCTTGCCCAGCAAGGAAAAATCCACCCGCAACAACAGCCATTTCTCATCGACCAAAGAGCCGGACTCTGGCGAACGCTCCGGCAATAATTCATGGCTCAACTGCTGCGGAGTACCCCGGTAATAGTGTGGTGGCGCACAGTCAATCTCCGAAAGCAAAAGGGCACTCAATGAACTGACACAAGTATACAGCAACAGATCCCCTGTAGACTGCATCGTCTCCTCTTCCACCTGGAGCAGCAGCTCGTCCGGCAAATGGTTGCCATAGAGCGCATCCAGCAAATGGGCCACCTCCGCCGCCCGCAGCAACAACAGCGCCATGCCGGCAATCGCCCTGCTCTCGGCAAAAACAAAACGAAAGCGCATCCCCACCATGCCAATGGCACTGCCATACAGCTCCAACAAATGCGCGACGATCTCTCTCTCCGACAACAAACGCAAACAGGGCACCGACAGCGAGATCTCCCCATCAACCATCTCACTTAAGGTCGCTGCCGCTCTGCCAAAACTTAAGTTAAAAAGCTCGCGCAGCGTATCCTCTTCCAGCTCATCCAGACAGATCATCCCTTGTTTACCTCAACAGCCTCGGCTGCATAGCCGGCCAAGGGCAACCAGCAGGTAAACATCGCGCCCCGATCGGGATTATTGACCACCTGGATCTCTCCGCGATGGGCATCGACAATTTTTTTGACAATCGACAAGCCCAAACCGGTACTCTTCTCCTGTCCGGTTGGCTGGGTACTCAGCTTTTCAAAGATGCCAAAGAGCTTGTGCTGCTCGGTCTGCGGAATGCCGGGCCCCTGATCGACCACCTGCACAAACACTCCCTGCCGTTGCTGACCGGTCCGTACCAGTACCACGCTGTGCAACGGGGTAAATTTGATGGCATTGCTCAACAAGTTATCCACCACTTGCGCCAGACGTGCCCGATCAAAAGTGGCCAGCGGCGTCGGTTGCAAATCGGCCACCAGACGCACCCCTTTCTTCTCGGCGGTAAAGGTCAAGAGATGGACCCGCTCGGCTACCAATTCCGCCAAATCGCCATTGGCCAGACGCAAGGCAAAGGTACCACTCTCGATCACGCTGACATCCAACAGATCATTGATCAAACCCAGCATCTGATTGGCAACATTGTGAATGGTCTGCAAAAAATAGCGCCGCTCCTCCTCATCAAACTCCATCTGCAGCAACAGCTCGCTCAAGCCGGTGATCGAATTCAAAGGATTGCGTAAATCATGGGCTGCAATACCCAACAATTTATTTTTGGTGGCATTCAGCTCCAGCAAGTGACTCTTTTGCCGCTGCAAAGCCACATGGGTCTGAATGCGCGCCAAGGCGACCATCGGATTGAACGGTTTGCGAATAAAATCGACTGCTCCCACCTCCAAACCATGCGTTTCATCCTCGGTGCTGCTCTTGCCGGTAATAAATATCACCGGAATCCCGGCGGTCTCTGGATCCCCCTTCAGGCGTTGACACACCTCATAACCATCCAAACCAGGCATCATGATATCCAACAGGATCAAATCGGGGCGGGGATTGGCATGCGCCCGGCGCAAAGCCTGCTCTCCCGATTTGGCTACCAGGGTGCGATATTGCCCCTGCAACAGACCAACCAAGACATCGATATTGGTGCTCTCATCATCGACGATCAAGATCCGGGCCGCATCACCACTCATCTTCCTGCTCCTTATCTGTGCCTGTTTAACCCGCCAGCCCTTGCTGCAACCCCTCCCGCAGACGCTGCACGCTCAACAACGCCTCCTCAAATTCATACTCATCCACCTGCGCAGCCAAACGCTCCACCTCACCGGCAAACCGACCGCTGGCAAAATGGCGGCGCAATTGCTCCAGCAAATCCCTGGCATCCGAATCTCCCTCTTCGATCAGACGCGACAAACGGTTTAACAACTCTGGCAACGGCAGCAGATCCTGTTCCGTGCTCTCCGGCTCGCCTTGCCGTGCGGCATCTGCCATACTCTGTTGCCATGCGGCCAAACCGTGCAACACCAGCGACAACTCTTCCTGCAGACAGACAAACAAAGGGGGCCACTCCTCCTGTCGCTTCTGCAGCCACACCACCGCTTCCAACTCTTGTGCTGCCCGCTGCAGCCCCTGCGCCGCTACGGTCCCAGCAACCGCCTTCAAGGTATGCACCAGGCGATGCGCCTCTTCCGCCTTGCCTTCTGTCACCAACTCCTGCAAGCGCTCACTGCAATCCCGATAACGACTGAGCACATCACCTAAAATTTTTCTGTATAATTTGCGATTGCCATTGAGGTTGCGCAAACCCACGCCTGTATCGATGCCTGGAAGGGTGTCTGGTATCGCAACCTCTTCCTCCTCTTCCCGCACAACGGAGCGACTCTCCTGACGGTTGCGCACCCGGCAATAACGGGCCAAAGTGGCAAACAAATGCGGAGGATGGACCGGCTTGCCAATATGATCATTCATCCCGGCCTGGATACACTTTTCCCGATCCCCAGCCATGGCGTTGGCAGTCATGGCGATGATGGGCAACCCGGAAAAACGCTCTTCGCTGCGAATGGCCCGCGTCGCCGCATAGCCATCCATCACCGGCATCTGCACATCCATCAACACCACATCAAACTCTGTCTCCTGCACTGCCGCCACCGCCTGCTGCCCATCGGCGGCAATCTGCACCTCCATCCCCTCTCCACTCAACAGCTCATAGGCCACCTGCTGATTGATCTCATTATCCTCCACCAACAAGACACGGATCCCACGCCAATCGCGAATCGGCTCCTCCTGACGCAGACCACTCACTCCCCCGCTACGTTTGTGACCCTCCCCCTCGCGTCCCAATACCGAGAGCACCATCTCAAACAGGATCGATAACGAAACTGGTTTGGTCAAAAATCCCGATACCCCAACCCCCTGGGCGGCCACCATCACATCCTCACGCGAATAGGCAGTCACCATGACTATCTTGGGAATGCGCGTCTCTGGAAAACGCCGGTTGATCTCGCGGGTGGTGCGAATGCCATCCATCTCCCCCATCTGCCAGTCCAAAAAAACCAATTGATAGGGACGACTCTGCGCCAATGCCCGTTCCATCTCAAAAAGAGCCTCCTCTCCAGAGGAGACACAGGTGACCTGAAAAGAGAAAGATTCAAAGGATTTTTGTAAAATCTCCCGCGAGACCGGATTGTCATCGGCAACCAAAACCCGCAATCCCACCAAATCTTTCGATGGCAGACGAAAACGCCGCCGTTCCCGATTGGCACGGGGAAAGGTGGCGGTAAAATGAAAATGGCTGCCCACCCCCGGCCAACTCTCCACCCAAATCCGGCCCTGCATCATCTCCACCAGACGTTTGCTGATGGTCAAACCCAAACCGGTGCCACCAAAACGGCGCGTAGTCGAGGAGTCGGCCTGGGTAAAGGCGGTAAACAGACGACCAACCTGTTCCGGGGTCATGCCAATGCCGCTATCCTGGACCTGAAAATGCAAAACCACCTGCAGCTCCTGCAGCTCCTCCACCCCCACCAATACCGTAATGTTGCCGCGCCGGGTAAATTTCACCGCATTATTGGTCAAATTGATCAACACCTGTCCCAAACGCAGTGCATCCCCCAACAGATTGAGTGGCACCCCACGCTCGACATGAAAATTGACCTCCAATCCTGCCTCTTCCGCACGCAACGATACCAGGTTGGCCACATTATGCAGCACATCGTCCAAATGAAACGGTACCGACTCCATGGTCAACTTGCCCGCCTCAATTTTGGAAAAATCCAGAATATCGTTGATAATACCGAGCAATGATTGCGCCGAAGCATGCACTTTGCTCAAATAATCGCGCTGTTTGGCGCTCAATTCGGTCTTCAAAGCCAAATGGGACATACCGATAATGGCATTCATCGGGGTACGGATCTCATGGCTCATATTGGCCAAAAAGTCGCTTTTGGCCTGATTTGCCTCCTGAGCTGCCTCTTTGGCGGCCTGCAACTGCAGCGCCTGACTGCGCAACACCTGCTCACGGGTCACCGTGTTGGTAATATCCTGGATCTGAATCAGACAATAGCGCTGCCCTTCACAGTCACGAATCGCTTTGATCATCACCAACTGACTCATGCGACTGGCGGTATCGTTCTGTTCCGAGGCGGTATATAAAGGAAAGGGAGTCGGCGTCAAACGATGCGACAAAGTGGTAGGCAAACCACTGTTCAGTGCACTCTCCACAGCCCGCGCAATCCGTGTTTCTGCCAACTCGGGAAACACCGCAAACAGAGGCCGCTCCAGCACCTCCCCAGCCAGCAAACGCGATCCGCGCTCCATCCAACCGTTCCACACAATGATCCGTTGCTCTGGATCCAGGAGGATCGTGCCCACTGCACTGACATCCAAAGCCCGCTGCAACAGTGTGGCATCCCACTCTGCCATGCTGCTCTCCACCTTGCTTAAAAAGCCCCCAGAATGACTGTCAACTCCCGCTTGAGAATCTCCATCGATGCCTGTGAAAACAACAACACCACAAAACCGCTTAATGTATGCTGCTTGCGCTCTTCATCGTGGGTTTTGAAATCCATCATCAACACGAAAGCCCGCTCTCCATCCCCCACCGGCAAAGCCTGACGTTGCGCTGCCAAATGGGACTCCAAATCCAATAAAAACTGCCCACTGCCACGCAAAAACTCTGCCGATTCAAACTCAAACTGCACCGACATCATCTGCGTAAAGCTCTCCAAAAAGGCATTCAAGACCACATTGCCCACATCCAACAAGGTCTCCTGCTCCAACTCCATCAATACTTCCAACGGCATCTGCTCATGCAGCAAGGTACGCACCAATTCCAGGCCACCCGCACCAGGAAAGATTAATAACGCGGTACCACTGAGTTCACCGGTAAAATTTTGTCGAATGGCCACCAGTCGCTCCTCTTGCCCGGAAAGCAACAGGTGTGTGGCCTCTTCGTAGGAGGCAATACGCAGCTTGGGCAAAGACAACAACACCTCATTGTTGACCATGCGGCTCAATGAGGCTGCCGCCATACCCAGACCCATATTAAAAAACTCTTTCAGCGCATCCTCTTCCATCTCAGTCAACAAAAAGACCGACTGCCCCTCTGCAGAGGGTAAGCGCAACTCCTGATCGTTCATCGTCTCTCTATCCCGAGACCAACAATTGCCTATCCCATAATCTCCACCAATTTATGCTCGGCAATCGGCTTCTTGATAAAACCAATCCCCAAGGCATCGGCCTTCTGCTGCATCCTCTCCTGGATGTTGGCCGTCACCAGATACAGGGCAATGCCAGGATATTGGACCATCAGCTTTTCCGCCAATTCAATACCATTCATCCCCGGCATATTAAAATCCAATAATGCCAAGTGTATCTCGCCCCCGGCAACTGCCAACGCCTCCTCCCCATCCTTGGCTTCCAGCAACTCCCACTCAGTAAAACGGGTGGAAAAAATTTTGCGTACCATCATCCGTGCCAAACTGCTGTCATCCACAACCAGCGCCCTTTTTTTACTCATCTTCTACTCCTTTTACCACCATTTCTCCGCTCTCAGCTCTGCAGCAACTCTGCCACATTCAATAAAAATGCTACCGAACCATCTGGTAAAACCGTCGTACCGGCCAAAACATGAATCCCGGAAAACAGGGATCCTACGGGTTTGATCACCAGATTGGCCGGTTCCAAAATCTGCTCCACCGCCACAGCAAAAATCTGCTCCTCACTTTGTACAACCACCACATGCAGCGCTGGCCAACCGCGCAACTGTTCGGTCAACTCTCCAGGATCCTCTTTTTTCTCACCCCAGGCCAACACCTGTGCCAAAACGACCAAAGGGAAGAGATGTTCCCGAACCCGCAACATAGGGGCACCCATCTTGCCCTGCACATGCTCCGCCACCTCTGCTCCATGGTAGGAGAGCAACTCGACAATCCCAGACTGCGGCAGGGCAAAGTTCTCCCCCCAAGCACGCACCAATAATACCGGGACAATGGCCATCGTCTGCGGAATGCGCAGGCGAAAGCGTGAACCACTTCCCAGGACACTGCTGATGCTGATCGTGCCCCCCAACTGCTCAACCGCCGTTTGTACCACATCCATTCCGGTTCCTCGACCGGATATTTTACTCACCTGCTCGGCAGTGGAAAAACCTGGCAAGAGAATCAGACGGAATATCTCTGCCTCCTGCAGCTCCCAAGCCCGATCCTCGGTCAACAAACCACTGCCAATCGCCTTGGCGCGCACCTTCTGTACATCTATGCCGCGTCCATCATCGGCAATCTCCAAATAGATCTGCCCCTGCCGTTGTTCCGCCGACAAATGGATCCGACCCACCGGCGATTTACCACTCTCTATCCTCTGCTCTGGCAACTCAATGCCATGATCGATGGCGTTGCGCAACAGATGTCCCATAATCTCTTTGACCACAATCAGAGCATTGCGATCCACCTCTGTCTCTTCCCCATGCAGCTCCAGCAGCACCTTTTTTTTGGTCTGTACCGCCAAATCCCGCACCAGTCGGTGAAAAGTTTCCCAAACCGGTCCAATCGGCTGCAAGCGATAGCGCAACACCTCATCCTGCAACGTTTGAATCTGTTGCCCCAACCCCTCCATTGCCGGCTCTATCTGCGTTGGCTGCCGCGACAAAGCATATTTTAATTGATTAAACCCGGCCCCCAACTCCCCCACATGATTCAACAAGGCATCCAGACGCTCAATCGACAAACGAATCGAATCGCTACGACCAGCAACCGCTTCTGCTTCTCCCCCCCGCCCGCCGGGCAACAGCAACTCCTCTGCCGCCTCACCTTCTGGCTCTCCTGCTCCCTCCTCAACTACCGTCTCCATACTCTCGGCACGGGCAATGATCCGTTCCAACTGCCGCAACAACCCAGTAAACTGGATCTCTCCCTCTGCACCACTCTGTTCGATAATCTGTAACGCCCGGCGCAACCCATCCAACACCTGCAACAACAGGCTGCCGATCTCCTGATCAATCCGCAACCTCCCAGACCGCATGTGCTCCAACAACGACTCTGCGGTATGGGCCAACTCCTCCGAACGGATAAATTCCATCATCCGGCAGTTGCCCTTGACCGTGTGCATATCCCGGAAAATAGCATGCAATAACGGTTGATTGCTCGGCATTCCCTCCAGTTGCAGCAAGCCCTGTTCGATCCGATCCAACGCCTCCCGGTTTTCGGAAAAAAACTCCTGCATCAATGCCCGCTGCGTCTCTTCGTCAAACATGCCTCTGCCATCCCGGATAATTTGCACCCCATTGTACCAGTGCACCTTGCAGATTAGACAGGGTACGCCAGCAAAAACAAGGATTGCAAAAAAAATTCATTTAACCTCTTGCTCCAAGCATGATACCCTTGCTACAAATCAAGCAATTTTGAAAATTAAGCAAAACCAGTAACATTTTTCGGAAAGTCCTGTCATGCAAACAGAACTTCAGCACATCTTGATTGTTGATGATGAACCGATCTACCAGGAGCTATTGGCTGGTTTGTTGCGTCACCACTATCGGATCTCCCTTGCCGAGCACGGACAGCAGGCTTTGCAGCTCTGTCTGGAACAGCCGCAGCCGGATCTGATTTTGCTGGACATTCGCATGCCTGAGATGGATGGCTTTGAGCTCTGTCGCCGTCTGAAAGAGAATCCCATTACCCGGCACATCCCGATCATTTTTGTTACTGGTATAGATGAAACTGGTCACGAAGCCAACGGATTTGCCGTCGGCGCCGTCGATTATATCAGTAAACCGATCAATCCTGCCGTACTGGCCGCCCGACTGCATACCCATCTCTCCCTGGCCAAACAGCGTCGGCAGTTGGCGCAACAAAGTCAGCAACTGGAACAACAGGTCCAGGAACGCACTCGCGACTTGGAACGGATTCAGGAAACCCTCCGTGAATCCATGGGCAATTTGTTGATCATCCCTGTTGCCCCAGGCGTTTTTTGGCTGCAAATTCCTGAAGCCAGCCTCTATATCCTCTGCGGCTGCCCCAGCGAAGTGGTCAAATTATTGATGCGCAAAGGTCTCAATACCAGCGCAGTCAAAAAAGGGGTTGCCTTTGAAACCGGTCCCAACGCCATTCTGCTCTCTGACCTGCTGATCCAAAATGGCAGCTTTGCCAACCTGGCGGAATTTCCGGTGCTGCAAATGCTCTATCGTCAGGGCATGATGATCCCCGGTCATCCCAACAATACCGGCATCAAGCCCCTGCTGATCGGTTCTGCAGAACAACTGCAATCGCAACTCGGCTATATCCATCGTGGCAACTATGGCCTGCTCAGCAAAGAGGAGATCATGGCCACCGGTATCGATGCACAGAGTGCCGAAAACATGATGCGCATCAAGTTAAAATTTGCCTTCGGACAGATTCGCAACCCGACGGAGTTTATCGACACCCTCGAACTCGATGAACAGGAGAAGGAGATCCGTCATGGCGTCACCATCCAACGCATCGCCTTCAACCATTTTCGGTTTCGCTACCGGGAGCATCAGGCAGAGGTCAACCTCAATCTGCCTCCCGATCAAACCTATCAGGCCCCTTATCCTCTGGGCTACCACCGGCTGAAACGCTACTATTTTGCCGTCCTGCATACCGGTGTCGGCGATGGCTGGGATCCCGATCGTCCGAGCATGAGCAGCGTCTTGATGTTTCAGGGGCGCATCTATCTGATTGATGTGGTCCCCGGTATCAGCAAAATTCTCAACGCCCTTGGTATCGGCATCAATGAACTGGCCGGGGTCTTCCACACCCATGCCCATGATGATCATTTTGCTGGCTTGCCAGAATTAATCCGTACCGATCGGCGCATTCACTATTTTGCCACCCCGCTGGTGCGTGCCTCTGTGGCCAAAAAATTTGCCGCCCTGCTCTCCATCGAAGAGAATAAATTTGAACAGTTTTTTGCCATCCATGACCTGAAATTTGATGTCTGGAACCGCATCGACGGTCTGGACATTATGCCGTTCTACTCCCCGCATCCGGTAGAAAACAATCTTTTGCTCTTCCGCGCCCTCGGAGAAGATGGCTATCGCACCTATGCCCATTGGGCCGATCTTACCAGCAGCGAAGTGCTCGATAAAATGGCTGGCAATGGCCCTCGGGATCTGCCCCCCTCGTATATCGCCAAAATCAAAGCTGACTATCACTATCCCGCTGATTTGAAAAAATTGGATATCGGTGGCGGCATGATCCATGGCAAAGCCCAGGATTTTGCCAAGGATCACTCCAAACGGCTGATTTTGGCCCATCTGGCCCGACCCTTGACCCACGAAGAGATGACCATCGGCAGCGCCGCCTCTTTTGCCTCGGTCGATATTTTGATCTCTGGCGAGCAGGATTATCGTCGGCAACGCATCTTTTGCTACCTCAAGGAGCTTTTTCCCGAGGTGGATGATTGCGAAATCCGCATGCTCACCAATGGCCATATCGTCAACCATAATGTCGGAGCGATTATTCGCCAGGATACCGATGAAGATGATGGCTATATCGACTTGATTGTCGCCGGGGAGTATGTCTACCGCGAGGCCAAAAGCAATGTGTGCAGCCATCTGGGTTTTGGCTCCTTCATGGGACTGCGCCGCCTGTATGATACCGTGCATCCCGACGAAGGGGTCTATCTGGCCGATTCACATGCCTCGGTTTTGCGCATGCCGATCTTCATGTTCAAGATTTTTCTGCAAGAAAATGGCCTCTCCACCACCTTTTACAACGCCCTGCAAACCATACGTTTTCTCAACCGTACCCGTCTGTTTGGGGAGCGTCTCTCCTTTGCCATGCTGTTTCAAATTGCTGCCTCCATGCACAAGATCACCCTGGCTGATGGCGCATGGATCGCCACCCCACTCAACGCGCCCACCATTTGGATTGTCGCTCAAGGATCAGTCGCCTTGATCGACACCGAGGATCGGGAACAAGAGATCATCACCAGCAACGGCTTTTTCGGGGAGCATACCTACCTGAATCTGCCACGCCCCTGGCGTTTTCGCAGCAAAGGGGAGAGCCAACTCTATCAGCTCAATTGGCAACAAATGCTGGAGGCACCGATTCTGCATTGGAAGTTGTTGGAAAGCTGTCAGAAAAGAACCACGCTGACCCTTGCCTAGGCATGAACATTCAGCGGATCAACACACCCGCAAAGAGCAGAAAGGCACCCCCTGCCACACCACCCAAGGTGATGGCCCGTGGCCAGGGGATGCCAAAAACTGCATGCAGCCCATGGGCTGTCAAAACCACCTCCACCGCCAGCACTGTCATATGCCAAGGGACAATCACTGCCGGCCCCCCCCAGCCCATTTTCACCAATAACACATCCAGTGGCAAACAGGGCAACCAGGGACCAAAAAAACAGAGCCCCACCAACTCCCAGGTTTTGCGAAAACTCATCGGCTTGATGGTGGCATAGGGCTCGCCACGCCGCCAGACGACATAGACAATCCCGGTCATCAAAAGCAGGCCATAGGGACCATATAAAAAAATCTCCATAAACCGATAGAGATCGGGATCAATGCCGAAGGGAACCGGCAACAACATGGGGCTGCGTTCCTGATACATGCTGACCATGGTGGTCAAAGCGGTCGATTGCCACCGAAAAAATTGCAACAAAACTGCCAGACGCAACAGATCATAGCCACGCAAACGGGTAAACAAGCCCGCCGGCTGCAATAAAAAAAATAAAAACAGATAGCGGATCAACCCTGACGCTCCCGCCAGATGCGCAACCCCTGGGCATTCAACATGCAATCCATCGCCAACCACTCTCGACAAAGGGGTTCGGCAATTGCAGAGTTGCCAGCATTCTGCAACTCCTGCCAAGCCAACTGCTGCAACGCCTCGCGCAAACCCTCTTCGCCCTCAGCCAAACCGCCATACTGGGCACTGAGTGCGGCAAAACGGTCCAACAACCGATGCAAACGCGCCGTCAAATGTTCGTTAAAGGGAATGCGACCAAAGTGGGTGACAAAATTCCAGCGTGCCCCCAAAGCTGCCAAACGGTCCAAGGTATGATGGCTGGCCTGCAGATCAAACTGTACCGGCGTGGTTGCCGGCATCAAGAGA
>NZ_RXIU01000319.1 GCF_004217665.1 Candidatus Magnetaquicoccus inordinatus | reverse complement strand
GCAGTTGGCAGAGTTGAGCAGTGCACAACTGGCGGGTATGGGCAGTCAGCAGTTGGCCGCCTTGAGCAGTAACCAGTTGGCTGGTTTGACGAGTGCGCAACTGGGTCTGCTCAGCACAGTGCAATGGAATGGTTTGCACTCTTCGCAGTTGTCCACCTTGAGTGAAGTGCAACTTCATGGTTTGCGCTCTGCACAATTGGCCTCGTGGGCAGATACCCAGTGGAATGGTTTGCAATCAAGTCAATTGGCAGCATTGGTGGATGAGCAATTCAACGGGTTGCGTTCAACTGTATTGCGTTCTTTGGCTGTCAGCCAATTGGCTGGTTTATCGTCGTTGCAACTGAGCGGGCTTGCCGATACCCAATGGGATGGTTTTACCACAACCCAAATGGCAGGTTTGGCGGATATTCAGCTTTCTGCACTCACTTCCGCACGGCTGACAGAATGGACTACCGTACAAATGGCGGCTCTGACCGCCTCTGCCATCCTCTCGCTTTCGACAACGCAGATGGATGGTATCAGCACGGCGCAGATCAAAGCGCTCAGCAAAACACAGATTGCTGTATTGTCTGCTGTGCAGTTGGATGAACTTTCGCTGGCGCAGGTGCAGGCCATAGCCACCACCTGGAATGGTGTTGCCACAAATTTTGCTGCGGGGCAAGCTGCCTGGACTAAAGCGGGGTTGACCACCACACAAGTGAGCGCTCTGGACAATTTGCATGGCAGCGGCAGTGGTGCAATGGCAGTGCTTTGGGGGGTGTAACCCGTGCAAGAGTGCAGCATCCGCCCGCGCAACAATGCGGGGGTGGATGCTGCTTGGGGTCAACTGTTGCGGTTTATTCGTGTGCAGCCCGGACCGCTGATGCTGCTACGACCTCCCCCTTGTGGCTGGATGCGTATCTGCAGAGGAATCTGTTCGCGCAGTGCCGGTACATGGGAAATAATACCAATCTGTTTTCCCTCTTGCTGCAGAGTGGCCAAGCTCTGTAAGGCAATCTGCAAGGCATCCTCATCCAGGGTGCCAAATCCCTCATCCAAAAACAGAGAATCTACCCGAATCCGCTGCCCAGAGAGTTGTGCCAAACCCAAGGCCAAAGCCAAACTGACCAAAAAACTCTCCCCACCCGATAAATTTTTGCTCGAACGCACCTCGCCTGCCTGATAGAGATCCAACACATTCAACTCCAATGGTTGCTGGGGGTCTCGCTGCAATTGATAGCGGTCATTGATGCGCAGGAGCTGGCGGTTGGCCTGGCGCACCACCCGTTCAAAGGTAAGACCTTGCGCAAAGTTACGAAATTTTTTGCCATCTGCCGAGCCAATCAGATCGTGCAAGATTTCCCAGCGCTCACACGCCTGCTGCTGTTGTTGCCACGCCTCATGCCGACGCTGTCGTTCTTGACGATTGTGTTCTTGATCACGCAGACGTTGCTCTATTGCTCCCCACTGCTGTTGCAACTGCTGTTGCTGGCCCAACCACTCCTGCCGTTGCTGCTGCAACTCCATGGTGCTGTTGGTGGACAAAGCGCGGCTCTCCTCTTCCGCCAACTGCTGCTGCAGTTCTGTGTGGCGTCTTTGCAAATGGTGACCCTCTTCATCCAGTTGTTGGGCGCGACGCTGCAGCTCCAAACGCTGCGACTCTTCCAGCAGCGCCAGTTGCCATACCTTTTCATCGGCAAAACCAGCCTGCTGCAACTGCAGAAGCCACTCTCTTTCCGCTGTCAGCAGCAGCTCTAGACCACTTTGCAAACGCTCTTGCAGCCCCATTATTTCATGCTCCAATAGCGCCAATAGGCGGTTCAGCTCTTCGGAGCGTTGGGCTGCTTGTTGTTGATCATGCTCCCGTTGCCGACAGAGCTGTTCAAGGCGCTGCCAGTGCTGCTGCGGATCCTTTGCAGCAAACAGATTTTGGCGTTGCTGCTGCAGCTCTTTCCAATCGTCGCGCAAAAGCTGAAGCTGCTGCTCATCGCGCAACAGTCGTTGTTGCCACTGCTCTTGTTGCTCTTGCGCTTGCTGCACAGTGGCCAGAAGAACCGCTTCCCGTTCAGCCAGTTTGCGCAACTCCTCCTGGTTGATCTGCCACTGCTGGGCACGTTTTTGTAAACCGGAGAGCAGCACAGTGACATTCGCAGCCATGCCCAGATCCACAGCAAAGCGCTGCATTGCCTGTTGTGCTGCAGTCAACGCCTGCTGCCAATTGATTCCCCAGGCAACCGTTTGCTGGCGCAGACGCAGACTTTCGATCTCTTTTTCCAAGGAGCGCAGCTCTATGCGTCGTTGCTGCAGACGCTGCCACGCTCCGTCGGGAGCAGGCAACTCTTTGTGCAGATAGGGATGGTTGAGCGCTCCACACAAGGGGCATGCCTCTCCCTGACGCAGTTGTTGTCGTGCTTCGTTGAGATTGGCAATCTGTTGCAATAACGCCCACTCCCGTTCTTGCACGATGATCTGCTCGCTCAAGAGAGTCCGTTTTTCCTCTTGCAAGGGTAGAGAGCTGTTCAGGGCAATCTGTTCTGCCTGCAACTGTGCCAAGGAAAGACTCTTCGGCACGCTGAGGTTTTTATACAGCAGCGGCTGTTGCTGCTGCAGCTCCTGCAATTGGGATAAGCGCTGCTCGATGGCTGGCAGTGCCTGGGCCAGATCGGCATCGGTCGCTTGTTGGCTCTGCAGGCTCTGCAACTGCAGTTGCCGACTGCGCACTTTTTGCAGCTCTTGCGTGTGTGACAACCACTGTTTCTGTAAAGAGTGCAAATGGTTGCGCAGTTCGCTCACACTCTTTTCCGCAACCGCCACCACCTGCCATTTCTCCTGCAGAAGCCGATCC
>NZ_RXIU01000318.1 GCF_004217665.1 Candidatus Magnetaquicoccus inordinatus | reverse complement strand
GGGGCTGCTCGCGAGGCGGGCGAGGCAGGCTTTGATCTGCTGATTGCCTGTGCTTTCAACTATGATGCCCACTCTGCTGACTTTGATAAGCTGGGTCATATTAATGTGTTCAAGGCCCGGATGAATGCCGATCTGCACATGGCCGACAATTTAAAAAATACCGGCAAGGGCAACCTGTTTGTCATCTTTGGTGAACCGGATATCACCATCCAGGAAGCCGGGAAAGGATTGATTCAGGTAAAAATCCATGGTGTGGATGTCTTCCACCCCCAAACCGGCGAGATCCATACCAGTGGTTCGGAAGGAATCGCCTGCTGGTTTATCGATACCGACTATAACGAGGAGAGCTTTTTTGTTCGCCATGCCTATTTTTTGGGTGCCAACGATCCCTATCGGGCGTTAAAAACCAGCCTCAAGGCAGAGATTGACGCCGAAGCCTGGTCCTCCCTGCATCGGGATACCTCCCGTCCCTTTGCCAAACCGCCATCCGGTCGGATTGCCGTCAAGGTTATTAACCATTTGGGGGATGAGGTGATGAAGGTGTTTGGGGTGACAGGATGAACTTTCGTATCGCCGATACCTTTACGGGCAGTCTCGCCCGGTTGACGGCTCAGGAACAAAAGGCTGTCAAGAGCGCCGCCTTCGATCTGCATCTCAACCCGGTTGCACCTAACCTGAAAATGCACAAGCTGGAACGTGCCAAGGATGCCCGCTTTTGGTCTATGCGCATCACGGATGATATTCAATTGATCGTTCACAAAAGCGCTGACAGCCTGTTGCTGGCCTATGTCGATCACCATGATGGGGCCTATCGCTGGGCGGAACGACGCAAAATTGAACCCCATCCCATCAGCGGTGCAGCGCAATTGATTGCGTTGCGCGAGGTTGCCGAGGAGGTCGCCACGGCCGATGCGCTGGTGGTGGATCGCTTGAGTGCCAAACCCGCTCTGTTTGCCCACCTGCCCATGGATGATCTGCTGCATTACAGTGTGCCCGCAGAGTGGGTGGGTGCTGTCTATAATGCCAACGAAGATACCCTGCTGAAGATTGCCGAACAGTTGCCCCAGGAGGCCGCCGAAGCGCTTCTGGTCCTGGCCACCGGCAACAGACCACAAGCCACTCCGCAGCCTGTCAATGGAGTGGATCCCTTTGCGCATCCGGATGCCCAACGACGCTTTCGGGTGGTGGCCAGCCTGGATGAACTGCAACGTGCCCTTGAATATCCCTGGGAAAAGTGGGCTGTCTTTCTGCATCCCTCCCAGCGCCAACTGGTCGAAGGTGATTATGCGGGGCCCGTCCGAGTTTCCGGTTCGGCGGGAACCGGAAAAACCGTCGTGGCTTTGCATCGGGCTGTTCATCTGGCGCGCCGCTACCCGCATAGTCGGGTGTTGCTGACCACCTTTTCAGAACCGCTGGCCCATGCCCTGCAGCACAAGCTCGTTTTATTGGCAGGTGACCAACCCAGAATTGTCGTGCGTTCCATCCGCGCCATCGCTCGTGAGCTCTATACCCACAGCTTCTCTGCACCAACCCTGGTTTCTCAGGATCTTCTGCTGCAGTTGTTGGAAGAGGGCTCCTCGCGATTTGGCAAGCCACTCTTCTCCAGCCGCTTTCTGCTCGGTGAGTGGGCAGAGATAGTGGATGCCTGGCAACTGCGCAGTTGGGAGAGCTATCGCGATGTGCCCCGTCTGGGACGAAAAACCCGCCTTGGTGGCAAACAGAGAGAGATGCTATGGTCGATTTTCGTACATGTGCAACAGGAGCTGTCGCAACGCAATCTGGTGACATGGCCGGAGATCTTTGCCCGCATCAGCAGGCAGCTTGCCAATCGGGATGCACCTTTGTTTGATTTTGCCGTGGTCGATGAAGCACAGGATATGGGGGTGGCAGAGATAGGTTTTTTTGCCGGCTTGGGGGGAGCCCGTACCAATAGCCTTTTTTTCACGGGTGATCTGGGCCAACGGATCATGCAACAGCCCTTTTCCTGGAAAGCGCTGGGGGTGGAGGTGCGGGGTCGATCGCAAACCTTGCGTGTCAACTATCGTACCTCTCAGCAGATTCGCCATTTGGCCGATCGCTTACTGCCCACAGTGCTGAGTGATGTGGATGGCAACTCAGAGAGCCGTGTCGGGACCATCTCCCTCTTTAACGGACCGGTTCCGACAATTCATCTCTGCCATGATGCCCAACAAGAGGCGCAGCTTGTGGCAGCCTGGATGGGTGATCTGCTGCGTGAGGGCTTGCAGCTCCATGAGATTGCTGTTTTTGTCCGCGACAGGCCACAAATGGAACGGGCAAAACAAGCGCTCAGCCACTGCGGATCTGCCTATGTGGAGCTGGATGAGCGCATGGAAACCCTTCCCGGTCATATTGTGCTTGCCACCATGCACTTGGCCAAAGGGCTGGAATTTCCTGCTGTGGTGGTGATGGCGTGCGATGAGGATGTTATCCCATTACAGGAGCGCATAGAAGCGGTTACGGATGAGTCGGATCTGGAAGAGGTTTATAACACCGAACGCCATCTGCTCTATGTTGCCTGTACCAGGGCCAGAGATCATCTCCTGCTCACTGGAGTTGACCCGGCATCGGAGTTTTTGGCTGATCTGATCGATACCCATGCGCAACATGAGAAAAGCGTTCGTTAGTGCTCCGAGCTTGTGAATAAATCTGTAACTATTCAGGTTCGTGCTGGCTCGCCATCTCTACCCGGTTTGCGATGGCTCGCCAGCTCTACCCGGTTTGCGATGACTCGCCATCTCTACCCGGTTTGCGATGACTCGCCAGCTCTACCCCCATGGGGATGCTGTGCGAATTGGCGCAAAAATGCGCGCCAATCCGCAC
>NZ_RXIU01000317.1 GCF_004217665.1 Candidatus Magnetaquicoccus inordinatus | reverse complement strand
TTGGGAGGGCGGATGCCCGACATGCACAGTTTCGCTTGTGGCAACAGTGAGGAAATTGGCAAATGCGATTGCCCTGGTTTGTTTCCCTATGGCAAACGCTTGCCGAGCCTGCGTGTATGGAACCTTTAAGCCAGCTTTATCGGGTTGGGGGTTGGGTACGGGACCATCTCTTGGGTTTGCCTGCCCCGGATTGCGATTGGCTGGTTTTGGGTGAGACTCCCGAAAGAATGCTGGCTCGCGGTTTTCAACAGGTGGGCGCCGATTTTCCAGTCTTTTTGCACCCGGAAAGTGGTGAAGAGTATGCCTTGGCCCGCCAGGAGCGAAAAATTGCTCCCGGTTATCGCGGCTTTCAGACTGTTTTTTCTCCTACCGTTACCATAGAAGAGGATCTGTTGCGCCGTGATTTGACCATCAATGCCATGGCCATGGATGGTGAAGGCAGGCTCATCGATCCCTATGGTGGTTTCCAGGATTTACAGCACAGGGTGTTGCGACACGTCTCCCCGGCCTTTGCCGAGGATCCTCTCCGGGTCTTGCGGGTAGCCCGTTTTTTGGCCCGTTTTGCCGGGATGGGTTTTCAGGTGGCCGAGGAGACGCGGCAGCTTATGAAAACTTTAGTCGATTCAGGCGAGTTGCACAGCTTGGCCCCCGAACGGGTCTGGCAAGAGACGCGCAAAGCGCTGCTTACCGATCATCCTGTGGCCTATTTTGCTCTGTTGGCAGAGTGTGGTGCCTTGGCGGTATGGTTTACAGAGTTGGCAGCTTTGCGTGGGGTGCAGCAGGCAGCATCCTTTCATCCCGAGGGAGATGCCTGGCAACATGCTTGTTGCACCTTGCAGGCGGCCTGTCGTTTGACTGCCGATCCTGAGTTGCGTTTTGCCGCATTGGTGCATGATCTGGGCAAGGGATTGACGCCAAAAGAGCAGTGGCCACGCCATATTGGCCATGAGCAGAGCGGATTGTTGGCGCTGCAGAGTCTGGCAGAGAGGTTGCGTTTGCCTAAGCGGCTGTGCAGGCTGGCTCTGGCGGTGATTGCCGAACATTTGCGGGTGCAACGGGTTGCCCAGATGCGTCCGGCAACAGTTGTCAAAGTGTTGCAGCGTTTGCGGGCATTCAGTGATCCCGATTTTTTTCAGCAGGTGTTGCTTGCCTGTCGGGCCGATATTTTGGGGCGTGGCCTGCAAGAGGAGGGGGCTGATGTGGTGGGTGAGCTCTGGTTGCAGTGCCGCGATGCTGCGGCACAAGTGGATATCTTGGCTTTGCAATCTGCCGGATGGCAGGGGCGCTTGTTGGGTGAGGCCATCTATCGGCAACGAATCGTGCGGGTGCGCCAGATATTGCTGGAACAGCGAGCTGTATTACAGAGAGAAATGCCATGTTGACACGGGATCTGTTGCGTTTTGATATTCGCCGAGAGCGTGTCTATCCGCGCTATTTGGATGTTCAGGATCGCTCCTGGCAGGAGGTGGCGCGGGCGTTGAATGATACCTTTGAAGCGGCCGTTGGCAGCAGCCGCGAAGAGTTGCAAGAGGCCTGTTTACCGATCATTCATGGGGCGCGTTCCCCATTGGTGACCAAGGGGCTCTGCAAATTATTGCTTGATCGCTGCCAGTTTCAGGAGGGGAGTGGCGAATGGGCTGCGAGGCGCTTGCAGGTTTTTCAGACTGCTGCAGCGCTGTTTTATTCTGCTGCCGAGCAGGAGGCGGGCAGCAATGATCTGCAGCACTATCGGCAGATGGTTGGGCAGAGGATGCAGGAGGATGCCGATCAATTGGCGGCACGATTATATGCCGATTTGCCGGATCGCCAGCAGCTTCTCTCTTTTGCGGGTTTGCAGGCGGAGGCATTGTTGCAGCGCTATAATTTGGCGTTGGCGCAAGGTCCCTTATTGTGGGCCAAGTCGATGCAACTGCATATGGAAGAGAAGGATGTGGGAGTACGGCGTCGATTTTTTCGCCAGTTAAAATTTTTTCGTCTGTTGGTGCGTCTGCAGCGGCCTACGGCAGAGAGTTATCGCTTGCATCTGGATGGGCCGTTGAGTCTCTTTGAGGGGAGCGGTCGTTATGGCGTGTTGTTGGCCTCCTTTTTGCCGGTAATCTGTTTATTGAGTCGGTGGCAACTCACTGCCGATATTGAGTTTCCGGCGCGGATGAGCGAACATGCGAGCAGGGGCAAAAAGGGCAGCGGGGCGGTACTGCTGGAGTTGGACCATGGCAGTGGTTTGCATACCCATCTGCAGCAGACCGCGGATATAGTGCCAGAGGAGTTGAGCCGTTTTGCGACCCTGTTTGCGGAGCAGGTCAGCGCGTGGAAGATTGCGGAGAGTTCCGATTTGCTGGAGCTGCAGCGGCAAGAATGGGTGATCCCGGATTGGAGTTTTCAGCATCAGAGTGGGCAGGTGGTGCATTTGGAGCTGTTTCATCGCTGGCATGCACAGATTTTGCGGCGGCGTTTGCACTCCCTGGTCCAGGGCAAGAGCGCTCTGCCAGCTTTGGCGATTGGGGTAGACCGCGCCTTGAGCAAACAGGCCGACATGGCCGAATTGTTGGAAAAGTCAGACTGGTTTCAGCGACATGGCTTTGTTTACCATCAAATTCCACCGCTCAAACGGGTGGTGGAGGCGTTGCAGAGTTTTTTGCCAGAAACAAATGAGATGCTGACAGCAGAACGGTGAACCAGTATGGATGTCGGTTTCGCTGGTCGCACCAAGACCAACAGGATCTTGGTGCGCTGTCCTGGAGTCCCATAGGATGGTTTGCCTATGCTTCTCTCCTTGTAACTCCAACAGGTAAGCCACCGGCTATGCCGGTGGACTAAACAAGGCTACGCCGTTCCGTCGTGCTGAAAAATCGT
>NZ_RXIU01000316.1 GCF_004217665.1 Candidatus Magnetaquicoccus inordinatus | reverse complement strand
TATGGTCATGGTATGCGAGTGACGATATTGCCAAACGAACGGAAAAGGTTCGCAATGAAGCGCAGGTCTATGCCATTTTGGCCATGGAGTTGCGCCAAGAGGTCATCCGCACCCAGCAATGGCTGCATGATATCTCTTCGACCCGTGCTTTGGACGGCTTGAACGATGGTTTTCGCCGGGCTGAGGAGAGTGCGAGTCATTTCAAGGAGCGAATCCGCAAATTTGAAGAATATTTTTCCAATAATAACAACACGACCGATTTGCAACGTGTTCGCGATATTAACAACCGTTTTGAACAGTTCTATGTCAGTGGCCGCAAGATGACGGAGGCCTATGTTGCCCAAGGTCCATCCGGTGGCAATCCGATGATGGCCGGTTTTGATCGGGAGGCAGAACGTTTGGAAGCAGCGTTGGAGCCCTTTGTCAGTCAACAGTTGCAACAGGCCGAACAGTTGTTGCAAGAGGTGGGTCGCTCTTCTACAACTGTGGCCAGAGGGACATTGATTTTTGCTGTGTTCGGTTTGTTGGCGTGTGCGGCCATGGTCTGGTTTTTGTCGCGGGTAGAACACAAGGTACGCAAGGTGTTGGCGACAATACAGCAGGTGGTACAGGGTGATTTGACGGTACGCATCAACACAACAGACTCCCGTTCAGAGATTGGTTTGATTGCTCAGAGTATTGATCGCACGATCACCATGATGGAGCGTTTGATGCGCATGATCGGTATGCACGCCGGCAGTGTGACTGCTTCGGCGACCGAACTGTTGCGCATTCGCGAACAGGTGGAGTCGGATGCGGGAACCACCTTCCAGGTGGTAGCCGATGTGACCATGGCCAACAAGGAGTTGGGAGAGGCGGTCAATACGGTTAAAGTCTCGATCGATCAAATGAGTGAGAATGTAGGTTTGATCTCCGATGCCGCAACCAAAGTCTCCAACGATGTGGTGACCATTGCTGCCAGCGTGGAGCAGGCCAGCGCCAATATTACCACCATGGCCTCGGCCGCGGAGGAGATGACTGCCAATATCTCCGGAATCAACAATAATCTCTATCAGGTCGATCATGCGGTCCAGGACATAGCCGGTTCGCTGCACGAAATGAATGATGCCCTGGGTGGGGTCCGTATGCGCTGCCAGGAGGCCAACCATGTCTCTGAACAGGCCAATGAAAAGGCACGGGCAGCCCGCTCGGTGATGGGCAATCTGGGTATGGCAGCCCGTGAAATTGGTCAGGTGGTGGAGTTGATCAATAATATCGCCGAACAGACCAATATCTTGGCCTTGAACGCCAGTATCGAGGCGGCTGGAGCCGGTGAGGCGGGTAAAGGGTTTGCGGTGGTGGCCAATGAGGTGAAAGAGTTGGCACGGCAGACCGCCCAGGCTACCCAGGTGATTGCCGACAAGATTGTGGAGATTCAATCGGTGGTCAACGATGCGGTGGATACCAACCGAGAGATCGGTGAGGCGATTGCCCAGATCAACACCGCCAACCGGGAGATCACCGCTTCGGTGGATGAACAAAACAGCACCGTGCGGGTCATTTCCAACAACATGAATTCGGTGGCGCAAGCGGCAGCGGAAGTGACCAACAATGCACGCGAATTGAATGCGGCTGCTGTTGAGGTGGCGCGTTCGGCAGCCGAGGCTGCGCAAGGAACCTCGGAGGTGGCCAATTCGGCAAGTCGGGTAGCCGATTTGGCGCGACAGATGGCCGGCGAGAGCTATCGGGCCATGACCTTTGCCCAATCGGTGACCCAATCGGCGCAGGTCTCCCAGAGTGTGTCGGCAACCGTGCAGGCCAAGATGGAGCAGGCGTCACATACCACCCATTTGATGCAGGGATCGGCGCGCCATTTCCAACGGCTGGGGCAGGTGATGCAGAATATGAGCAACAGCCTCTATGCCAGTCAGACCGAGGTGGATATTTCGCCTCCGGTATTCGATATTTTGTTGGTCAAGGAGGAGCTGTTGGCTTTGCAGGGACGGATGGAGCAGTTGCTCTCCGGGCGTATATCGGCCAGGGATGCTTTGTTGCCTGCCAAGCAATTGGCTATGGCGGAATGGCTCTCTGGCATGGGTTCCGCCAGCGACCTGCACCGACAAGCTGCCGAGCAATTGCGGCAACTGTTGGATAAGGTGGAAAAGATGCAGGCTGCCATGCGCGAGCAGCGTACCGGGGTCGCAGAAACTATTATGGGGCAGTTTCATGGGCAACGGGAACAATTTTTCCGTTTGATCAACACGTTGTATCAGGGAGATGAGGCGCAGGGCGAGCCCAAGCCGTTCTTCCCCTGGGGTGAGCGCTTGATTACCGATATTCCCTTTGTTGATAAAGAGCATCGCGTGTTGATCGATATGATCAACTCGCTGCAACTGGCCATGAAAGAGGGGCAAGGGGTGGAGGCGATTGGCAAAATTCTCGATGGCCTTCTGGAGTATACGGTCACCCATTTTGAACATGAAGAGAAGGCGATGGCCCGTACCAACTATCCCTCTTTGGCCGAACATCGTGCCAAACATGTCAAACTGGTTGCCACGCTGAAAAAATTGGTGCAGGAGTTCAAAGAGGGACGTTTTTCAGTGGGCATCGATCTGTTGAGTTTGGCAAAAAGCTGGTTGGTCGAACATATTATGGGTACCGATATGACCTATGTGCCCTACATGAAGGAAAAAAATATTCGCTGATGCTGCCAGCCATGTGATCTCTCTGCAGCATGATCCCTTTGCAGGTGTTGCGGCATAGCTGCCATTGCTGCGGCGTGTGTAACTATTCACCACCCAAAACTATTGCGGGTCCAGGGATGGAATCCCTGGGATTTTGTTTTTAATCTTGTAACTATTCACCACCCAAAACTATTGCGGGTCCAGGGAGGGCACCTCCCTGGCCGGGTCCAGGGATGGA
>NZ_RXIU01000315.1 GCF_004217665.1 Candidatus Magnetaquicoccus inordinatus | reverse complement strand
TCTCCTGAAAAAACTGCAATATTGGATGCCCAAAGGTGCCCATACCCAACCGGCTATCGAAATCCAACAACTGCGCCAACTCTTCGGGGAAGATGATGGTATGGTGCGCGAATTGCTCCAGCAATTTCCTGCTTCAGTGCGCGAATTGCTCGATCGCTTGTGGCAGTGCATCCGTGACCGCAATGCCGAACTGCTGCATGATACCGCCTTTGAACTCCAAGAGGCCAGTGCCAACATGGGCGCAACCTCCCTGTCCACAGCCGCCAACACCCTGGAAAAAACGGTGGCTAAAAACGACTGGGAACAAGCACTCTTGCTCATGGATCAACTGGAACATATCCTCCGACAGGTGGAACAATATGTGCAGAACTATGATTCTCTCTTCCCCTGAAGCGGCAATGAGGAGTAATTGTGCTGGAAGATTGGCCCTCTAATCAACTACGGGACACCTTTTTGCAACAAGTTGCGCTGATTCAGACGCAACTGCAGCGCTTGCACGACCTGAACCCGTCGCCTACCCTGCAACCGCATTTGCAACAGATCCAAATGGCAAACGAAACGCTTTCAGCCTTGCTGAACTCTGTCGTGGCAGCCACCCCTACCCTGTTGCCCGCTGCGGGATCCCACTTTCTGCCATACCACAACCAGGAGCATAAGACGACGGCTCCCCCCTTGCGTGAGGAGAGTGCCACCCCTCCACTGCATATTCTGTTGGTGGAAGACAATCCCTTTACGCAAAAGTTGATGTGCCGACTGCTCAGCTTGCGTGCACACCGCATCTCCGTAGCCAACCAGGGGGAAGAGGCCCTTGCTCTGCTGCAAAACGCTGCCACACAAAAAGATCAGCGCTTTGACATCATCTTGATGGATATTCGCATGCCCGGAATGGATGGTTTTGCCACCACCGAAGCCATCAGAGAGTGGGAAAAGAGGCAACAACAACCCAGCGTGCCCATCATCGCGGTCACGGTACTCAATGAAGAGAGCGACCGCCAACGCGCCATGCAGGTCGGCATGGATGGTTTTCACCCCAAACCGGTGCAGGCCAATCTGCTTTTTGCCGAGATGGAGCAGTTGCTTGCAAAGCGCAACAGACCGAGTCCTGACCCTGTAGAGAGCGCCACCCCTGACCCCACCTCGGAAAACACGACCCCTCTGCCCCCGGTGGATGTGGGTCTGAACATGGATCTGCTGCTTAAAACTGTCGAAAATGATTGGTCATTGTTAGGAGAAATTGTCGATCTCTACCGCCAGGATGCACCAAAACAGTTGCAACGCATCTGGAAAGGTATCCAACAACAGGACCATGACCTGGTTCGCGAAGCGGCTCACTCCCTGAAAGGTGCTTCGGGTGCCTTTGGCAAAGCCACGCTCGCCTACGCTCTGGCCTTTCAACTGGAACAGGCGGGACGCATCAAAGATCTTACCCAGGCCGATGCTATTTTCGAACAACTGCGTCAATCCATCCACCTTCTGGAACAGGCTCTCGACACAGAATTGCATAAACACTCTTCACTTTAAGTAATGAAAGCAAATATCGTGAAACTGATTCAACCATTTGCCGGTTGGCGTCCACGGCCCGGTCTGGCCTCCGAAGTTGCCGCCCCACCTTATGATGTGCTCTCCAGTCAGGAAGCGCGCCTGTTGGTCAAGGATCATCCCCACTCCTTTCTGTATGTCTCAAAAGCGGAAATCGCTTTGGACAGCGCGCTCTCACCCTATGACGAACAGGTCTATCAAACCGCTGCGCAGCGCTTTGACTCCCTGAAAGAGCAAGGTATTTTGCAACAAGACAGCTCACCGTGCCTCTATATCTATCAATTGACCTATAAAGAGCGCGTACAAACCGGTGTTGTGGCCGCCGCCTCCATAGCCGCCTATCGTGACAATCGTATTCGCAAACATGAATTGACCCGTCCAGATAAAGAAAACGATCGCACCCGACTGGCTGAAGTGCTTTCCGCCCACTCTGGTCCCGTCTTCCTCATTTACCGCCATGCCGAACCATTAGACGCGCTGATCCAACAGATACAAAACGCCTCTCCCCCCGATGAAAGCTTTTTGGCCGATGATGGGGTCCATCATGCCTTATGGGTCATCTCGGATCAGGCACTGATTGCACAACTGGTGGAGCTCTTTGAACAACAGCCGCGTCTCTATATTGCCGACGGGCATCACCGCTCGGCTGCCGCCGCACGTGTCGCCGAGCGTCAACCCGCAGCGGATCGCTTCCTGGCGGTGATCTTCCCCGATAAACAGTTGCAGATTCTCGATTATAATCGTGTGGTCAAAGATCTGCGCGGACTATCCGTCACCCAGTTTTTGCAAGCCGTCCAGCAACATTTTCATGTTGCCCCTGCAGCCACTGCCGTCGCCCCCAAAGAACGCCATACCTTTGGTCTCTATGTGGACAAACAGTGGTATCAATTATCCCTGGAGCAAAAATGGATCGATGAGAGTGATCCCATCGCCTCCTTGGATGTGGCTTTGTTGGATCGCTATCTGTTGCAACCGATTTTGGGAATTGTCGATCCTCGTCGTGATCAACGCATTGATTTTATTGGTGGAGTACGTGGTACAGCCGCGTTGCAGGAGCTGGTTGATGGCGGCAGCATGGCCGCCGCCTTTTCCCTCTGTCCCACCAGTCTGAGTGAACTATTGGCTGTAGCCGATGCCGGACAGATTATGCCCCCCAAATCGACTTGGTTTGAACCAAAATTGCGCGATGGCCTGGTGGTGCAAACATTTTAAGAGTGGATGTCTGAGCGCTGCGCCACAGCAATATGCCATCTTGCAGTCACAAAGGGCGTTCATGACCCCTTTGCTCCAAGAGCAGTGTGGCCAACAGGGTTCTGAAAAAGCCGGAGTGGACCACTCCGGCTTTTTTCTGCTTAGGAAAAGAGAATTGCCGACAATTTGGGACG
>NZ_RXIU01000314.1 GCF_004217665.1 Candidatus Magnetaquicoccus inordinatus | reverse complement strand
GCTTTGCCCTGCACCCACCAGGAGGAGATAATCTCCTCCTGGACCTCCCTAATAATTTTCTGATTTTCAAATGCGATAGCCATGAGTCGGCGAGTGTGCGTTTACCCCATTGTAAGCAAAGCTATAACTGGGATCTCTGCGTCGTTATCTTTCCTCGTTGTATCTGTTTGCACTCTCTCGTTGTCGCTCTCAATAGTCTTGATCTACAGCCTGCTTGCCACTTGGTCAGGAGAGTGGAATCGGTCAATGGGTTTTGGAAGAGGGATCGTTTGCTGTTGCTTTGCTGGGACAGGGCAAGGAGGTGAGATGGCAGGTCAAACGCAGGGTCGGTGCGGTAAAGATGGTGGTAGCGATAGCCATGAAGAGCAGTCCAGAGAAGCAGGTGGCAGAGAGAGCTTGCGCTTCGAGGAGGACGGTGAGGACAACCACCTCCATCATGCCTTTGGTTTGCATCAAGGTTCCCAGAGCGCAGGCAACAGGCCATCCTTCGCCCATCCAGTGGGCAGGCAGAGCGGTACCGAGAAATTTTCCGGCAACGGAGGTGAGAGTTGCAATCAGGAAGATATTGAACAGGCCGCTGCTGCCTGGGCCAAAAAATGGGCTTGCACAGCTTCCATGGGTCTCTGCAAATTGTTAAGCACTTGCAAAAACAGTGGGATTATTCCGGTAGCCGTGAGAGAGATGACAATGATCCAGAGCAACAACTCTATGAGCGAGACACCTTGTTGGCAAGAGATCTGTTTCATGGCAGGAGAGTAACCGTCCCTGTCAGAGCACTCACCTGCAGGGTCACTGTCTGCTCAGCCAGATGCAGATGGATCTGGGTGGCGGTGTTGGGTATACCACTGCTGGCTTGGAAGGTGCAAGAGAAGGAGTCGATAGCCACCCCATGCGAGAGGTCAGGGGGCGGCTCTGGGATGGTTTGGTTGTCTGCTGCCCGAATGGTATAATAATGTTCATTGGTCGATTGGATGGAGTAGTCTTGTTGCCGTTGCATGGCCAAGGCTTGGGTATAGCGC
Organism: Candidatus Magnetaquicoccus inordinatus; assembly: GCF_004217665.1. Taxonomy (GTDB): domain Bacteria; phylum Pseudomonadota; class Magnetococcia; order Magnetococcales; family Magnetaquicoccaceae; genus Magnetaquicoccus; species Magnetaquicoccus inordinatus. The sequence continues at coordinate 1,910 of NZ_RXIU01000314.1, read as the reverse complement.
AGATCTTGTGCCACCTGTTCGGCTTGGGCAGCCAGCAAAAGGGAGCTTGGCCATTGGGGAGTGGCTATCACGGCCAGGATGGCGAGCAGCAGCAGGGTCAAGAGCAATTCGAGCAGGGTAAAACCGGCAGGCGCCATGGCAGCTCTCAGATTACCAGTTGCGGGTCAATTGTGCCTTGGCGGAGATGGTTTCGGCACTGCTGACGGTGATGGTATAGGTGGTATTATTGCTGCCATGGTGCGTCAAGCCACTACCAGAGGCAGACCAGCCTTCGGGAGCTCCTCCGTCAAGGGCAGCGGCAAGAGTCGCTCCAGAGCTGATCATGGTCAGATTTTTTCCGGCACGGTTGGCGGCAAAGTTGATGCTGGCAGCCGATTGGGCCGCGGCAAAGATACCGTTGGCAGCGGCGACCTCTGCCTCACTGCTCAAATCGATAAATTTGGGTGCGGCAACGGCAGCGAGGATGCCGAGCAGCAGCAGGACCATAATCAGTTCAATCAAGGTAAAGCCATGATGGCGGTCATTTTTTTCTGCTGCACAAGGTGTCCGGCCAGGCATAGCAATCTTATCTCCTTCCCAGAGCAACGGATCCCAGATTCCACATCGGCAAAAAGATGCCCAAAGCCAGGATCAAGACGACAACAGCAACGATGGCGAGCAAAAGTGGTTCCAGCAAGGTATTGAGAGCCTGCAACTCATATTCAACCTCCCGGTCATAGAACAGAGCCACTTCCTGCAGCAGTTCATCCAATTTTCCCGATTGTTCACCCACAGCGATCATTTGCAAAACCATGGGGGGAAAGAGGAGAGTGCGGTGGGCCGCCTGAGTCAAAGACTCTCCTTCTTGCACACTTGTACGCATCAGGGAGAGTTGTTGGACCAAAAAATGGTTATCCAAAGTTTCTTCTAGCATATCCAATGTTTGTGTAACAGTCAAACCGGAGCGTTGGGCCATGGCAAAGGTGCGGCTCAGGCGGGCGAGCAGGGTGCGCTGGATCAGGTTTCCCACCAGGGGCAGTTGCAGTTTTTGTCGATCCCACCAGCGCCGTATGCGCAGGTTGCGCATAGCCACTGGCAGGGCCAGTAAACAGGCAAGAAAGAGGGCAAGCAGCCAGGGCCAACTCTGCTGAATAAACTGGGAGGAGGCGATCAACATGCGGGTCAGGAGGGGCAAATCGGCACCAAAGCGGGCAAACATTTTAGCAAAGGTGGGGATGACAAAGGCATTGACCACCAGGAGGGTGAGCAGAGCGGAGAAAAGGACCAACAGGGGGTAGCGGAGAGCCGTTTGCAGTCGGCGTTTGCTGTCACGATCTCTTTGCAAATAGGTATGGATCTGTTCAAAGGCAGAGTCCAGACGACCGGTTTGTTCTCCGATATGGATCAAACGGGGCATGACAGGGCCGAAGATCTGCGGATGTTGCGCCACGGCGGAGGTCAGATCACGTCCGGAGTTGAGATGTTCGATAATGCTTTCCAGAGCTCTGTTCATGCGTGGATGATGGGCATGTTCGCGGATGGTTTGCAGGGAGCGAATGATGGGCACACCGGCCTGGGTAAGGGCAGCCAGTTGCCGAGAAAAGAGGATCATCTCATCCAGGTTTGGTTGCGAGGGCAAGAGTGAGGAGAGTGTTTGCCAGAGCAGGGGTTTTTCTGCCACCTCTTCGATGGTGAGAGGCTCCATCATGTTGTTGAGCAGATAATGGGCCACAGAGGCGCTGTCTGCTGCCTGCAGGGTGCCAGAGATCAGATCATGGGGATTGCGAGCCGTATAACGAAAGAGTGGCACAGCCCTCTCCTTGGGCGGTAAATCGATAGAGCATGGTTTTATTGTATGGCATTGGCCATTGCAATACAGGAAAAGTGCAGCGGAGGCAAGTCAGAGAGCATGGCAAGCGCATTTGCCAATT
>NZ_RXIU01000313.1 GCF_004217665.1 Candidatus Magnetaquicoccus inordinatus | reverse complement strand
AGCGTTTTCCGCGATAGAGAGCCCCAAACGACTGGCAACCATCTTCCACACACCATAAACCATGTTGCTCGGCAAGAGCATTCAAACGAGCAAAATCGGCACATTGGCCATAGAGGCTGACCGGCAATAGCGCTTTGGTACGCGAGGTGATGGCGGAACTCACGCCCTCTGGATCGATATTCAAGGTATCAGGATGCACATCCACAAAGACTGGCGTTGCTCCTACCAAACGAATCACTTCGGCTGTGGCGATAAAAGTAAAGGGAGTGGTGATCACCTCATCACCGGGACCGATACCACGCGCCATCAAGAGTGCCAACAAGGCATCGGTGCCAGAGGAAAAACCCACCGCATGCTCTACCCCGACAAAGTGGGCCAGCTCCTGTTCTAAACGGGCCACTTGTGGACCATTGATAAACTGAGCGGAGTGCATTACCTCCTGGATGGCGGCATCGATTGCCTCTTGATAGGCATGATATTGGGCTTTGAGATCGATAAACTGCATGCTTCAAACTCCCCGATCAGAGGTCGATCCGGCCGTTTGCACCGGAAACAGTGATTCATTCGCCAAGATTTGGGCAATGGTTTCCCGTTGTCTGACCACCGCGAAACGATCGCCACGCACCATTACCTCTGCCACACGGGGCCGAGTATTATAGTTGCTGCTCATGGTAAAACCATAGGCGCCTGCCGAACGCACTGCCAATAGATCCCCCTCCTGAAAGGGAGGCAGCAGACGATCATGGGCAAAAAAGTCTCCCGATTCGCAGATAGGACCGACCACATCGGCCACCCTCTCCTCTTGTCCGAAGCGACGTTCCACCGGTAACAAGGTATGATAGGCGCCATAGAGAGCTGGGCGAATCAGATCATTCATCCCCGCATCCAGGATGATGAACAGCTTTTCCTCACCCTGTTTGATATATTCGACACGGGCAACCAAAACACCGGCATTGCCGGCAATAACCCGCCCAGGCTCAAGAATCAGGCTTCCCTGCCGTGCGGCAAAGGAGCTTGAGGATAACTCGGCAAGCAAAGCATCGGCATAGAGACCGGGATGAGGAGGCAATCGTCCCTCTTCATAGGGAATGCCCAACCCCCCACCCAAATCAAGATAACGCAATAAAATACCCTCTTTTTCCAGGGTATTGAGCAAAAGCAGTACCCGGCGCAAAGCATCGACAAAGGGATCCAATGCCGTCAATTGTGAGCCGATATGGCAATCCAGACCCAACAGCTCCAGATGGGGGAGGCGTGCTGCTTCCCGGTAGAGCGATAAGGCTTGATGGTAAGGAACGCCAAATTTATTGCGGCGCAAGCCGGTGGAAATATGTGGATGGGTTTGCGGATCGACATCGGGATTGATTCGCAGAGCCACAGGAGCTTTGCGGCCCATTTGACCAGCCAAATGGTTGATACGACGCAGCTCGGCCAAAGATTCCACATTGAACAGGCGAATGCCATATTGCAGAGCAGCCTGGATTTCCGCACTGCTTTTGCCCACACCAGAAAAAACGATCCGCTCTCCTGGGCAACCGATCCGCTGCACACGCGCCAGCTCTCCCCCAGAAACAATATCAAAACCGGCACCTTGGCGATATAACGCATCCAACACTGCCAGATTGCTGTTGGCCTTGACAGAAAAACAGATCAGGTGTGGAAAGGAGGCAAAAGCCTGGACAAATACCTGATAATGGTGACAAAGGGTCTGTTCGGAATAGCAATAAAAGGGAGTTCCCACCTCCTGAGCGATGCGCTCCAGGGGAACCTGTTCACAAAACAGCCGATTTTCCCGATAGATAAAATGATCCATGCAATAATCCTGTCACGGGAGTGCCGGAAAAGGTGGCGTCACGATCATGGAGATTATCTCTCCTGGGGCAGATAAGAGGGCCAACGCTCTTCCTTGATGGGGGGTTGACCGGGTAGATTCAGCCCCTCTCTGCCTTTATAGCCGCAGCTCGTCAACAGCCCGACCACCACCACCGTCAGCAACAAACGGAACATCATTGGCATGACCACGACTCCTGAAAAGCGCTGTGTGGAGCTGTTGTTGCATAGGGCAATGCCGTTGGCAACAACAGGCCTTTTTAACAAGGGCGATTACAGCCGTTGAATCTCTTGCAGCAGAGTATCTGCTGGACGCAAGTGCATTTCCGACATGGGATAGAGCATTTGCTCTTCTTTAACATTGTGTTGCTGCATGACAAAGAGCAGGGTTCCTCCTGCTTTCAGCATCAAATCAGGATCAGCGGTTTCGGCAGCCTGCAACATTTGACGCATCAAGCCACGCATTTGCTCATGTTCAGAACGCATGACCATGGTTGGTCCCTGGCGCATGCCGGTTCTGTTTTCAAAAGCGGGAAAGAGTCCATTCTCTTCCATACGAAAATGGTGGGTCATGGCCGCGAGAAACTGCTGGCAAAGCTCTGCCATACGCACGGTATCACCGGCATTGGCAGCATTTTCCGTTTCAGCATAGAGGGCGTCGCAATGGTGATGATCACGGGTAAAAAAGGCGGGAATAGTTTGATTGGCAGCTCCAGCCTGCAAGCGCACCAACTGGACCACGCTATAATCGGGGCCCTCAAAAAGAGGACGCCAATCATATTGACCCCATCGTTGTGCTTGCATACCGGGCAGCAGATCATCCCACTGGGCAGGGGCACGCACGGTCACACTCTGACCGGCGGACAGGCCATCCAAGGCCGTCAACAGTTGTCCCAACCGTTGTTCGGTGGGTACACTGGTTAAATCCAACAAAGGGACAGCAGACATGGTGTTCTCTCTTCGTTGCAGGTTGACAGGTCTTTATCGTGACCCAGAAACCGCGCATTCTAACAAGAACTGACTCAAGCTGCCAGGAATATCGTTATTGAATGGTAACTATTCAGGTTCATGCTGGCTTGCCAGGTCTACCCGGTTTGCGATGACTCGCCAGCTCTACCCCCATGGGGA
>NZ_RXIU01000312.1 GCF_004217665.1 Candidatus Magnetaquicoccus inordinatus | reverse complement strand
GTCATGTTGGCAGCGCGAGTAGAAGCGTGGGCGCAGGAGTATGAACAGAGAGGCATGCAAAAGGGCATGCAGCAGGGCATGCAGCAGGGTATACAGCAGGGTATACAGCAGGGTATGCAGCAGGGTAAGGCAGAGATCCTGTTGCGTCTTCTTGAACGTCGTTTTGGACAGGTTCCACCGCATATTGAGGCGTTGCTGGCTCAGGCGGATATACCACTTATTGAAGCCTGGACCGACCGTCTCCTGGACGCCAGAACACTGGAGGATATCTTTACCCATTGACCGTAAAGGCAATGCGGCTTGCTGGATGGGATAATGCCGAGTGATGGGTTTTTTTCTTCAAGGTTTTGCGTATACAACCGATAATAGGCTTTAACGGAGGTGTTCTGAGTGCCTCCGTTTGCGCGACCAGGATGGTTGTATGTTCGTGACTGGATCGATCACGTAAAACGAACGATCCACCTCCAGCCAAGGACGGAGAGTGACAATGGCCATTGTGGCCTGTGACCCGGGAGATTTTATCATGTCGATCAATTCCAAAGCAAGCAAGCAAGCAAGCAAGCAAGCAAGCAAGCAAGTAGTCCTCCTCTGCTCCTGATGCGCCCACCCGATACCGGCATGTCCAGTCGGTCGATGCTGATACGATACCTGCACATATAAAAACAAGTTGCTTCTGATGTAACTGGAGAGTGCTCCTGTCTCTGGATGGTTTCTCGCCGTCTGGTTGCAGGGAGTGTTTTGTCCGTGGGTTGCGTGATTTGTTGCTCCTTGCTGGGCAGAACGCGGAGCTACGCCTTGTTTTTGGTGTTATTATAACATATATAATATATAGAGGGTGAAAATGAGCCTGACAATGAATACAAATGTTGCCGCACTGGCGACGCAGCGCAATCTTTCGAGTGCGACGAATAGGTTGTCGATGGTTTTTGAACGAATGTCTTCCGGGAAAAGGATCAATCGTGCTGCCGATGATGCGGCGGGTCTTTCCATAGCAACCCGGATGAACGCGCAGGTGCGTGGGTTTAACCAAGCGTTGCGCAACGTCAATGATGGAGTTTCCTTGTCGCAAGTGGCACAGGGTGCGTTGAAAGATGTGCAGGATACTTTGCAGAGAATGCGGGAACTGGCTGTGCAGGCCGCCAACGATACCAACAGCGCCCGTGACCGGCAGACGTTGCATGAGGAGTTCAATCAACTGCGCAATCATATCTCTCAGGTTGCCGCGACGACCGATTTCAATGGTACAAAATTGCTGGATGGCTCTTTTTCTGGCAAGACGTTTCATGTGTCCAGTAATAGAGGGCAGACATTGTCTCCAGATGCTGTGATGGGGGTGCAGCCATCAGTGATTGGTTCCCGTGTAGAGGGTGAAACAGGGGGGGGTGTGCAATCAGAAAGTGTTGCTTCTTTGGATGTTGGTGCTTGGTCAAATGTACCGTCTAATTCTGTAGTGACAGTAGTAGCAGATGGAATATGCGCTAATGCTCCATCATACCGTGATAGTGCGGCATTATTCACTAACGATAAATATGATTTATCCTCAGGAGGGGATGCATATTTTCAATGGAAAGCTCATGGGAATAATCAATTCGATATCTTTAATGTAGGGGTATCTCCAAACAACTATTTAGACTCTAATTCTGTAATTGCAGGAAGTTTTTCAACTCACCACTCATACAATGGTTCTCTTGTAATTCAAGATGATACATGGTATTACACGAGGATACATATAGATAGCATTGGAAACTATACATCAACAACAGCTACCAGTAATTATGATAACTCTGGCGGGTCAGTTATTAAAAGTTACACTGGTAGTGTGGCTTCATGGAATAGTGTTGGACAATCAGTCAGTTTGTTCGCAATACATAATGATGCTTATGCGGGAGTAAATGCATCAATGACTCTTGGCTTTGCCAAAGTTGTATCTTCTTCCCAAATTACATCTCCTGCTTCTCGCAGTTTGGCAGATGTTTCTCTCACTTCGCAGTCAAATGCTGAAGAGTCTATTTCTGTCATCGACAACTCCATCAAAGACGTTGCTGGCATGGCTACCACCTTCGGTGCCTTCCAGAACCAGATGGACTCTATTGCAAACGATTTGATGGTGATGAGCCAAAACACCTCTGGGGCACGATCCCGGATTGAAGATGCTGACTATGCGGCAGAGACGGCCAATTTGGCCAAAAATTCCATCATTCAACAAGCAGGAACGGCCATTCTGGCGCAGGCCAATCAACAGCCGACTTCCGTGTTAAAACTACTGAATTTTTGACCAAACGCACTCTGTTTGCCAAAATAGTTTAGGCAAGGATGTCGGGATTTTTGGAGCGACAAATACAGCACCATCCCGATGATGGACCATGTGGCAATTGCTGCGAGCATGTGAACCGTGGTGCAAAAATCTGCTGGCAGGTAGAATTGCAGCCAGTGCCGGATTTTGTTCCTGCTCACCGTTTTTAGTCACGATACCACGCCATGCCTGACACCATCCATTCTGCCGATTCGCTTTACCACCGTCTGTTTTCTCATCCGCAGATGGTGGCCGATCTGTTATACGGTTTTCTGGATCCACTGCTTTTGGCAGAGTTGGATCTGGGCCAGATGCGTCGACACAACAGCAAACTGACCGCCAGTACCGGTCTCCGGCGGCGCAGCGATGTGGTCTGGGAAATTCCCACCCGCCATGGCCGGGAGATATTGGTTTTGTTGATTTTGGAGTTTCAGTCCGATGTGGATGAGTGGATGGCCTTGCGTGTTGCTGTCTATGTCGGGCTTCTTTATCAGCAACTGGTCAATGAGCGCAAATTGACTATAGCGGATGGTCTGCCGCCAGTATTGCCCATTGTTTTGTTCAACGGCGAGCCGCGTTGGCAAGCACCCACCTCTTTGCGGGAATTGATTCGTCTGCCGCCGGGATCTTCCCTGTGGCATTTTCAGCCGGAGATGCGCTATCATGTCATTGACGAAGGGGCCTATCCGCA
>NZ_RXIU01000311.1 GCF_004217665.1 Candidatus Magnetaquicoccus inordinatus | reverse complement strand
GGGTGCAGGGCAAAGCCCTGCTGGTAATGTGCGGCGTTTCACAAAAGCGAATGCGCAAGCATTCGCGCACGCCGCACAGATTTGTGCCCCGAAGGGGCACTCTTTGGGAGGGCGGATGCCCGACATGCACAGTTTCGCTTGTGGCAACAGTGAGAAAATTGGCAAATGCGCTTGCCTGTCCTCAAGAGCTCTTGTTGCGCGTCAACGACTCCAATTGATTGGCCACCTCCGCTGCTGCAGAAAGAGCCTCTGCCTTGCCGGAACCCTTGTTTGCCGTCTCACCCGGTTGTAAAGAGTCCCGCAACAAAGGTGCATCCTGACGGCTGGCTTCGGAAAGCAACGATTGCAAATTTTTGCGTTGCTGCTTTTGATTGACACGCCGTCCGACACTCAAAGCAAGCAAACCAATGAGCGCCACCACAACCAATGCCATGGCCCCTGTGGCAATCGTATCCAACTCTCCCCACCACGAACCGGTAGATGCACCGCCTTCGCTGCTGCCTGGAGTACGCCCCATACTACTTTCAGAACCATTTCCGGGAGTACGCATGCTGCTTTCAGCAGCTCCTGAAGTACGTGCCACACCCCCCTTGACCATCTCCAGCGAGTTGATGCGCTCCCGCAAAAAATCCCACTCCTTGCGTGCCTGCTCCAAAGTGGAGATACGCTGCTCCAAACGCTCTTGCTGGGCCTGATTACTCTCCAACACCCGGGTGATCACTTGCAATTGCAATAAAATGGCCCGCAACTCCTCCGTTTCACCACCAAGAGCTCCGCCCGAACGTTTACTGCCACCACCGCTCACATCCGTTTTTGCCGCAGACAGCCCTCCAGCCGATAAAGGCGCTTCCTCGCCCTTTGCAAACAGAGACAAATCAACTTTGTCCATATCCTGCTGCCCGTCCAGTGGTTTTTTCCACTCCATGGCATGGCTCAAACGCAACTTTCTGGCCTCACGCACCGGAATCCTGGCAATCTCCTGTCGGCTCGGAATCTGTAGCATGACCCCCGATTTCAGGCCGTTCATGTTATTATGGATAAATTGATCTGGATTTTTTTGCCAGATTGCTACCACTGCCTGAAAAAAGGAGCTGGGATTGCTAACCAGTTTTAATTTGTGGACAATCTCTGTCAGATTTTCACCTTCACGCACCGGACCGTAGGTTGTGCCTTTTTCGACAGCTCTCTCCTGACTCTCTTCCATTGGCACTATGGAAGCCTCTTTCACTGCAGAAGCCTCTTTCATTGGCTGAGCTGGAGCCTCTTTACGCTCCACACTCTTGCGCTCTGCCAGAGATGCACGACTCTCTTTTGCAGACAACGCACTCCCCTCCACCTTTGCGCCCTCCGTGGAGGCGCCACTTGCAGCCACTCCCGGAACAGAGGCGGATTTAGTCCTAGCAGCACCAGCTTCGGTCGAGGTTGCCGCTGGCTCTTTGCCTGCAACAGGGGCTTTCTCAACGCTCTTTTCCTTCATTTTTGGTTCCTTCTCTGGAACCACTTTTTCTACGCTCTTCTCTTGACTCTTCTGCTCTTTTTCTGCAACCGCCTTTTCTCGTGCCGCACGCTCTGTCGGCAAGAGGGGATCGGCTTTGGCAACGGCTGAACTCTCACTCTTGTTTTCAACCTTTTTTGGCTCCTGGGCCGCCGTCGCCGCCGAATGAATGCGAAAAAAGGGATAAAAGGTGTTTTGATTGGAGGAGACACGCAACAAAATAAAAAAATCATCCTCTACAATCGGAGCAACTCCCTGGAGAGAGACAAAGGTTGCACCAGACTGCTCTCTTACCTGGGCTTTTATCCCCTCAATTGCCGGAGAATAGGGTAAATTTAACAGGGAATAATCAGCAGGCGTACCGAGTGCAACCGAAGCAATCCGCTCATCCTTATTCAACTTAACCGGAGCTTGCGCCTGGAATGGCTGCCCTGGCCGACTCTGCATCTGCAGTTCACCCAAGGAGAAGGCCAGCCCCACACGTGGCAACGACAACACGCATAATAGGCCAGCCAGCAGCACCACACATCTACCGACCACTCTATCCATCCTTCTCATTCCCACTCCACTCATTGGCTTGATCACCACCCCATCCGCTCCCCTTGTGCCAACGTTCGGCTCAGAGCTTGTGAATAAATCTACTGTGCAGCCCACTGGCGGCGTTGCAGGCTCATTCGCTCCTCGCCTATCTGCTTGATATGTCTCGTCGCTCATTCGCCTGCGCCTTGCCCATGGGCTTGCTCGCGACGACTTATTCACAAGCTCTCAGAGCTTGTGAATAAATCTACTGTGCAGCCCACGGGCGGCGTTGCAGGCTCATTCGTTCCTCGCAATCAGCTTGATATGTCTCGTCGCTCATTCGCCTGCGCCTTGCCCATGGGCTTGCTCGCGACCATTTTTCACAAGCTCTCAGCACTTCTAAAAGCCAGGAGAAACACACCTTAAATTGCAGCGCATGCGCACCGGCTATGCGATTGTTATTTATTGCCCGCGCCTGGTGCACGATGCTCTTTGGTAATATAGTTCCACTCTTTGACTGCTTTTTCCAGAGCGGTTACCCGTTTTTCCAACTGCTCGCGTTGCTCCTGATTTTTCTCCAAAACAGTAACCCGCTTTTCCAACTGCTCTTGCCGCTCATGATGGTTTTCCAGAACCCGCGTAATGGTTTGCAACTGCACCAGAATGGCCTTCAAAGTGCCGCTCTCTACCTTGACCTGCTCGTGATCCCCCTCTTTGCCCGCTGGAGCGGCCTGTTCGTGGGCGAGCACAGCCGCCTCCTTGCCCGGAGGGCTTTCTTTTGCCACAACCCGGGGCGAGGCCGCCGGCACCGCCTCACCCTGCGCAGCAGGCAGCGTGACCTTGTCCTCGGGGGCAACAGAGACCGCTTTTTCCGGCACCTTGCCAACGGCTTTGTCCGCGGCCTTGTCTGGCTGCGGGGCAGGTGGCGGCGCAGTCACCGTTTGCCGCTCCTTGCCGGGTTTTTTCCACTC
>NZ_RXIU01000310.1 GCF_004217665.1 Candidatus Magnetaquicoccus inordinatus | reverse complement strand
GAATGAGTCGCGAGCAAGCACATGGGTAAGGCGCAGGCGAATGAGCGACGAGACATATCAAGCTGATTGCGAGAAGCGAATGAGCCTGCAACGCCGCCCATGGGCTGCACAGTAGATTTATTCACAAGATCGGAGCTTTTCGAGAATCCCTTGCGTGGCAACTTTGATCTTGCCCACCTTAAAACCTTGATGAATGACGAACCAGAGATTCCTGCATGACCTGTGATTTTATCCCCCGTCTCGATATCTTGCCGCCGCCACAGCGTTGTTTGTGGGATGAACTCACCGTCATACCGGCGGAATTCGTGCTCTATGGTGGGACAGCAATTGCACTTCACCTCGGACACCGTGAGTCCGTGGATTTCGATTTCTTCGGTAACAAGCCGCTCGACCCAGCAAGACTGGTTCCAGCCATTCCCTTTCTCGCGGGAGCCATTGTCACGCAGCGTCAGCCCGACACGTTCAGTTGCACGGTTGACCGCGGGGGCGTGGTCAAGCTTTCATTTTTCGGATTACCAGAGATTCCACGTTTGCTCTCTCCGCTTACCGCGCCGGATAATGGGTTGCAGGTGGCCGCGTTGCTTGACCTCGCGGGAATGAAGGCTTCCGTGGTGCAGATGCGAGCCGAAGCAAAAGACTACCTCGACATAGATGCTCTTCTGACCGGTGGCAGGATTGATCTTCCGTCGGCACTTGCCGCCGCACGGGCGATCTACGGGACACAGTTCAATCCACAAAACACATTGAAAGCACTCTCCTACTTTGAAGATGGAAATCTTCACCGCCTGCCACAATCAGTTAAGGATCGGTTAGTGAAGGCCGCATGCGCTGTTGACCTTGATCGTCTCCCTGTGATTACCGCGCCTTGTCGCGCTGCCAACCCAGAGATGGGGCTGTCATCATGAAAATCATTCCCCTTACACCTGATACGGAAGCTCTTGCGCGTCGCCTTGTCTGGTTCGAGGAACCGGAAGAAGCACTCTCCGACACATTCCGTTTTACCGCCTATGCGCTGGCGCGGGCAACGCACGAGGAGATGAATCTGTTGAGACGTTTTCTGACAGAAGATGATCTTCGCGACGCGCTCGACCATGCGCCAGCAGGCATTATTGATCCTCGCTCATGGGCGTATTGGAATGCCAAAATGGGACGATATCCTGTCCCACCTATGCCAATGCGTCGGCTTGGTTAAGGGGCTTCAAACTTGATGAGTAACAAACGAAAACACCTCACCGGCCTTGAGGTTGAAAAGCTTATCGAGGACATCAAAGGTGGCTGCAACAAGGCGCGAGAGAGTTGCCTTGTGTTGCTATGTTTCGCCATGGGCTTTGGGTGTCCGAGGCATGCGGCCTGACCTGGGCGCAGGAAGACACCGAAAGCCGCATTTTGCATGTTACACATTCTTCAACCACGTGAGAGACACCCTTGGCATGCTTACTCTATGTGCCTGGTCCCTGCAGCAAACGAAAATAGCGAAAACCACCACCTCCCGACCACTGAACCGCTGCGGTGATCCCGCCCGGATCGTCGCCATCGATCACCTTTTTCAGGCGTGGGATGATATGGGTATGACACTGTTCACCCCGCTCCACCATGATCCAACGTCGCCGCATCTTATGGGCAACCGCTCCGCTGGTTCCAGAACCCGCAAAAGAGTCCAACACCCAATCGCCTGGGTTGCTGGCTATTTGCAAAATCCGTCGCAACAATCGCTCTGGCTTGGGTGTGGCAAAAGCATCTGTTTTTCCAAACAACGCATGGATCTCTTTTTTTGCCTCATCAGTATGGCCCACCTCTTCATGCGGCCACCAGGTCCAGGGGACATAACCATCCACCTCCGATAAATAGCGTATCATCGTCGGTTGGGCATCACCCTTTTTGCCAAAATAGATACGACCTTCCGCCAACAATTTTTCAAAAGTGGCTTTACTGATCCCCCAACAGCGCCCCTTTGGCGGATAGAAAACTTTTCCCGCAGGCGTTGTGACAGGATAAAATTGCTCGGCTGTGGCATGCCCTTCCTGAGCAGTCAGCGGTATGGTACGCCAGCGTCCACGCGGATCATTGTTCGGATTTCTGTAAACCTTTTCCTGGGCACTGCTCGGAAAAACCTTGTTGCGAATCGCCTTGAAACGCACCGGATCCCGGGCATACACAATAACATATTCATGCACATCGCCTATTGCTTGCCGGTTTTCCCGCGAATAGCGCTTTTGCCAGACATTTTGCGCAATAAAATTTTCTCTGCCAAATATCTCATCCAACACAATTCGCAGATAAGGAGCCTCATAGTCATCTATGGAAACCCATAAAGAGCCCTCTTGCGGATGCAATAAACGATAGAATAGCAACAAGCGGTTGCGCATCAGCGAAAGCCATTGCCCATGCTCCATACTGTCCCCATAGTGGCTGAAAACCGAACCGGTGTTATAGGGAGGATCAATGGTGATACATTTGATTTTGCCAGCAAACTCCGGCTCCAATGCCTGCAACGCAAACAGATTATCCCCATAAATTAAACGATTATCAGTCAACTCCTCCGCTGCACCCTGCCGCGTATTGTTATAAGAAAAGTTATGATCCTCAACAAGAAAGTGCGCCCCCTGCGGCGGTTGATTATCCTTGCCGATCCAGGTCAGCTCCAACCTGTTGCTCTGTTTCATCTCTGACTCCAGATTGGTCGAGGCCACGCAGCTCTCTCAATAATAACTATCCAGGTTCGTGCTGGCTCGCCAGCTCTACCCGGTGCGCAATGGCTCGCCAGATCTACCCGGTGCGCAATGGCTCGCCAGACCTACCCGGTGCGCAATGGCTCGCCAGACCTACCCGGTGCGCAATGGCTCGCCAGACCTACCCGGTGCGCAATGGCTCGCCAGATCTACCCCCATGGGGATGCTGTGCGGATTGGCGCAAAAAGGCGCGCCAATCCGCACAGCTTGCTTCCATTAGGCGCGCTGCGCCGACGCAAAAAGCGCGTCGGCTTGTTGTGAAAGG
>NZ_RXIU01000031.1 GCF_004217665.1 Candidatus Magnetaquicoccus inordinatus | reverse complement strand
TTTAGTGAATTTTTGGCATGAAAAATTCTTGACATCCCCACAAACTTCTGCGCTTGATCACACACGGAGCTTGAGAACCTCCACAATCACCGAAGGCGGACCACCGCCCCCGACAGTTTTGGCGTTTTTTTTTTGTGCCCGAATTCCTGCATGGCCCGCTTTTTGCGCCATGTCCGCCAATACGCTCCGGGGGCAGCCAGTATGTCCAAGCCGCAAGGCCAAAACTGGCAGGCCCAACCTTCGGTGGGGTTCTCAACCCCCGGAGCCTGTACGCTTGAGAACCGTCCAGACTCCGGCAATGTCAATTGCGACCGAAGGAGTCTGCACATGAACACAACCCATCAACAAACCACCGCCTACAACCCTAACGCCTGGCGGGACCACAGCCTGCCCCCAACCAAACCGCATGCCTACCGCTCGTGGCTGTGCCACGACAACCCGATTGATGCCCTGGACAGCTATGGATACAAGGCCATGCGCATGCAGGGTGTGCTGGCCAAACTGGTCGGCAACCTGCGGGAAATTCGCGGCGATCGCGCCATGCCGTTCATCGAGCTGACACCGAGTGACGTTGCTGGCCTGTCCGAACTCCTCGACGCCGTTGGCGAGAAAATCAATCTGGCGATGAACGCGGCTGAGTCGGCCATTGCCACTCTGCAGGAAGAGCGCGAAGAGGCGCTGAATAAGCTGGCTGTTTTAGAGCAGACAATTGCTGGGGGTGCGAAATGAGCCAAGACACCCAATACCGACTGGAATCAACCTTTCTCACGCCGGAAGAACCCGCCAGACAGAACAAGCAGTTTTCCATCGCCCTGGCCGTCATTGGCCGGGCAATGCAGGTGGCCTACCTGAAACACGTCCATGATGGTATCCCAGCCGATTGCCCGGAGCGGCAACAGCTCTCCTTTGCCATTGGCAACCTGTAGATGCTCACCAAGGTACTGGCCGGGAAAAGCGGGATACCGGCACAGCATGATCTGTCTGGGAAAAAGATTCTGGTCTCTGACGCCCTCCAGGTACTGCGCCAGGCGGCTCAGGATGGGCAGATTGATAAATTTTTTCTGGCTCAAATCGGCCATGAGTTCATCACCTTTGCTGGTGCGGAGGTGGGGAAATGAGCGAGCGACTCCCTTGGGGAAGGATCAGATCGGACCTCCATACGATTCCTGCCGTTGGAAAAATGTCCCTGCGAGCCTGCAAACTTTTTCTCATTGCCCTCACTGTCGCTGCCGGTAATGGTGTTGGAAGTGCGGACACTGAAGCGACTCCGGCAGATTTGCTATGGCACGCCAGGGTCAACCCAAAAGCCATGGACGAGGCCCTGGCTGCCGGTGTACTGCAGATCACCGACAACGGCACTGTGGCCCTGGCCAGATTTGTCGCAGCGCCCGTGAGCTCTGGATATGAGCGGGTGAAAAAGCACCGGGAAGGGAAAAGACAATCAACCGATCATGATTCATCGCCAGAGCCGGTTGCTGCGGTGGCTGCTGAACCTCCCCAGCCAGAGCCAGCGCCTGAGCCGATCACCACCACCAGCGAGGCGGCCATCGTGCCGCCTCCCCCCTCTCCACCAGAGCCGACAATTGATGCAAGTGTGATCCTGCCGGATGGCCTACTGCCTGCAGAGATCCGCAGTGTTGGCCTGATTGTGGGAGATTTGCCGGCCGACAAACAGCAAGAGGTCGTAGACGAACTGGCGGGGAATATGGAGGATGGCTCGGTACGTACCAGCAAACTGGGGATGCTGCGCAAATTTGCCGGATTGGCCAGGATAGGTAATTTCGCGCCAGAGAAAGGGATCATGATTGCGGCCCGCCGTGCGGCTGTAGCGCGCAGCGCTGACCAGGTGCAAGCATGCCAACAGATAGCCCGCCAGGAAAAGCCGGTTGATGTGCAGGCCATGATTATTGCCACAGCAAGGAAAAATAAGGGTATGGCTGATATTTTTGCCAGAATGCAGGAGGCGCTCAATGACAATGCAGCGTAAAGTCACAAAAGGACAAATCGATGCTGCTTTTCAGATGTTGCGTGATGCAGCAAGCAATAGAGAGATAGATCCGAAAGCGTTAGCCGATCTTGGCAAAGATCTCATTATTGCTGCTGGCAAGCTGGCCAAGCTTGATGCAGAGCACCACTCAGCGCTGTGCTCGACATGTGCTGACGTCTGGTGTCCTTGGAAAATAGATTGATTCAAAAAAAATGCACCAACCGTAATTTTTTCTTTTGACATTACCGGCAAAATAGCGAACACAGCGGAGAAATCCTTGATAGATTCTCGATGATTGCCATGTCCGCTCAAGGGGCAAGGATTGAAACAGATATTCCTGGCCGGGTAATGACGGTTCTGGGGATTCTGGAAGCAGAGCAGGCAGAGCGCATGATACGCTATGTGTCGTCCCAGGAGCAAAATCGGCTGATGGAGCTGATTCAGCAGTACGGTTTAACGAACCAAGGGATCGCCGACAGGACGGCATCGACTCGCTCTACTGCAGAGAGATGGAGTGGTAATCCATGGTCTTCCCGTCACTCGCCAATACCAAAAAATAAACTGCTTTTGCTAGAAGCGTCGATCCGCAACGACCCTCCAGGGGTGCCATCTGGGGAAGGAAGACCGAGAAGACAAATATACGTAGACAGACCAGTTGCTTAAACTGAATCGTGCGTGTTTTCCATCCAACCATAGTTTGTTTCGTTAAACAAATTTTCATCCCAATAATGCCTGTTTCCGTTGTTCGGAGCAGGTACTGGCGCATGCCATAGATACGAAGAATCGTCCAGAAGCCACGATGGGTACGGGCGTGGAGGATGAAACCCAACACCATCAACATAATGATACCCATTGCCGGCATAATTTTTATTGATTGGTGTTCCTCCAGAGAGGTGTATGCCAGCAACTGTGTTATACGATGTCTGTATGCACTTTTTACCGAACAGTGCTGAATAATGCGCTTCCATGTCCAAAATATCACTTGTTTTTACTACTGATTCTACAACATTATTTTTATCAAGAATCGCTATATGTCCCATATCTACCACCATATATCTCCTGCCCCTGACGTGAAAATATACACATGATACCCTGGCCTACTGGTAGCGCTATACGTATAGCTCAGACCTTGATCTATATGTGTAATTTTGCGGTATTGAACTGAATACGCAATAATTACGACACCTGCGCCTCCATTTCCCCCGCTGTATTCTGTATACGAAGGATGCCCGGCAACGGCACCACCTGCCCCGCCAGCGCCTTTGTTAGCAGCACCATTGTCACCAGCGGCAGCAATATGGGCATTCCCTCCCCCGCCAATACCACCATTTCCTGGGGTGTAAGAAGCAAAAACAGATCCTCCTCCGCCGGGAGCATAATATTCAGTTACGCCGGTTATAGTGCTGGCTTTGCCATTTCCACCGTTTCCGGCACTACTGTTAGCAACACCGTTTCCTCCGGCTGAATCAGAACCACCGCCGCCACCTGTCACAGACGAGGCCCCATTTCCTCCATTCTTTCCTTGGCCTGGAGTTGTTGCCGGTGTGTTGCCATTACCGCCAAGATTCGGGCCGCTACCGCCGCCACCTGAGCTCCCGTCACAGCCTGTACGGGGTGTTGAATTGCCACTACCGCCGCCGCCACCGCCATCGGCAGTAATATTATCAAATGTAGATGGTGATCCTGACGACCCCCTGGAAGCGCTTGATGTAGCTCCTGCCCCACCGGCACCAATCACTACTGTGTAATTAGTTCCTTCAGAGACTGATTTATTTAGATCTTCTCTGTCTCCACCTCCGCCACCTCCGCCCCCTTGACCACAACCACCGCCGCCACCACCACCGACAATTTTCGCCTCGACTGTGGATGGCGATGGCAATCGTCCGCCAGAAAAAAACGCTTGAGCAGATCCGCAAGCGTGCGTTGTCAAAATGGGCGACATAAAATAAATCAGGTCGGATACTATCGTCTGATCTTTTTTCGTAATGACTGGCTTTGCAGCAAACGCCTCGCTGTTGATTAACCCTGCCGCCAACGCAACACAGAAAAATATATTTTTTATGTATTTGCGCATAACATCACCCGTATTTGGCCACAGACGCAAGCACGGAAAAACTGTGCGGACTTGTCGCCGCGCTGGTTTTGCGGATTGACAATGAATATGCGTCAATTGCGTTGGCGTTGCCGCTTGTCGGAGCACTCCCCCCCTGCCACTTGGTCGTGACGTTGGTTGTTGCACCGTCAATCATGATTGATGTCGCATATTTTGCCGACGCCCCATTTGCACATAAAAACACGACTGTCAGTAACTCACCAACAGCTAGCATGCTTGACAAAGTTGTGCCGCTGTTACCCCTGATGTTCAAGGCAAAGTTGGCCGTGGCTGATACCGTAAACTCTAAAACTTGCTGAGTGAGCACGTCAAAGTTTACTGTTGTATCTGCCGCTGTGGCTGAAATTGTGATTTTTTCTGTCACTTCTTTCAGATTAAGCCTGCCAGAAAATGTTTTCGCTCCCGAAACAGATTGATTTGTCAAAGTATCCATCGCGTCAGTCAAACCAAAGCCGGAAACCGTTGTTGGTTTGTCAGTAATACCAGTCCACGTTGTAGTACCTGCCGGGCCTGTGGCACCTTGCGGGCCTGTGGCACCAGCATTTCCGGTATCTCCTTTAATCCCCTGAATTCCCTGTGGGCCCTGTGGGCCTGCCGGGCCAGGATCCCCCGTGTCCCCCTTTGGACCTTGCAACCCCTGAATTCCCTGAGGACCAGTCGGGCCAGGATCACCCTGTGGGCCCTGTGGGCCTGCCGGGCCATCCAAACCAGCCGGACCCTGCGGGCCTGTGGCACCTGGCGCTCCTGTGTCTCCAGTGTCACCTTTTGGACCAGGAATCATATTAGACTGAATCAATTGATCAAGTTGATCAGCAGTCAATCCAATAAAATCGTTACCACCTGCAGGGTTTTCTCCGCTTGATACGCCTTCCACCCACACACTACTCATTCGACTCTCCTGGTCACGTCATGGGCAACAATGAATTTTCCAAACAAAATTGTTTCAATTGTTGGCACATCGGCACTATTGTCAACCAACTGAATGTCGTAATAATAAACGCTTGGCGGTATTTCCGTTTCCTCACTTGTGAAACGCAAATACCCAAGGCCAACCAAAGCTTCTGTATCACCTTCTTCAAATGTAAATGTTTTTTTCAAAACGGCATTATCATCTGAGTCAATAATGGATTTTTTTGCTGTAAACAGAATTGATCTGTTCACTAAATTGATTGCAACACCATCATCGTCTCTTACAAAAATTTTTCTTTTAATCGTGTCGCCACGAACAATTGAAAAATTTGCATTTTGAGTAGTCATATGGTCCCCGTGTCTAAATTGACATACAGCCAGTATTAAATATATGAATAATTGATTCCGCCACTGTCGAAAGTGTTTGTTCCGGTTGGAACAATACGAACTTTCGTCAGATAGTTGCCACCAGTGATTTCTTTTGAATATGCAAATTGGCTCAGACTTGAATTTGCTGGACAACTAAGAATTCCGCTAATAGACCACACATTGTCTAAAATTTTCGCCAGCATTACCTGTCCACACCACAATGTTGCCGCTGCGCTTGAGTAAGTTAATCGTGCGCCAATACCGCCATTATTTTCATTTACCTGTGATGCCCCAGACATCACAGATCCATAATAATTTGCCGACATGTATCCCTGCGCGCCACCAATCTGAAGCACGAGATTGTCTGTTCCAGACAAACTGACACGATCAAAAGACACTGTCACCCTGGTTGCTGTTGTAGGAATACCAGTAAGTTCAACTGATGTCCCTGAAGTAGTCGAATATCCGGGCCCACTCGTTTCATGTGAGGTTGGTGTTGGTACAACTGCGGCCACGCCAGATCCGTCGAACCCTAGTAAATATCCAGCGGTACCGTTTTTTAAGTGGGCAGTTCCGATAGATTTGGCAATCAACCCAGACACCACATAAAACGCCCCACCATCGCACACAATAGTAGCCTGCTGGTACTGTGCAGATAAACTTAACGTGGCGGATCCATCAATTGTTTCAGATCCGCTTGGATCGATTGTGATCGTGCCTGTGCCAGTGTTTTTAATTGTGCATGACCATCCATCGCCCAATGATGCTGCTGCAGACAGAGAAAATGTGAACGTGCCATTGCACAGAAAAATGCCATCGTAGTCAGAGATCGTCGCTGTATAATTGCTTGTTTTAGTTGCGAACACTGAACCAGACAAATTTCCAGCCACGAACCACCCGTCATTGCCCGCCGTCCTCTGTTTTATCAGTCCAGTGGTTGTATCAGCCCACAATTGATGCGGATACGTCGTGGCCGGCTCAGTATCTCCCGACGACTGACTGACAAGAGCCTGAAGAGCGGTATTCACTGCAGCTCGATACCCGGCACCAGACTGATTGCCGATATTCAAATCACTTTGCGACATGTCTACACCTGATCCGCAGTAACTGATAATGATGAAATAATGACATCCCGTATGCCATCTGAAAGCAGCTCAACCCGAAACCGCACTGCCCTGGCGTTAATCTCTGTGCTGTCCAGCCGATGCCATGGCGTCCATATTGGAGACCCCCCAGGATCATCGTCGGTCTGCGAGTAGTAGACTATGACGTTGCTGTTTCCAACCAACCCGGAATTTGATGGGTCAACAATCTCAGCCGCCACCGAAGATGTGAGCCGCCTTTTAGAAACCGATCCCCAGTCAAACTCCTGCTGCAAATCAAAACTGCCACCAGCAACAATTCCGCCTTCCATTCCAACATCAACATACTCAATACCGTCGATATCAGGCCAAGAATCGATGTTTGATGTGCTATCGAGGCGCAGTTGTCCAGACTCGATCACGGCACCGGTGCCGGACCCATAGAATGTCGGATCAAACTGAATCGTGTTGGAGCTGCTGAACGTAAACAGCGATACTTGCTTGGTTGACACGCTCGCTACGGATTCCGCCTGGTTGCCAGATGAATCGTAGATCATCCCAATATATGTTCCCGGCTTGAGCGGCAAGACAGCCACCGTTTGATCGCCGCTGATAGCATCACCGATTGCGGTTGAGTGCATCCAGCTTGCGCCGGTCATGAATGGAGACCACCGAAACATGACCTTGCCGCCGATCCGAACATCAAGATCTGGCGACCGATCCCACCGCAATACAGCCATTCCACCAGATGCTGACATGGACAGGCCGGTCATCACGGTTGGAGGTGTTGTAAGCCCGGCAATAGCCACTCCGTTGATGTACGTGTACTCACTGTTGCGGCCAAACTGGTTGATGGCCTTGACGCGGAAATCGTAGGTACCCGGTTGCACGTCTCGCCACGAGTAAAACAGGCTCTCAGTACTGCCTATTGGCTTGAACGATGTCTCGCTTGAGAGTTTCTGCTCAAGTTGATAGCGCACAACAAAAGCGTCTGCTGCTTCCGTCCAGGTAAACTCAACCTCGCATTTGACCCCGGAGCTGCCAGATGTAGAGTATAGCGATTCAAAGCAGGAAAAGTTTGTCGGTTCTGCCACCAAAAATGGATCCGGTATGGATGAGCTCGGCACCAGATTTACAGAAGGCATCGGGCCAGGTGCGTAAACTGCAGCATTGTATTCCGCAAGAGACAGGGACACTTCATCGTTTGGATTGGGGACAACTGCCATGACTCTGAACTGTTTGCTTGTCCATCCCATCATCGCATGGCTGATAGTGATCACGTCGCCCACTTCACATAACAGTGCCTCCGGGAATGCGTTTACCTTGGCCATCACTGCATAACGTGATTGATTCAGTACTTGCCATGCAATTGCCGTTGCCCGATAGATCGAGCACGTGTAAGGCAGCGATATTTGTTTCTCTAGAACTGCCCCGCCATCAACTGCCCTGAACTCCAAAGAATCAGCCGTAGCGACATCTGCAGACCAGCCGTTAGCCGCATTGTAGATCGATGCAGTTACCCGGTTGAATTTGCCTGTCTTTCCGTTTGTGGTCACCTGCCACGACCCGACCATATTGTTCTCGGACAGCACAAACGCAGAGGCCTCCGTCACATCATCCAGCACAATCTTGGATTTTAACCCGCTCTGGATCCAGATCCCCACACAAGATGTCAGAATTGCTTTGACATTGTTGTACACAGTCTGCGCAGTATCAATCACACCATCGCAGGCGTATTTAGCATAATCGTAATGGGTAATTGTCAGAGTGCCGCTTCCGGCATTAGTCAGAGAGATGGCGTTAACGGCCATGGCGTTGGCCCATGTGGCAGCCAATTTGATTGCCTCATCGGCTATCTTGATCACATAGTATGTCGTGTCGGTCACAAGCGGGGATGGCAGCGCACCTGTAGAGCTTACGCGCACACCGTCACCATGCTCGAACGGCGGGAAACTTTCTGTCGATGAAAACGCGATGTTGTCACCAATCATTGTTGCTAAATATGACACACTTTCTTCAGTTTCTACTGTGTTGTCCCCAGACGTAGTCAACACTGTCCACGAGTGAATAATAGAAATTGATCCATCGCCAACACTTGTTAATTTAATCGTCCTGCCAGCAGACGCATCTGCAGACGATTTTGCTAAACCAATTGTATTATTTGCTAATTTTATAACGTAATATGTGGTTATTTTGTCAAGAGGTTCAGGCACGCTACCACTTGATGTCACAACTGCTGTATCTCCTGTTTGTAACGTGTGAGTTCCAATTGCAAACCTTAAATTACCAAGACTAAAGTTGCACGAAAACTGCGGTGTCGGAGCTGGGATTCTCGTTTCGCAAATCGATGCAGCAGCAGAAAATGAAACGTCATCAATGGAGCTTGTTGAGAGGCCTTTTCCGTAAATCTGATTGGTGAGCAGATCCCGCACCGCCAGGACCGGGTTGTTGCTCCATGCCGATTGGCCGGTCCTTGGATCGTACAGGGTGCGCCCCCTTACATGCGCTGTGATGACAGGCAGACCCCGAAAAACTGACGAGTTGTATTTGACACGAACGTATAAATAGGCGAGCCCGGATAGCTTGCAAGTTGAATCCCAACCTGGGACATTGGCCACCAAATCGGGGTCTGCTGGGTCGTTTGGCGTGCCGAGGTGTTTGTAAATATCGACAAGACCTGTAAATTTTGCATCGTTTGAATTTGTCCCATCAATATAGACCGTATCGATTGCCGCAATTGGACCTTCACACAGCACGATCACTAAATGCAGATACTCTTTTTTCGCGCCGGTGACTGTTGGCGGCATGATTAATGCCCCGCCGACCTTGCGCGAGCCATAAACGACCGGGATACAGGTGACTGTCGCTTGCTCGTTGAGAAGAATGGATGAAGCAGATGAATTTGAAACTGGGTTCTGATTACTGTCACCACCAAGCAAAGAACGCGCGCCATAAGAAACGGCGGCGCCTGCTATAGCGCCAGCGACACCACCTGTAAAAGAAGCTATTGATACTGCTGTGGCTAACCCGATTTCTCCAGCCATCACTGACCCGATCAA
The DNA here is from genome assembly GCF_004217665.1 of Candidatus Magnetaquicoccus inordinatus. Lineage (GTDB taxonomy): Bacteria > Pseudomonadota > Magnetococcia > Magnetococcales > Magnetaquicoccaceae > Magnetaquicoccus > Magnetaquicoccus inordinatus. The sequence goes on along the minus strand of NZ_RXIU01000031.1, from coordinate 13,739 downwards.
CATACCACTTTCAGCAAGCATAGCAGCGCCGACATATGCAGCCGCCATTTCTGCGGCACCATACGATGCAACTGCAACTACCGCGCTAACAGCCACGTCTTTCTCCGTTTTCAGTTCAGAGTTTTACAAACAATGGTCTCAACCGGGTCATACCCGATATGGATCATCAAATCAGTAAAATCCTTTCGGAATTTTGACCCAAAAAACACCTTCTTTACCCCTGCAGATTTTAGTGTTTCTTCTGCAAACTGAATGAATCGCATAACGCTGCGTCCTGTGCGTGCCGCCTTGGTCATGAAGATGGCATCATTCACAGCCCGGTAATAATCCCGGTAATGAGGGAACGGTTGGACAACAAAAACCATATACCCAACCATTTGGCCATCTTTGCGAGCCACGATAGTCACCAGTTGCCCAAGCCGATCAAGAGCAACGAAATATCCGTGATGGATATTCATCGCCATGTCTGCCTGCCCAATCTCGCTGTAATGCTCAATACCAAGCGCCTCAATCTCCTGGTGGACATCGAAATAGCGCACAGATTCAAACTGCAACATCATGCCCCCCACACCACGTCCGGGTTTTTGTTGGTTACAAATTTGAAACTGTTGTCGTTCGGGAAATACCTCTTCATATCGTTGTTGTTCGTCATCCGGCCTGGCGCACGTAAGAAATCGGCAAATTCAGAGCTAACTTTTGCTGTTACCGTGCACCCTCCAGATGGATCATCGGCAATCTCGATGTCCCCCGTGAGCCGTCCGCTGAAAATGCAGACAGGAGTGCCGATCAACTGGTGGTCTGCATAGTTGATGAACGCCTTGTAAATCACCACTTGGCGATCAATAAGTGGCTTCTCCAAGGCAATTGCAATCCACGATTGATCAACGCCAGAATAGGACAGCGTGACGGTCGGAATGCTCATGTCAAAAGACTCGGACAGCCCCTGCACAGACAGGAAATGGCCATTCATTTGATAAGTGTGGCCGTCCCATGAAATACTCGCCCATGCGTCCGTCGAACAGATCGACACGTCATCCAGATTGACCTGCACCAGCAGCGCTGGCGCGTTTCGACTTTTGCGGATTTCTGCAATCCACTGCGCATCAGCCCCGCGATCCATCAGAATGCCTCAACCATCTGCAGCGAAAACACGAACATCTTACTTGCCCTGTCATCGTTCCCGCCTCGGTTGGTCACCTGATATTCAAACGTGTCTGATCCCAAAGAGAGTGTAAAAGGAACATTGTTGACCGTGATGGCCGATGCGTCTGCAGGCGATACCATCAATCCTGGAATAATCGATATCGTCGCGTTTCCTGTTTCATCTGAATCGCAATCATCGGCAACCTGATAGACTTTGCTCTGCCCTGCAACATGCAAATAATCACCTGCCTTCAGAATGCCGGTTACGCTGTGCGTCCAACCGCTGGTGACAATTGATGTTCCGGTTTGATCGTCACCCGCCACCACAGGCGTCCCTGTGGCTACACCGAGAGGCGTTTGAAACACAGGCAGCGTCCACGTAAAAACCCCAGCACGGCCCTTCTGTGCCGCCACAAATGCGGAAATCGGCGCAAACTGCGCCCTGGTCATCGGTGCCCATGTTGCAGACAATGCCCAGCGTTGTGCGCCAGTTTCGCGCACGCTGAGATTCATCGCCTGAGACTGTGAGACGCGAGTCGGCTGCACCGACTGAATCTTGAGATCAGCAGGCGCTGGAGATGTCGGAAATGCACCCATTATTACCCCTGAGCAATGCCCATTCGGCCAGTGGAATTAGCGGCCTGATTGAATATGCCGACAATCGTTGATGCGTGTTGGCGCAGAGTGGCCTGTACGGAACGTGCATCAAGCGCGTTGACAGTGAAGTTGACGACTATCGGAGATGCTGCAGCTTGCTGCACGACCGGAGCAGATCCGTTCGGGAGTATGGTGCCGCTCGATGATGGAACAAACCATTCTGGTCCTTCCTCGCCAACTATGTACGGATGTCCGCCAGAGACAGGTCCACCAGATGCCTTGAACAGCCCGCTTGCCCAATCGCCCATGCTTTTTCCAGCACCGCTGAATAGTGCATTACCCATTTGTGCCAGAGGGCCGGTAATGTTCTGCTTGATTTGAATCCGGATCATTTCTGTGATGATAAAATCGGACAAACTTTTGAAATCCATCTTGCCTGTTTTGACGAAATCAACAAGCGCATCCTCCATTTTGTTGAAGGTGCCGGAGATCACGCTGGAAATATTTGCCGCCTTGTTGGTTGCTGCGTCTGCGTATTCCTGGAGTGCCTTTTGTGCTCCGGAAGAGAGCTCGCGCTCACGGTTGTAGCGGTATTCGATAGCTTCAAGTTGCACTTGGGTAGCGCGTGCAGTTGTCGATGTCAGTTGATTGATGTACTCATCGCGCTGCGTCTTGAGCTGACCGCCATAAGTATTTGCTGCAGATTCAGTAGCGATCAGTCCAGATTTTTCAGCAGCTCTGATAGCGTCTCCAAGCCGTTGCTGTTCCTTCTTTTCCAGATTGAATTTGGATAAAGCCAACCCAGACAACTCCATTGCCCCTATTTGGTCGTACAGAGCGTCGGTTTCCTTCTGTAAAGCGTCTGCATAATCCAGCTCAGATTTGCCAAGTTTTTCACCTTGGATTCTCTTGATGAGATCAGTGGCGTCTGAAAGGTTAGCCTTTGGCAGGTTTGGCTGCTTGTTATTCCACTCGGCAATCCGCCTGGCATGCGCCTCCATGGCGGCATACTCTCCGAGTTCAAGTTTTGTGGTCTGTTCGTTCAGGCCGGTGAGATAACGCTCCCACTCTGACATTTTGTCTTTTGCTGCGGTGGCCGCCGAGTCACCTTTTCCTAATGCGGCCTGCAACAGAGCGTCTGTATCTGTTTCCCCTTTTTGTTTGTTTTTCCTGCCCGCAGCGCGATCTGCTCGGCTTTTGGCTATATCTTCGCTAAACAAAGTCTGGCTTTCTCTGGCTGCAGCCCTTTTGTTCACATCTACAAGTGCCGCGACAAACTCATCACTTGGAGAGTTTTTATACCGCCAGGTGGTAACCATTAGGTCCATGGTTCCAGCCACGTATCGTGATGCCTTTTGGAACGCATCAATAATCGTTGCAGACAAATCGACTATATCGTTTGCAATGTCAGCAAAAGTTCCATCTTTTCCCCATTTCTCAATTTGCTTGTTGATGGCCATCATCAGAGTTTCCCCTTTTGCCATGGCATCATTGAAATCACGCCACGCAGGCACAACGGCATTAGAGAAAGGCTGAAGCTTTAATGTATTCCTCGCGTCAAGTTTCTTTTGTACTTCAAGTAGTTTCCTTGCTTCATATGCTTGCTCTGCTGTGAGTTTTCCTTGCAGTTCTTCTTGTTCCGCCAACTTGTTTAACATGGGGATCAATGTTGCGCCGCTCTTGCCGAACAACTCCTGCGCAACAGCAGCCTTTAGCGTCCCGCTTGTGATGTTGTCCATACCCTTGGCAACGTCAAACATTACTTTGCCAGAATCACGAATGCTGCCATCAGCATCCCGAACAGACACACCAAGAGCTTTGAAAATGGCCGACGTTTTCTCCCCTCCAGTAGCAGCGTCCACCTCAACCTTAGACAGTTTCGCCAACGACGCTGTGACGGTCTCCATGTCTACGCCTGCAGATTTTGCCGCCAAACCCATGCCGGACAGTGACTCAACAGATGCCCCAGACTTTGCGGCAAACTTGTCCATCTCGGCGGCAGATTTGATTGCGCCTTCTATCCCGGATTTGAATTTGTCATAAGCAAAATATCCGGCAAAACCGACGACAGCTTTGCTTGCAAGACCCATCGCCATGGTGGTCACCCGCTGGATATTACCCATAGTGGAATTCACCAGCGCCTCAGCGCGATTCATGCCCGATTCAAATCGGGCAATGTTCGCCTCAAGATCAATGCTGAGTCTTGCGATACTGTCGCTCATCTCTTTCCTTTGCCCCAACCAAACAGACTCATAATTTTTTTGCTGCGTGTTTGTGTGTCATCTGGAGCATGCACATCAGGCGATCTTGCCCACGGCATGGCATCGACCAGCTTCATGGGTTCCCCATTGCCTCGAAACATATTGACGATCGTTGCCATGATCTGCGCCAAGGCAAAATCACGTCTTGCATCAGGTAGCCAGTCGATGCGCATGAACGCCATCCACTCAGTCACCTGTGCAGACGTGAGCCTTGACAACAAAATATCAGGATGTTCTACCCCCAGGGCCAGACACAGGCGGAATATGGCTACCCGGTCTGGCCTGGATCGGAGTTTTTTTCCGCAGCATCCTCTTCCTGTTGGCCGATCCGATTCAGCTTGATCACCGCATCAGAGATCACCTCCAATGCTGCTGCGGATTTTCCAGCCACTGTGGTCAGATCGGTGTCGCGAAACATCCGGTTTCCACCCTCATCCACCACCGAAAGAGTGGTCAGAATAGCGGGAATACCAACAGCAGGCGCTTTATCCTTCACCAACTCCTGAAACCGGTTACGCTCTACACCAGACCATTCCCGAATTGGCACCTCACCACCCCATTGAGGCACACTAACCTGAACTGTGCCCAAATCCTGCGAATCCAGAATCTGCTCCCTGGTCAAACTCATTTTTGAATACTCCCACAATTACGCCCAGGTCACCGGACCAGACAACCGAAGCGATGCGCTCCGCTTGAACGTCTGGTCAACACCGCCTGAAGCAGAGAAACTCTTTACAAAAGCCGAAAAGGTAGCCGTGTGACCATCTGGAAGCTCCAGTTTGAATTTCTTCAGAGCACCAGAAGTTTGCGCCGCAGCAAGAGCAATCTGCCCTGGATCGTCCAGATAGCCGTTCATTTCAACGCTCACATTTCCGCTATCGGCCAAACCAGCTACGAACTCCTTTGCAGTTGAACTCAGGTTGGTCACATCAATTTCTGACGATGCACCGTCGAACCCAGAGAAACTCTGCACCTCCGTGATCTCTGTCAGAGTGGTCGGCGTCACCGTGCCACCACTTGACCAGGCTGTGTACGCAAGCGCATCCACACCCGCCAAGGTGATGATCTTGTTGGCCGATTCGATGTATTCCACCACAAACGTCCGTCCGTTAAGTTGCGTGGTGCCGGTGATGTCGGCAATTGCCACCACGTCACCCACCGATAACCCAGAAACACTCGATTGCAGCGTTACCCGGCATGGGTTGGTCAGACTGACTGCTGTGATATTGTTGGCAGAACCAGAAGCGGTTCCTATGGAAAGGGTTGATCCTTGTGCTGAAATAGCATTGCTTGGCATGTCTCACTCCTTGTTGTGCCAGAACGAATAATCAACCGAAACGCGGTGTTCTCGCGTTTCGGGTTCAAACAAATCCTGCGAAAGTTGTCGTACAGCCTTCAGGTTAGATGCTGCAATTGCATCATCAAGTGCCTTGGCGGCTTCCACCACACCAGCATAGGTCTTGTCGTACAGGTCAAACTGGATTCTGGTGTTCACAAGTGAGACGGAACCATTCAAATTCGTCTCAGGTACGCTGGATACCCGGAAATAGGTAATAAATGGCGTTTGCGTGTCATTCGGAGCTGCGTGCGGGAAGATCCTCCCGCCAGCTACGTCGGCAGCTATAACCAAAGCAACGATTTGCTCTTGCAGTGTGGTCATTTGACCGCCTGCTGTTTTGCTTTCTCAATGCCATTGGCCAGGCTGTTGCGGAATGCCTCAACCGCTGATTCTTTTTTTGCTTCGTATGCCGGACGCAAGAATGGCTTGGGTTGCATTCTTTTGGTGCCAAACTCCACAAAATGAGCGTACCAGGCATCTGCGGATAGATTCTTTCCTGTTTTTCCAACTTTCCGCAGCTTCTTTCCTTTGCGAACAATCACTTTCATTGCCTGCATGGGCCCTGTTGATCGTTTTTTGTTGCGGGTGATAGATACGGCTCTTTTCAGTGTGCCTGTTACCACAGGTGCCTTTTGTTTGGCTTCGTTGCGGATCACTGCAGCAGCAGCGTATACAGCAGACCGCAAGCTGTTCTGTTGGATTTTTGCAGGCAACTGCTTTAGTGCGTCAGAAACCTCTTTTAACCCATTCGCTTTGATCTCAATCATCTTCCCCGCCCTCAATCACCGTAAACTTGATGATCCCATTGTTGCGATCAGGAATGACTGCCTGTATTGAGAATGTCCGCCCATCACACAGGATGCGAAACGCCGATGAAGCTTTTGGGTTTGCCAACTCCGAGTTGTACCGGATGACTATCTCCCACGTGGTGGCCGACACAACCCGGCCTGATACCACCTTCTCCTGTCCACGGCCAATTTTCAGTGCCGCCCACACAGTGACGATGTTTTTCCAAATCGTGACTACATCGCCAAACGATCCAGCCCCTGGCCGGCGCGCCTGAAATGTGGCACGGAAATTCAACTCGCCTGCGTTCATAGTGCCCACACGACCCGGTACGGGTCCAATAAACCATCCATGAATGATACTTGAGAAACGGTTTTCTCTGCGTCAGCTTCACGCTGTTTGTATGCGCTGGCCACCGTCCACATGATCCACTGCTTGATTGCAGACGGAACCACAGACTCATTTGCATACCCTGCCGAAAACTCCACCTCCACCGCATTCAGTTGCGGCATCGTAACAGGCCAGAATCGACCGAACGGCAAATGAATCCGTGCCGGTTCACTGCGCATGTCAACGATGTATTCGCCAACTTGCATCTCTTTCCATTCGCCATTTATCCCCAAATACCGAATGGCATGCACTTCGACTGCCGGTGATTTCGGCAATCTGATTTCGTTCCCAGGGTAAAATGTCCCTGAGTCCGAATCCATCGGCCCCCTTTTTGGAAAGCAATCCAGAGTCAACAGCCATCTGGCGGTCATCAATTGCCGCCCCGTCAATTGTTCCGCTCGCTCCCGTGCCGATGAAATCAACATCATAATCAGCGCATCTTCCTCGGTTCCATCCACGCGCAATTGCAGCTTGGCTTCCTCCAGGGAGACAGGCTCCATATACGGAGCGGTAACGATGGATAATGATGCCATTTTCAAAATCCCTCAAAAGAAAAGGGGCCGGTTACCCGACCCCTTGTATTGCACGGTGAAACAAAATTATCCGATCACCTGCCGCACCGTTGGAACATTGCGACGGGTCGGTTCATACGACGGTTCAATGCCAACAACCACCGCAGAAACAACGCTTGCGGCAGTTCCGGCAGTGACCGACAAGGTGAGGAACGTAAACCCGTTTTTCAGGTCGAGATTGCGTGCGCTTGCCTTGAAAATCACCTGCTGATTGCTACCATTTCCGGCGAGAATTTGCCGCATTGCCAGGCCGGTCACATCCTTGGCACCAGATCCATTGGCATCGGTCGCCTGCTGGATCTTGGCGTCCAGGGTGCCGGTCGCCGTGATCGCGCCAACAGACAGCGCAGCAACAAACCGCGTAAAACCCTTGGCATCTGTGTAACCGGTATTGGTTGAACCGGGAGACAGCGACGCGGGATCGATCTTGCCGACAACGGCCAGACCTTCAGTCTGCATCCCATGAACCCCCGCCAATTGACTGGTGGTCAAACCGGCCACTTGCGCCGCCGACAAGCCATCCAGTTGGGAATCCTGCAAGGAGTTCAACTGGTCTGAACTCAAGCCGTCCAATTGCGTATCAGCCAGACTGGTCAACTGCACGGAAGTCAAACCGTCCAATTGGCCGGCGGTCAAGCCAGACAATTGCAAAGATGTCAGACCATTCAACTGTGTGGCCGCCAACGACGCGAATTGCGCCGCCGACAGACCATCCAATTGCGTATCAGCCAGACCGCGCAGTTGCGTGGATGTCAAACCATTCAATTGCACGGTGGTCAAAAGGGCCACCTGCGCAGAGGTGACAGTATCCAGTTGGGAATCAGCCAGTGCCCCCAACTGGGCAGAAGTCCATGCCTGGACCTGGGTGTCAGTATAAGCCATTTGCTATACCCCCACCCTTACCGCGCACCCAAGCGAACGAACGGAGACAGCTTATTCGATCCCTTGTTCGGCGTGATGGTGGAAGAGATGCGCGGCTTGCCGTCTAAGCGGAAGGTGGTGCGGAATGCCGTCACACCCTGATCGAACCACAAATGCATGCTGCTTGCCGTCTGCACACCGCCAGCCTTGGTGATGGTCCGATAATAGGCCAGATCAAGCAGATTGATGTCACCGGCACTGCCGAACGACTCTGCCTGCTGCGATACCATGATCGGACGACCCAACAGCAGGCCATACGGGCTCCCCTTGAATCCATCGCCGGTCAAAGGAGACGATGGCAAATAGATGGGGATGCCACCCAGGGTGAGGGTGAGCAATGACGGAAGCACATCGTTGTTCATCATCCAAAACGACCGGCCAAAACTTCCAGCCGGAAGAGCCGCCAGCATTTTGGTGAGGTTGATAGCCAGCAGCGTACCGCTGGCCTGCTCGCTTTCTTTGACGATGGTCAGCATAGCATTGGAATTCATACAGCCCAACGGTTGCAACATGCCGGTGCCAAACAGAATGGCCTCGTTCGTCTTCCACCGAATCGCCATCGATGTCTCTCCCTGCAGGTATCCACCCAAAGCAGACGAATCCTCCATCAGTTCATCGGTCACCGGCACCACTGCGCGGAGCTTGTTCAACCGCAAGCTCAATTGAGTGATGCTGACCTTGCTTTGCGTGGCCGCCTCGGCCTCTCCATCCCAATATGCCTTGATACCCGATGGACCCCACGGCGTGGTTTCGGAACCGGGAAACAACATGTTGTTGGAATTCTGCAGTTCGACGTTGGCCGTCATCGGCAACATTGCATCCTCGCCCAACGACAAACTGAAAATCTCAGCAGACATGGCCGGAGGAATCAGAAAACCACCATCGGCCCCGGTGCCTTCATTGCTATACGAAGTCAACGACGCATCGAAAGTCAAGCGTCGATCGTGTTCCTTTGTCACCGCTGCCACTTGAACCGCCTGGGCAAACTCGCCGAGGTTGTTCCATCCGCGCTTGCCATCCGTCGCGTCGCTGGCCTTTTCGCCCGACCCATACGTCGAAACGCTGGCTCGAGCCGCCGATTGCTGTGCCGGTGCATTGCCAGCCGCCATGCGTGCCGCCTGACTCAATACCGTGGTGGTCGTCGAAGCACCGCGCGCCTCCAGGGTTACCAGCTCCATTTCCCGATCAATGGCATCCTGCAGATTTTTCGCGGACGACACCAACGCGGAATGTTCACTGACTTCCTGATCGGTCATGTCCCGATCCTCAGCCAATGCGGTCTCCTGAATGGAACGCGCAGCATCAATTGCCGCAGTCTTGCGCTGCTGCAGCATCAACAGATTTTTACTCATTTCTTTGTACCTTTTCTTTGATTTTTACTGCTTTTGAATCTGCCGACGGGCAGGCACTACGCGGATCGATGGATCCGTTATTTGATAATCGAAAGCATGCGGGAAGCCGCGTCCAGCTTGGGTGTGCGCGCGGTAGTCATTGCCGCCTGTTGTCCCGACTGCTTGATCTTTTTCTGCATGTTCTGGATGAACTCGCCAAACGTGGCCACTCCGTCAATCATATTTTCAGTAACAGCGTTTTTTGCCAACAGTATGCGACCTTGCCCCATGCCATCACGCACTGATGCCACTGGCATTTTGCGACCTTTGGCAACAGCAGACACAAATTGCCAATAAATCGCATCAACTTGACTTTGTATGTACTGACGACACTCTTCATCCAGGGGTGAAAACTTATTGCCCTCGACCTTGAATTTGCCGGCAGAGATCAGCGTTGGTGTCAATCCAGCCATTTTCATGGCCTCTGATTCATCTAAATGACAGGCATAAACACCAATCGACCCAACCTGGCCAGACGGCGTACAGTAAAACTCGCTGGCCGACGTGCCAATCCAGTATGCAGCGCTGGCCGCAATCGGATTGGCGAAAGCCACCACAGGCTTCTTGCACGCCTGGATCTCAGAGCACAATTCCTGAACGCCAAAAGTAGACCCGCCAGGAGAATCAATGTCGATCATGATTGCGGAAACGGATGGATCTGCTGCAGCCGCACGAAAAGTTTCCGCAAACTGCTGCAGGCCTGTCACGCCACCGCCTGATATATCGTCAGGATCACCTCGCGGCACCAGTACCCCGTACAACGGCAGGACAGCGATCATTCCGCCGCCAGAAGATGCGGCATTGCTCTTGCGCTCTGCACGCATAGCCTTGTCTGCAGCAATCTTCATCCGGTCATCTTCAGAGATTTTACCGCCAGCAGCCCATCGATGCAGCACAGACTGCATAACAGACAACGACTCTGGAAGAATGGCCCATGTGTTTCGGTACAATTCAGCCAGCAAAAAAGCGCCTCTCACGGATTGATACCTCCCATTTTCGACAACAACCGGATCGATTGATCCTCCAACCAACTCACTGCACTGGTACCGCCAGTCAACAAAAAGGATTTCATCACCTCGCAATATCCTTCTGCCATCTCCATCCCGACAGCCATGGACTCTGACACGTATCTGGCATGGCTGCGATATGTCAATTCAACCGATTCATCCAGAGACTTGCCCGATTCTATAGCTTTGCGCATTGCCAAAACCTCTTTGCGGGCCACCCTGGCGATCACTGCCATGGCGATACTTTCAAGCGCCATCGGCACGTATTCATCAACTTCATCAACCGCCAAAATTTCCATCTCTGGCTTCCCGGCAATGATCTTTTCCCGCTTCTTTCTGGCCTGCTTCACTTTCGTCGTCCCGCTTGCCGCATCTTTCTCTGTCTGCCCGATTCCCGCCGGACCCATATTCATCGGCTGGCGCGGCTCATCAAATTCTGCACCAGGAAGCGGATTCAACCCCTCATCGACACGCACCTCGTTGACAGATTTCCACCCGGCGAAAATAGCTGACTGGTTGAATGCCATCCGACTGGCGGCATCACCGCGCAACAGGTTGGAAAAGTCAAATTCCGCTTCCAGACTTTCTCCACCCGGTTCATCAATCAGGAATTCCGTCTCGATCGACGACTCCCACCGCTCCAGCCATGGCCGCATGGTATGAATCAGGAAGTCCAGGCTCTGCTGTTCGATATTTGAGAACGAAGCCTTGGATAAATCGGCCAGCATGTGCGGCGGCACCCGAAACAATCGGGCAATCTCCACCACCTGGAACTGTCGCACCTCCAGGAATTGTGCATCCTTGTTCGATACCCCAACTTCGTGATACTTCAACCCGCGATCCAGCAGCATGATCTTGTGCCGGTTGGCTCCGGATATGTGCCTCTGGATCTCCTCCCTGTGCTGGGCCCGCTGCGCTTCCGGGATGGTGCCGGGGAATTCGATCCACCCGCCGGTTGGTTTGCCGTCGTTCTGCCAGAATCTGCCGCTGTACCTTTGTGTCGCCAATGCCGCACCGAGATTGTCGGCGGCCAGTTCGATCGGCGACAATCCGCGATACCCGTCCGATGACAATCCGCGCAAATGCCAGATCTGGTCACGATGGACAATCTCGTTAGTCCCATCCGGGAACGACACTTGATACCGAAAATCGCCAGACTGCATGACTTCAAGCCGCACCCGGTCAGGATGCAACGGAATCATGGCAACGACATTCCCGCGAAAGTCCGTATCGAGAAAAGCATAGGCATTGCCGCGAAGCGTAAGATGTCCCATCAACATCTCGCGAAACTCGAATGGCGTCTGCCAGTTGTTCGGCCTGCGCGACAGTATCCGGTACACCCAATGATCGGTAACCAGATCAAACCCGCGATCCGCACGCCGCCGCTTCAACTGAAACGGCATGCTGGCCATCGTCTCCGCCAGAATGCGCACGCACGCAAACACGGTGGACAACTGCATTGCAGTCTCTGCCGTCACAGGAACGCCACTGACCGACCGAAAAAACGATGGCATATACCAAAAATCACTCACTGGAGATCGTTCTGCCGATGCACCAAAAAAAAGCGATTTTACTTTGTCTGCAATCCACATAGGTCAATCGCCTCAGCAAACCATCAGTTGCCAATTCGGATCCAACTCGTTTGACTCTTCCACAAGAATCGCTCTGGACAGCGCCATGATTAACGCGACGATCCCGTCAATCTTGTTCTCCGGTCGTTCTTTGCGTGGGAAAATGTTGTCCTTCACATCCCGATGCGCCACCACATTTGACGCCATCCAGGACAAGACAGGACAACCGTCATGCGCAAGTTTCTTTTCCAACACCAGCGCCTCAAGATGCTTCATAGGCTCGGAAAAATTGCGCACCGTCGCACCAACCTCAAGCATCGGCATGCCTTCCGCCATCATTTCCTGTGACAACTGCGTTGCTTGGAATGGATCGAAAGCTACTGCTCGCACGGCAAATTTATCTCGCATGTCCAACAGATCCGCCTTGATCCAACCGAAATCAAGCACATTCCCTGGGGTTACAGTTATGCGCCCCATCCGCCTCCAGCCTTCGTATTGAGCATTCCCTGACCGGTCTACTGCCGCATCCGGCAGATAGAATTTCATGAACACCGCAAACCTCCCGGCACCACGTGAGAACACTAACGCCATGGCGGCCACGTCAATCTTGCTCGCTAGGTCAAGACCAATCCAGCAAGGCATGCCGGAAAATTCTTCAATCCTGAGATCCGCTTCAGCACACTTGTCCCACGCCCGCATATCCATCCATGAGACATTAGCAGATACCCACTCATTCAGATGCTTGGTCAGGAAATTGTTCACTGCAGATGGCGTCCGCATCGCCTTCTTCTGTAGTGCCGTCACCACCTCTGGCCTGACAGATATTCCCCAGCTTGGGTTGGCCTTTTTCAGTGATGCAACCTTGGTCCAGTCGTCGCCTTCATCCAGACCGTAGATAATCCCAAACTGGGTATCGTCAACAAATTTCCCGGCCAATACATTGATGACGTAGTTGCGCAACTCATAGCAAATGCCGGATCGATTGCTTCCTGCTGTCGTGATCACCCACAACAGCGAGTTGTCACGTTTCCCTGTTCCAGTCTCGACAACATCGTATATCACCCGCGTCTTGTGCGCGTGCAGCTCGTCGATGCAGCCAAAATGAATGTTCAGACCATCAAGCGAGTAGCCCTGGGAAGACAACGCCCGGAACGTTGCGTTCATCGCCAGACTGAAAATGGCGTTTGCCCCCACCTCAGCACCAAAACTCTGCATCAGAGTTCTGGATCTCCTGGCCATGGCTTGCGCAGCGCTAAACACGATCTTTGCCTGGTCTCTAGTGGTTGCCAGCGAGTACACCTCAGCACCAAACTCGCCATCAGCCAGCAGCATGTACAGGGCCACAGCAGACGACAGTGTCGATTTGGCGTTGCCCCTTGGAACTTCGATATAAACCCTTCGGAATCTTCTGGTATGATCTTTCCGGTTTACCCAACCAAAAACAACCATGAGCGCAAAAACCTGCCACGCTCCCAGTTTGATCAGTTTCCCAGCCAACGGCCCCTTAATGTGCGGCAGGCACTCGATAAATCTACACGCCGCATCCCCAGGCCGAATTTCAACCCCTCCAACCCCTTGCATCGGTGGGTTGAATTCATATTTCGAGTTTGGGGCTGAGAACTTTTCCAGATCGCTCAAGTGCCTGGCACACGCATTCTGGACGTGCCGACAGGCCGTGATTTTTCCAGAGACAACTGCCTGGGCATACCGCAGAGCAACGCCCGCATAGTAAGATCGGGCCGCCACTCATCCCTCCGATTA
>NZ_RXIU01000309.1 GCF_004217665.1 Candidatus Magnetaquicoccus inordinatus | reverse complement strand
CCCAGGCATTGCCCTGTATGCCTATTGCGGATTGCTGCTCGCTACCTGCGCCGCCGCCCTTTCCATCGACCCGCAAGTGCGACGCCGTTTTCTTGCTCCTGATGTGCACACAGAGCAACCACTGCAGCAAATCTCCTTGCCAAAAGCTGCTGCGGATGATCCTTTAGCCATCCCCAGCGCAAGAGAGTTGGGATTGCTTCGTTGTGAGTGTTGCAGCTTGCTGGTCTACACTCCTCCCGAACTCTCCGGCACTCCCGCTTGCCCGCATTGCGGCACCCCCCTGCATGTACGCAAAACAGCCAGCCTGACTGTCACCTGGGCGCTCCTGCTTACTGCCACTCTTCTCTATCTGCCAGCCAACATGCTGCCCATCATGACCGTGATCCGCTTCGGACAAGGCAACCCCGATACCATCCTCAGTGGCATTCAACATCTGTTGGAAAATGGTCTGTGGCCTCTGGCCCTGTTGATCTTTTATGCCAGTATCGTGGTACCCATGATGAAGCTGCTGATCCTCTCCTTTTTGCTGCTCTCGATCCATATGCGTTCTTCCTGGCGCCCAAAAGAGCGCACCACCCTCTATCGCATTATCGAATCCTTCGGCCACTGGTCGATGGTGGATATTTTTTTGATCTCCATCTTGACGGCTCTCGTGCAATTAGGCACCCTCTCCACCATTGAACCCGGCATGGGAGCCACCTTTTTCGGCTTGGTGGTGGTCACCACCATGCTGGCTACGCAACGTTTTGATCCGCGTCTGATCTGGGATGCACTGGAGCAACCTTCATGACCGAACCGCATACGCAAGCACACCAGCAGAACAATCCACTACCAGCAGCTCTGCCAGTCGCTGTTACCTATACCCCGCGTGGCCTCTCTCTGGTCTGGCTTTTGCCTCTTCTGGCCTTGGCCATCGGTCTGTGGTTGGCCTATAAAACCCTCATTGAGCTGGGCCCCATGATCCATATCCAGTTCAAAACCGCTGAAGGGTTGGTGGCTGGAAAAACCCGCGTCACCTATAAAGCGGTCGAGGTCGGTCAGGTGGAAAGCGTGCACTTGAGTGATGACCAAAGTGGCGTCTCGGTGGCAATCCGCATGATGCGCTCTGCAGAACCCTATCTGCGTGAAGAGAGTAAATTTTGGGTAGTACGGCCACGCATGAGCCTGCGCGGCGTCTCTGGCCTGGATACTCTGGTGTCCGGTGCCCATATCGAATTGGAACCAGGGTCAGGACAACCCACGCGCCAGTTCAAAGGTTTGGAAACTCCCCCAGTCGTGCGCATGGATGCTCCAGGCGGGAAATATATTCTCCAGGCCGAAGCGCTCGGCTCGCTGGATAGCGGCTCACCTCTCTATTTCCGCGACATTCCGGCCGGCGAAATTCTCGGCTATACCTTGGCACCCAACAAAAAAAGTGTCTATCTCCACCTCTTTGTTCGCGCACCCTACCATACCCTGGTGCAAGAAAATACCCGCTTCTGGCGCGTCAGCGGTGTCGATCTCACCATCAGTGCGGAAGGAGTAAAGGTTAAAACGGAATCTTTGCAAGCACTCTTGGCAGGTGGTGTCGCCTTCGATACACCAGACTCCCTTAAAGAGGGAAGCATCGCGCAAAATGATCATACTTTTTGGCTGTACGATGATAAATCGGCCATCACCGAACAAGCCTATAGCAAGCGCATCGTCTATGTCCTCTATTTTAATGAATCGGTTCGTGGTTTGAGTATCGGAGCCCCGGTGGAGTTTCGTGGCATCAAGGTGGGAAAAGTCACCGATATCGGCATGGAATATGACCAACAAAACACCACCTTCCGCATTCCAGTCCTGGTACAGATTGAACCGGAGCGGGTGGATGCTTTGCATGCCGGAAAACCGGGAGAGGATGTGGATAGTGCTGCCTATGATCTGATTGAGGCATTGATTCAAAAAGGTTTGCGTGCTCAACTGCAAACCGGGAGCTATTTGACCGGACAGCGTATCGTTGAATTGGACATGCACCCGGAAATTCCCTTAAAACGGCGAGGCATGCCCGGCAAATATCCAGAAATGCCCACCATGCCCGGCTCGATTGGCGAAATTACCGAATCGATCACCATGTTGCTGAAGAGTCTGCAATCTTTACCGCTGCAGGAGATGGCGGAAGAGTTGCATGGCACCCTCAAAGGCGCCAATCGCACCATCAATGCTGCCGAGTTGCATGATACTTTGCGCTCTCTCAAAGGAATCACCAGCCAATTGGAACAGATGCTGGTACAGATGAATGGTCATCCACCCACTCTGGGCAAACGGCTGAATGAAACTTTGGAAGCCGCACAAAAGGCTCTGCAACAAACAGAAAAGAGCCTGCTGGGAGTTGAAGGGATGTTCAATCCCAGCGCACCCATGCATTATAATCTGCTGGAGGTGACCCGAGAACTCTCTGCCACTGCCCGTTCCATTCGCTCATTTATGGAGTTTTTGGAAACCAAACCAGAATCTCTGCTTTTTGGTAAGGAAAAATAGTCGGCCATGATTCGAGCACCGCTTGCATTTTCGTTATCGCTTGTGTTGTCAGCAGCTTTATTGGTTTCTGCCTGTGTGACTGGTTCGCCACCGGTGCGCTATTATCTATTGACCCCCACTGCCACCACCCAAGCTGAACAACCTGCGACAACAGCACCTGCTTCCGCACAACAGCCCTTATTGATCATTGAACCGGTGGAGTTGCCCCCCTACCTCAACCGGGCACATATTGTGACCCGCAGCAGTAGCAACCATCTGCAACTGGCGCAATTTGAACAATGGGGTGATACCTTGCGCGATAACATTTCACGGGTTGTTTTGGAAAATCTTTCCCTGCAGCTTGCCAGTAACCGTCTCTCCCCGCCCAGCGCCTTATGGCAGGAGCGTCCCGCCTTTCGTCTGGCAACCCAAATCAGTCAGTTTGAATTGGGTCCAGAGAACCAGGTTGTTTTGAAAGCACGCTGGCGCTTGCTGGATAATCAAAGCAGTAAAACCCTTCTTACCGAACAGAACCAGTTGCGCAGTAACA
>NZ_RXIU01000308.1 GCF_004217665.1 Candidatus Magnetaquicoccus inordinatus | reverse complement strand
GAAAAAGAGGGAAAAAAAGGCGAAACAACCGAATCACTCAGACAGAGATTCTTCAGGGTCAGGAGATGGACCGACCGAGGGAAAGAGCGCCATTGAAACTGCCGAAACCATTGAACAGACTGGCAAGATCAATGAAATGGCGGATGAGACAGAAACTTTGCAGGCCAAAGATCATCTTGATAAAGCGAGAGAAACAGTTGGAGAAGAGTCAGATGTCAAGCCATCCGGCAAACGCCCAGTTTGACGCCTGCGACGAATCTGGTGGCATTTCGCCCAGCAAGGAGATACACTGGCTTGGTAGTTTGGTACTCTTCGTCAACAGGTGGCCCAGCTATGGAATTCATCGATCTACGCATCGACTTTGCGTTCAAGAAGATCTTTGGCAACGAGTTCACCAGAGACGTTTCATGTGGATTCACTGTCTCTGGCTTTTGGGTTGCTGATCTGGAGAGAAACGAGGATTCTTCTGTGTTCTCAAAGGGGATCCGATTCCTATGACATCCTTGACATCTGCGTTTTCGGAGCTGCTGCGACCGGTCCTGCATCCGGGTGATTTCTGTACTTCCGGCACAGTGGAAATCTTTACGCCCCTGCTGGATGTGGAGGGGGTTGGTCCGGTTGCCATTCCCTGTTTGCCGCTCCAGATGGAACAATTGATCACTGCATCCGCTCCCGCCCCGTATGGTCGGGGTGAGCAGACACTGGTAGATACCCAGGTGCGCCGGACCTGGCAAATCGACGCCGACCGCGTCCGGCTCCAAGGTTGCCATTGGGATAAAACTTTGGAGTCCCTCGTCGCTCGGGTCACCGAAGGGCTTGGAGTTGAGGGGGCTGTTGTAGCGGAACTGTATAAACTTCTCGTGTATGACGAAGGCAGTTTTTTTACAACCCATCGGGATACCGAGAAGGCGCAGGGCATGTTTGCCACCCTGGTTGTTGTTCTTCCCTCCGTTTATACCGGGGGAGAGCTGATCGTACGTCACCTGGACCGCCAATTTCAGTTTGATCTCCGTTGCTCCGACCCGTCTGAGGCTGCTTTCGCGGCCTTCTATGCCGACTGTGCGCATGAGGTGCTTCCTGTTCTGTCCGGGTGTCGGCTGACCCTCATCTACAACTTGCTGCTCCGGGATCGGAGTCGGGTGCCCAAACCGCCCAGTCATACCCGCGAAGCGGCACAGCTTGCCACGCTGCTGCGAGAATGGCGATCTGGCCAGCAGGCAATGGCCGACTCGCCAGAAAAACTGATTTATCCATTGGAACACGCCTATACCCAGGCCGGTCTTGCGTTTGCGTCGTTGAAGGGCGCAGATGCCGCCCGGGCAGCCGTCTTGATCTCTGCCGCCCAGCAGGCCGACTGCGATATCCATTTGGCACTGCTGTCGATTGACGAGAGTGGTGCTGCCGAGTATACCGGCTCCTATGGCAGGCGACGCGGATGGTCTGACGATGAAGCCTTTGAAGCCGGCGAGGTCTACGAACGCAGCACGACCTTGTCCAATTGGCATCGACCTGATGGCCGCCCATTCCCATTGGGGCCGTTGTCGTTTTTAGAGGAAGAACTCTCCCCGCCAGATGCCTTGGAGGGTATTGAGCCCGATGAAGAGCTGTTTCAAGAATCGACCGGCAACGAGGGGGCCTCTTTTGAGCGCACCTACCGCCGCGCTGCGTTGGTTTTATGGCCTCGGGAGCAGCGTATGGCGGTCATCAGCCAGGGGGGATTGCCAGTCACGTTGCCTTATCTGGAAGAACTGGTCAACCGCTGGACCGCCAGTGGAGAGGGGCTGCATTCCCCCCTGTGGAGCCAAGCACAGGATCTCGCCAAACAGATTTTAGCCAGTTGGCCGCATAATTCCGGGTATTCTCGCTACAACAAGGAGGCCAGCCAGGCAGCCAGAATGCTTTTGTCACTGGCAAAACTCCGGGATTCGGGACAGATCGAGGCTGTGCTGACCACCGTTTCCGCTATGGGCCTGTACGGCATGGCGGACAACGATGCGATATTGGAGGCTCTTGTCCTGTTGCCGACGCTGCGCGCCATTGCTCTGATCGAAAGCATCATCACGGGTAATGCTTCCACAAACCCGATGGCTTGCAGCAATCTACTGGCGCGTGCCGTGCAAAAGATGCCTTCTGACACACGGATGGCAGACTTCGTGGAGGCCGCAACGGCTTTGCTGAACGCCCTTCCTGGTAATCCAGAACGGGCTGCACAGGAAGATGCCGTAAGGCTTTTTCGTCCTGTTGTGGAACCCGGACTGATTGTCGATCTCATGACCACGTTGGGGCGTATCGACGCGACCCTGGCGGATCAAGCCGTGGCGTTGATCCTGGCGCAGATCAAAACCTACGACCTGGACACGATTCTTCTACCAGCCATGTTGGTACTCAATGACCAGACGGGAATGGAAAATCTGGCTGCGGTACAACGCCTGCGCACAATCTGTCTAGACCACCTGCAAAAACGTGTCGCGGAACCTCTGGAGCCACCCGGCGACTGGGCGCGAGAGCATATCCTTTCCTGTCGATGCTCCCACTGTAGCGAGCTGGCTCTCTTTTTGGCCGACGCAGAACGCAAGACGTGGAACTTCAAGGCTTCCGAACACAGTCGCCGTCACGTCGAAGAGACAGTCCGACAGAGCAATTGTGATCTGGATGGTGCGACCGACAAGCGTGGCCGTCCTTATACGCTGGTTTGCACCAAAAATCAGGCCAGTTACGAACGGAGGGTACGGCAACGCAAGAAGGATCTGGCAGATTTAGCACGGATGGGCCCACCGGAGAAACCATGACCGACCACGATGGCACCTATCACCAGATCTATACGGACCCGCTCATGGTGGCGGACCTGCTTGTGCATTTTGTCAACGAGTCTTGGGAAAAGATCTCGATTTCACCCGTATGCAGCGGGTCAATACCAAGTTTCACCGTCGATTTCTGCCAAAACGTGAGGGTGATGTGGTTTGGCAGATTCCAACACACTCAGGAGGCATGGTTTACCTGCTCGTGATGTTGGAATTTCAGTCGACAGTCAATTGGATGATGGCCGTGCGCATTGTTGCGTATG
>NZ_RXIU01000307.1 GCF_004217665.1 Candidatus Magnetaquicoccus inordinatus | reverse complement strand
AATTCATGCACACAATTCTATCATAATCGAATTTTAATGTATAGTTTCAATGCGTTATTCTTTTTGAGGAGGCCCTAATGAGAGTCTTGGCCACCAATAAGGGCATTCGTCTCTTGCTGCATGTGGATGAAGAGCTTCCCGAATGGATCCGCGTCGATGGCTCACGTCTCAACCAAATTTTATTCAACCTGCTGGGCAACGCCATCAAATTTACCGAACAGGGGACAGTATCCTTGTTGGCGACCCTCTCGCCAGAAAAAACCGATATACTGGATCTGGCAGTGGTGGATACCGGTATTGGTATCGATGAAGAGCATCTGCAGCGCATTTTTGAATCCTTTACCCAGGCGGATGGTGGTATCACCCGTCGTTATGGCGGAACCGGATTGGGTTTGACCATTTCATTGCGTCTGGCTGAACGGATGGGAGGGACAATTCGCGTTGAGAGTCAAAGAGGTGTGGGGAGCTCCTTTCATCTGCAACTACCCTTGCGCAAGGCCGCACCTGTCATCAACATGCAAGGGCTCACTATTCAGCAAGCTGCCCAGGCAAACCAAAAGAGCACTCTCCACTCCTTGCAAATTTTGGTTGCCGAGGATTCTGATGACAATCAAATGTTGCTGCAAGCCTATTTCAAACGCTTGCCACATGTTTTAACCTTTGTCTTCAATGGTGCGGAGGCGTTAAAACGCTACCAAGAGGCAGATAACGGCTTTGATCTGCTGCTGATGGATGTGCAGATGCCGGTGATGGATGGATATACGGCTACACGTTTGATTCGGCAATGGGAGCGGGAGCGCGGCTTGTCCGCTGTGCCGATCATTGCCTTGACTGCCCATGCCTTTGAGGAGGAGGAAGAGCGCAGTAGACAGGCCGGTTGCAACTATTTTTTAACCAAACCGGTCAGCAAAAAAGTGATTCTGGAATTGGTGAAACGCTTTGAGTTCGTTAAAGGCGAAACCGACAGTGTAACAAATGAGTAAAAAGGAGCCGATATGTTAAACCGCCTGATTTTGCTTGCTCTCTGCCTTTTTCCACAACTGCTTTTTGCGGCGATGGTGGAAGAAAAGGTCAAACACTCCTTGGATGGTGTCAGTTTTGAAAGTGTGTTGGTTTATGACGATGCGGTCAATGTGCCGCGTCCGGCGGTGTTGATGGTGCCCAATTGGTTGGGTGTCACGGCTCAAGCAGTCGAACAGGCCAAACAGATTGCCGCTGGCGAGTATGTACTGCTGGTTGCCGATCTCTATGGGGAAAATATACGGCCAAAAAACAGCTCGGAAGCGCAACAGGCGGCCGGCATGCTGCGCGGCAATCGTCCGTTGTTGCGGGCCAGAGCCAACCATGCCCTGGATACACTGCTCTCTGTTGGACAAAAAGTGGGTCTGCATCCGCAACAGACCGCAGCCATCGGTTTTTGTTTTGGTGGCGGAACGGTTTTGGAGTTGGCGCGCAGTGGTCGTGATCTTAAGGGAGTGGTCTCCTTTCATGGCAATCTGGATACGCCCAACCCGGCGGATGCGGCACAGATCAAAGCGGCCGTTTTGGTGCTGCATGGCGCTGATGATCCCTTGGTACCACCCGCACAAGTGGCTGCTTTTGAGGCAGAGATGAAAGCCCATGCCCATATCGATTGGCAGTTGGTCAGTTTTGGTGGGGCCGTGCACTCTTTTACCGATCCGGAGGCCAACACGCCAGGAAAGGTGATGTATCATGAGCGTACTGCCAAACGGGCCTTTGTCATGATGCACAAATTATTTGCGGAAATATTTTAACAGCTTGCTGCAGGGGTGATCATGAAAAGCTATCGCAAAGAGCTGTTTATCCATGTTCCTGGACGTCGGGCATTCATCAATATCACCCCGCAAGTCGAAGCCTGCTTGCGTGAAAGCGGCATTCAAGAGGGATTGTTGTTGTGCAATCCCCTGCACATTACGGCATCGGTCTTTATCAACGATGATGAACAGGGGTTGCACCATGATTATGAGCAGTGGCTGGAGCGTCTTGCTCCGCACGCCCCCACCAAAAATTATCGTCATAATGATACCGGTGAGGATAATGCCGATGCCCATCTCAAGCGGCAGGTGATGGGGCGCGAGGTGGTAGTGGCCATCACTCAGGGCAAACTGGATTTTGGAACCTGGGAGCAGATCTTTTATGGCGAGTTTGATGGTGGCAGGCGCAAGCGCATTCTGGTCAAAATTATTGGTGAGTAAGATGCAGGGTCAGGAGGAGCTGTTTTAACCCGTTGCGGTGCTTTTCTGACGAATGCGTCGGGCGCGCTCCTCCAGTTTATCTGCCTGACCCAAGCGGTTGCTGGCACGATACAGAGAGGCCAAATTTTCCAGGCTGACGGCTACCTCTGGATGGTTTGTACCATAGGTGCGCTCGCGAATGGCCAGAGCACGCAGATAGATTGGTTCCGCCTGCGCATATTGCCCTTTGCCAATGCACAGCAAAGCCAAATTGTTCAAAGCGATGGCCACATCGGGATGGTCACTGCCATAGGCTCCTTCCCAAATGGTCAGAGCACGGTTCAGATAGAGTTCCGCCTGCGCATGTTCTCCCTGGGCGCGACAGATCAGAGCCAAATTGTTTAAGGTAGCCGCTACATCCGGATGATCGGCTCCCACCTTTTGTTTGGCCAGAGCCAATGCCTCTTGACCGCTTTGCCGAGCCTTTTCCCACTCGCCAGCCTGAAACTCCCGCTCCAGTTGGTCGATCCGCTCTTGCCAAGCGCTGCCCGCTCCGCTGGTCGGTTTTTTTTGTCCCTTGTTGCCCGTCAGGTTGTCACCCAACTCCGCAAACCAATTTTTCCATCTGCTCATGTTTATTCAAGGTCTCATCGATGGGATGCAACTGTCCAATATCCCTTTGCCAATATCATTTATCTTGGCAAGCGAACAGACATGATAGCACTTTCCTTGCACCCCGACCAGCGTTATGCTGTCACCGCTCAGGGCAATCGCATTTGAAAATCAGAAAATTATTATGGAGGTCCAGGAGGAGATTATCTCCTCCTGGTGGGTGCAGGGCAAAGCCCTGCTGAAAATGTGCGGCGTTTCACA
>NZ_RXIU01000306.1 GCF_004217665.1 Candidatus Magnetaquicoccus inordinatus | reverse complement strand
TGCCGCATGCGGGTGGTGATCACGCGCTTGACGGTCTGCCCCCCAAACCCCAGAAAATGTTGCAAGGTCTCCTTGCTCCAGGCATCGTCAAGAACCAGCAGAATCTGTCTGTCGGTTAACAATTCGTCCAGTCGTAGGCGAGCAGCATCCAGATCGGGTGGACAGCTTTCGTGGGCAATCTCGCGGATCAGGGTTGCCAACCGCGAGAGGACAGCTTGCTGATCCAGTTCTGATCCCAGCGTGACCCAAAGAATGCCGTCATAAAAAAAATCCTCCACTTCGGAATCGTGGCAGGCAGCCTGCGCCAGCCACGTTTTGCCAAATCCTCCCGTGCCCACCAGAGCTGTGGTAGTGATGGCGACAATCTGCTCCTCTTCTGTAAACAGTTTTGCTTTAAGCTCAGCCAGTTCCCTGCTGCGCGGTACAAACCCTTCGGGTTTGAGGGGAAGCAACATGGGAGATTTTGGGATGACCCGTTTTTCTTGCAGGTGTTGAAAGAGACGATCTTTGAAATTGGTTTCTTCCATGTTCAAAATGTGTTGATCACGCAAAAAGCGCGGCAAACTCCCTTGGAGTTGTTTGCTACTGGGTGTGGCAAGCAACAAGTCGATACCAAATGTGCGGGCAAGACGAATCTCTTGCCGGACCCAAGTGGATTGGCATGAATTGTTTGTGACCAGGACAACCACATGACTGACATGCGCAATAGCATCCCCGATTTGGGAGAGGATGCGCTCTCCAGAGCGCATGTCTGTCTGGTCAAACCAGACGCTGAATGCTGCCTGACTGATGGTTGACTTCAACCATTCAGCCGTTTTGGTATCTTTTGTTGAATAGGACAGAAAAACCATTTTGCTGAAGGGGCTGGAAACGGATTTTCCAGGAAAGGTTGCCAACTCATCCGCTTGGCGTGTCTTCTGCTGCAGGTAACCACCAAAATGGTCTCCTTCCTGGTTTTCCTTGGATTTTGGTCTGGGTACCTTGGCCAAGGAATGGGTCAAGGCACGAACCGGGTTGCGGTTGCGGATGGCTGCAATAGCAATCGGTTCGACGCGGAACTGCAGTGGTTCCGATTGGCCAAGGAAGCGATTGGCCAAGAAATATTGAATGATATATTCGATGGATGTCCCATGTACCAGCGCACCAAAACGACCTTCATAATACCGTTCTGCCGTCTTGCCGTTCTCTGGAAGAAGATGGGTTGGCAGAGACATCCAAAGGCCATGTGGTCGTCGATACTTGATCAGAATGACCAGATTGTCATCATGCGGTGCGACGCCAATCCGCACGACCACCGGATTTCCGAACGGGATGATGCCGCTGGGTACGGGCCAGGAGTCTGTCCCCAACCTGACGTTGAATGGGCTGTTCTGCAGTATGGACATGGGATTACTCTCTGACGAGTCTTACGATACTGTCCTTGTCTTTGAGGCGCATTCGGAACTCTTCGTATACGCGGCACTCTGGGTTGCCATCTTTACCATCGCGCAGATGCTCAAATTGTGGGGGAACGGAAATAACCATATCGATCACATCGACAGCGCAGGAGATCAACAGCCCCTCCTGTTTACCCAGATTGGTCGAGGAAAAAATGGTATCACTGTTGAGCAGCGCCTCAATCTTATTCTTACCATGCTTGATGGCATCGACGTATAATTCATTACCAAGAATGAGAAAATAGGCATCGATATAACCGTGTTTTTGCAATTCAAGCAGGGCGTCCATGACGGCAGAAATGAGACTTTTACTACCATTTCCCTTGATGATTTGTAATTTATTGCCGCTTTTGCGGCTGTTTTTTCGCAGTTCCTTAATACATATTCTGTCGTGCTTGGCCGCCAAATAGGTGGCAGCTTGACGAACAGCACGCAAAACATCGGTCAGTTCTGGATCTGCTGCCTGCGATCTGGTTACAACCATCGGTTCTATGATTTCGTGGAAGGGGTACAGTTTGGTTCTACTCTTGATACCGACTTTTTTGTTACCTTTTTTTTTCGGTTCGTCAATATGCACCCCTCTTGTACTGTCATTCCTTTCAGAGATCGGAATGATTTTGTGAATCATTCTTGTTTCTTCAACCCGTGCTGCAATACTGGCATTGATGATATTTTTCTGATCCTGCGTCCACTGGAACATGGTATCTCCCCCCACTCAAATTGATCATGAATTCCATTACCGTAGACGGTCTAATGGAATGTGCCGTATTCCCGGTTAAGCTGTGAAAATCTATTATTATTCAAACACCATATTCAAATATAAATTGTTGTCAATCTACCCACGAAGATCTTGCAATATGGGAAATTAGACACCATTTACCTCGTAACGAAGGTTATTCCCATATCTTTGTTGTTTGACGATAGAATGGCCGACGCCCCGTGCTATGTCAAGAGATCTTGTCCATCTCCCCAGAGCAATCGCAGGTGAACTATTCCTGTATGGACATACAAAGCAACACAAGGCGTATCTAGCCCTACCACCCCATCAGATATAACTACAACAAAACCATTAAATCATTAAAAGTTTTCTAAATAACAACAAAACTCCATTCACCAACCCACTGATAGGGCACACCATTCAGGCCGCTCTTGAAGTGGCGAATCCCCTCCGGGGTGTCGGCATTGACACCGCCCAGATCAAACCACCGCACCCCCCGGCTGCGGGCATGGGTGATCGCCTGCCATAACAGCCGATAGTTGCACAACAGACGGCGCCCCTCCGCCCGGTTGGCGGCGATCAGATAGGTGGCACTGTCGCCATGATGGATCACCAGCAGCACGGCAAGCCAATCGTCTGGATTCTCCGCCGGGGCGGCGGTCCAGAGGTGGCACTGCCAGGAGGGCGAATGCTGGCGCAGCAAACAGCCCAACAGGTGCGGATCAACAGCGACAAACTGTTTTTCCTGGGCAAATTGACTGTAGAACGTGGCAAATCGAGACCAACAAAGCGCCGCAGCGTGCCAACTGAGCTGGATCGACTGGCGCTCACTCTTGCACAACAGGTTGCGCCACTTGCCCGCCAACTGGGCACGCAACTGCGCTTCATCCGGGTGCAGATCCAGACGGTGCGAAGCCCAGGCCGTTTTG
>NZ_RXIU01000305.1 GCF_004217665.1 Candidatus Magnetaquicoccus inordinatus | reverse complement strand
CGAAAAAAACAACCGAAGAGTGTTGGCACGGCCATCGGATTGCCTGTCAATTTCATGCCACCTATCCAACAACAATTATCTGCACCTGTCACTGTGCCGTTTTACCTGTTTCAAAAAATATTCAGCAAATTGTCTGCTCTTAACAGGCATCGTCTCTGACTGCAGCCATTTCCGCCAGAGAGGGAGGCCACCACCAGGTGCACAAAACCAGTAGGATGGGAGGCAACCGCAATGGCGTGCATTGCTGCAAACAACTTCTAGTGTTGGGGCGAATCTCCCATAATGGCATTCACTGCTGCCTGAAAAATGGACTCTTTTTGCACAGAATCTGCCGGTTTCTGAACCTCAGTTGCAGCCACAACAGCCGCTTCTGACTCTTGCCCTTCTTGTTCTATTGTCTCGGTTTGTGCCTGGCTGCTCACACTATTTGCAGCATCATCACCCGTTGCCGAAGAAAAATCTCTTCCAGACGACACTGCTGATGCAGAACGCATCGGCGCTACCTCAGGCAATGGCAGCGCAACAAAAGAGGCAGATGGCTGTGCAAAAGATGCAGTCGGCGCTTCAGAGGGAGTGATCTGCGACTTTAAATCATTTTTGCCATTGGCTTTTTTTGAGTCGGTTGGATTGGCTTTGGGCAGATCCTCTTCCATGCGGTTGGGATCAATATCACGCTTCTCCTTGTCCATCAAACCATCAGCAGCAGGCGGCAAGCTGGCCGTCACCGCTTGTTGCAAAGAGCCCATGCGCGCAAACAGTTCATAAGCGCTCTTGATATAGGTCAACTCTTCAACCAGCAGACCATTTTTGGCCGCAAACAGCTCATTTTCCGAGTTTAACACATCCAACAAGGTCCGCTTGCCCATCTTGAATTGATCATGGTAGGAGGCGGTCACCTGTTTGCTCACCTCATAGTGCTGACGCATAAAACCGATCCTGGTTTGCGCCATGGTCAATTTGTTCCAGGATTCGCGCGTATTCTCTTCCAAAGCCCGCTGGGTCTTTTCCTGAAGCTGCTTGGCCTGTTCCAGCAAGTTGCGTTGCTCAGAAATACGGGCCATATCGGCACCACCAGCAAAAGCATTATAGTTCATCCGCAACATGGCGGCGGCTGATTGGGAATGGCCCTCAACACCACTCACATTGGCATTGTTGGTTCCACTCAACTCCAAATCTATCTTCGGCATCAAGCCGGCTTTTGCCACATTCACCCCCGATTCCGATGCCAGTACCGCCAAACGGGCCGCTCCCAACTCCGGGTTGTCGCGCAAAGCTATCTCTAAAGCCTCTTCCACCGACTTTGGCAACATATCTTCCGGCACCTGCGGACGCACCATCTCCGTCTCAGTCAAAGGAGCCAAACCAATAATCTCGGTAAATTTTGCCTGGGCATTTTTATAAGCTGCCTGATTGCTGGCATGATTGGCCGACGCCAAATAGGTTCGGCTTTTGGCCTGGTGCACGTCCGCTTGCGGACCAGCTCCCCCTTCATATTTGCGCTGTACCTTGGAAAGAATCCGTTGATGCAGCAAAACATTATCCTTGATCAGCTCCAGTTGGATATGTTTCATCACCAGCTCAACATATGCCTGCACCGCCTGTAACGCAACATTATCGGAGGTCAGAGCCACGCGAGCCTGGGCACCTTTCAACTGTGCTTTGGCCTGGGCAACCTTCGATTTGGTATCAAAACCATCAAAGAGGTTCTGTTTCAAAAGTACACCGGTCTCCCCGCGATCCAACTCCAACCAATGCCCGGAACGATTGGCTGAGGCACGGGTCGTGGTGTTATCTGATCGCTCCCGACCATATCCAGCCGTAAAATCCAAACGGGGCAAATATCCGGCATAGGCTTGACGCACTTTTTGATCCAATGATTTGCCATACTCTTCGGCAGCTTGAACCTCAGGATATGTTTTTACCGCCAACTCCACCGCTTCACGCATCGTCATGCTTTCTGCCGGAGCAGAATGTATTGCCAAACTCATTCCGGCAACCATTGCCAGCAGCGTGCGCGATACTGCCGAATTTCTGCCATTCTTGCTCATGAATGTCCGACTCCTGTCGTCATCGATGAAATGAAAAATACCCCCCTGCTGGATCGTCGCCTGCTCGGCAATCTTAAACTCCGATGGCCATACGCTCCCCCTGCGGGGATTGAATGCAAACATTATACCGAACCACCGAGCCACACCAGAACGAAACAAATTTTGCGGATTGTAACACACTCACCCCGGTGCAGCAACCCGAAAAACACCCCCTCTTTGGAAAAAATTCCCACTATTTGCTTGATGATACAGAAAGTCAGACATGAAATAATACTCCATGAGAAGGGGCTTTTTTGCCTGATCAGGGGAGATCAGACCCCAAACAATACCGACAAGGCACTGGTTCCAGATACATGCGCATTGTCTAAAAGTGTGATCTGCGTATCTGTGATCCCATGCGCTTTCCAGGCATCTTTGCCCTCGGTAAAAGAGCTGGTGCTCCCATTCCAGGAGGTCGCAATGGCCTTCACCTGGGCAACACTCAAAGCATCCAACTGCGCCACAGAGAGAATGGAGATTTGCGTTGCCGTCAATGCCTGCATTTGACCAGAGGTTAATCCGGTCATTTGACTGGTCGTCAAGGCACTGATCACCGTTGCCGTTAAAGCAGCCATCTGGGTCGGGCTAAAGCCAGCAATTTTTGCAGAGCTCAAACTATTCCATTGTGTATCGGCCAAACTGCGTAACTGGGTGGTACCCAAACCTGCCAACTGGGTATTGGCCAGATTGCTCAACTGTCCAGACGTCAAACCATCCAGTTGCGTGTCATACCAGGAGCTCAATTGCGCCGAACTCAAACCATTCAGTTGCGTATCAACCAAGGAAGTGAGCTGTACAGAGCTCAACCCCGTCAATTGATTTTGTTCCAGTGAACGCAACTGCATAGAGGTCAGACCATTGAGCGCTGTATCGGCCAACGCCAACAACTGACTCCCCGTCAAACCATCCAGTTGCGTCGCCGCCAGAGAAAACAACTGACCGGAAGAGAGACCGCGCAATTGCACTGCAGACAAAGAGGACAACTGACTCGAACTCAAACCATCCAACTGGCCGCTGGACAAAGAGGTC
>NZ_RXIU01000304.1 GCF_004217665.1 Candidatus Magnetaquicoccus inordinatus | reverse complement strand
GAAACATGAAGGCAAACTCACGCCATGGGCTGCGTCGATCCTGAACTTTGCTGGAGAGAGGCAACCCCCCAGGGGGACAATTGGGCCGTCTGCTGGGCCGTCTGCATGCCATCGGCGCCCTGCGCCCCTATCGCCACCGCCTGACTCTCTCGGTTGCCACCTGGGGAGAACCTGCCGTGCAACATGTCCTGGCCAGCGGACTGCTCCCCTCTGGCATGCAAAGAAGCTATCAAGAGATCACCGGCCAACTGTTGACCGTTTTGCAAGACTATTTTCAGGAGGCAGGAGCCTACAAAAAGCTGCGCCTGCATGGCGACTGCCATAGCGGCAACCTGCTCTGGACCAGCACCGGTCCCATGCTGGTTGATTTTGATGACTCCTGCCAGGGCGCGGCCATTCAGGACCTCTGGATGTGTCTTTCTGGTGATCGGCACGAACAAGCCAACCAAATGGCCTATCTCTTGCGTGGATATCAAACATTCTACACCTTTAATCGACGTGAATTACTGCTCATTGAACCGCTGCGTACCCTGCGCATGATCCATCATGCCGCCTGGATCGCCCGGCGTTGGAATGATCCCGCCTTTCCCATCGCCTTTCCCTGGTTCAATGCCCCCCGTTATTGGGAGGAACAACTGCATGGTCTGCAAGAGCAACTTCATCTGTTGCAAACCGAGCGGGAACCCTTGGAACCGGATTGGCTTGATTGAGCTTTCATGGACGTGAGGCAGTACAAAATGGATAAAAATTGATATTTGGCGTATATTTTGCTTAACTCGTGGAGTTTAATAAATATTTTCCAGAGGGGGAAAGAGCAATGCATCCTGCACAAATTTTCAACAACCTGAAAATCGGCTATAAAATTGCTTTTGGCTTTGGGATAGTTGGCCTTCTTTTTTTGGGGGTGATCACGCTCTACCAAAACACGCTGGCCCAGACACTATACACCTTTCAGACGGAGATTCTCGACCGGGCAGAGGTGGAAAAAAGCCGTGCCACCCAGGTCAATACGCTGCTTTTGGAAGCCCGCCGCAATGAAAAGGATTTTTTCCTGCGCAAGGAGGGCAAATATCTGGAGGGAGTGCGCACGTTGATCCAGGCCCTGCAGAAACAGGTGGATGAGATGATGCAGACGGCGTTGGCCAACAAGGATGAGTCAAGCGCCAAAATGGATGGCGAGATCAAGCGTTTATCCGGCGAATATCTGACAGCCTTCCTTCAGGTTGGGCAAGCCGAGACGGAAAAGGGGCTTGATCCGCAATCTGGTTTGCAGGGTATTTTTCGGCAAAATGCCCATACGTTGGAAAAAAGGATCAAGGAGTTTGACAGCGAAGAGATCTCTCTGGATTTGCTGCACTTACGCCGCGTAGAGAAGGATTATCTGCTGCGCAAGGATCTGAAGTATGTCATGAATCTGGAAAAGCGGATGCAGCATCTGCTGCAGAGCATTGAGCGTTCCACCTTGTCCGCTGGTGCCAAGACGCAACTCACCAAAAATGTTGAGCTATATTGGACGGAATTCAAGCATTTTCTGCAACAGGGAGCGGACAAGGGGGCTCTTTCTGACGGCTTTCGTGAGGCTGCGCAGCAGATTGAGGCGCAATTGGAGGGTCTCTATGTGCCCGGACTGGCACAAGCCTACCTGGAGATTCGCAAGGATGAAAAAGATTATCTGTTACGGGGTGACGAAAAATATGTTGCTGCTGTCGGCAAGCGGGTTGCGCAGTTGCAACAGGTGATTCAAGCGGCTGGCATAACGGCGTCGGAGAAGCAGTCCCTTGTGGAGACGATCACGCGCTATCATGACGCTTTTCTCGCGCTGGTTGCCAAGGATCAGGAGATCAACACCCATGGTGTCAAAATGCGGGCAGCCGCCCATGCCATTACGCCTATTGTGGCGGATCTGGTCAAAGAGGCCAGCAACGACATGACCAGCACGGCCAGTGCCGCTGCCACCGCCTCGCAGCAGCAGGCCCGTTTTGCCCTGATCGTCAGTGCGGTTATTCTTTTTTTGGGTGCTTTATTGGCCTGGATCATTGGCAAGGGCATTGTGGATCCGATCCACGCTTTGCGCACCATTCTGCAGGCTTTTGCGGAGGGAGATCTATCCATCAGCAGTCAGATCACGCAAAAGGATGAGATTGGTGCCATGGCGGACGCTTTGGATCAAAGTGCCATCCGTCTGCGTGAGGTGATTGAACAGATCAAGCAATCTTCGGTTGAGGTGGCGCACGGTGGGCAGCAACTGTCGGATGCGGCGCAAAGTTTTGCCCAAAACTCTGCAGAGCAGGCGGCGGCCATTGAGGAGACCTCCTCCTCCATGGATCTCATGGCGCACAGCATTCAGCAGAACAATCAGCACGCGGTCACCACCGCGCAGATTTCGCAGCATGCAGCACAGGATGCGGTTGCTACGGGTCAATCGGTCTCTCAGGCGGTGCATGCCATGCGTGAAATTGCCCAAAAAATTTCGGTGATCGAGGAGATTTCTCGGCAAACCAACCTGTTGGCGCTTAACGCGGCCATTGAGGCGGCCCGGGCTGGGGAGCATGGCAAGGGGTTTGCGGTGGTTGCTGCCGAGGTACGCAAGTTGGCGGAGCGGAGCCAGCATGCCGCCGGTGAGATTGGCACTCTCTCCACCTCCAGCATGCAGGTAGCAGAGCAAGCGGGCAGCATGTTGGCCAAGTTGGTGCCGGAGATTCAAAAAACCGCGGCGTTGATCCAGGGCATTGCCACAGCCAGTCAGGAACAGGATCACAGTGCCACTCAGATCAACAGTGCCATCCAGCAGATGGATCACTCCATCCAACGCAATGCGGGCACTTCTGAGGAGATGGCTGCCACTTCGGAGCAGCTTTCCGCCCAAGCGGATGCCCTGCAGGATGCGATTGCTTTCTTCAAGACGGGTCAGGGTGAGGCTGTACCCCGGTCGGGTGCGCGTGTTGGCAAGCGTGCGGTGCAGAGGGCGTTGCCCCAGCCCCAAAACTCTGCCATGCTCCCGGCCTATAGGGCATGATTGTTATAGTTTTTTATTAATGTGGGTCCAGGGGGGGCACCCCCCTGGCGGGGTGCAGGGGCGGAGCCCCATATGCGCTAACATGTTTCCCCAGACATCGCCAATTGTCGTTTGCGTCT
>NZ_RXIU01000303.1 GCF_004217665.1 Candidatus Magnetaquicoccus inordinatus | reverse complement strand
TTCGACCGCATTTTTGAGCAGATTGCCGAGCATGGAAAAACAGAGCAACTCTTCTCCCAAGACCAAAAATGGTCTGGTATAATCTGCTGCCTCTCCGTTTACCCGCACCCGCCACTCCAATTGTTTGAGTTGCAGGGCCCGTTTGTTGGCCCCTTTAATCTTGTCGAGCAAATCAAGCACATTGACCTCTCTGGCTTTCAGCTCATAAATTCCCCGTTCTATTTTGAACAGATCCATGGAGAGGTTGATCATCCCCAACAGGCAATAAGCGGAATCAAGAACCATCTGCAAATAGTTTGCCTGTTCGCTGTTTTTCTCCAGGGAGTCGTTGAGGAGATTGGCAAAACCGATCACAGCATTCAACGGCGATTTCAGATCATGGCGCATAATGCGATCCACATCTTCGCGCAAACGGGCTGCCTCCTGCAGGGCCTGATTCTGTTTTTTCAGAGATTCACGAGCTGTTTTGAGACCCAGGTGGGTTTTGACTCTGGCTTTGACGATGGGAGGGGAGATGGGTTTGGTCAGATAATCGACCGCACCCAACTCCAAAGCCTGCATTTCGTCGCTGATCTCCCCTTTGGTGGTGACAAAGATGATGGGAATTTCCCTGGTCTCTTCTCTTTCCTGCAGTTGACGGCAGACTTCATAGCCATCGATTCCTGGCATCAACACATCGAGCAGGATCAGATCAACCGGCTGGGTATGCACAATATGCAAGGCATCCTGACCATTGCGAGCCACCAACAGGCGATAGCTCTCCCCCATGCTGGCAATCAACATTTTGATGTTGCCAGGCACATCATCAACAATCAGAATTGTGGCTTTTTGTTCTTCCATCCACCAACCCCCATCCGTAGGCAGAGCGGAGGGTATCGCATCATGAGATCCAAAAACCTAAAAACGCAACAAAACCCACTGTGGCACTACCAATCTGGGTTGAAAACCAACATATCTTTCCTGAAACAAGCCACGTCCCTCCACATCGATCAAATAGTAGGGAGGTCCATTGGCTGGGGTAACCTCAATCTGGAACACGGTACCATTGATCAAATATTCGCGCACAGTCAAACCGTTATACTCCTCATAGCGGCGAATAACCGTTTCTGGCACTGTGGAATCGGGATCCAGCTTTTCGCTCAGTTCGGAAACCAACGGCCCTTTGGGGGGAACAGCAAAACCATCCTGTTTATGGGAACGCTCCTCTGGCAGAGCTTGCCCAACAGAGGGGGCCGCTGCTTTGCTGGAGGAGGGCTCAGCACTCCACACATAAACGGGCAAGGCACAACAAAGAGCCAGGAGCAGACCGCTGCGCGCACTTTGTTGCGTCACGGCAGACAGACGAGAGGAAAACAGTGGAGACATCATAAGCAGAATCCTTGCCGGAATAGTCCGGAGATAAAATTTATACCTCAGCTCGCAAAAGAGCCAACAGTTCGGGATTATCCTGTTCCTGGGCATAGTGAATGGGTGTTTTTCCTTCACTATCCTGCAAATGGGCATCGGCACCATTGGCCAATAAGATGCTGGCCACGGATGAACGATCACGAATAATCGCCCAATGCAAAGGGGTTTTACCGGAACGATTGCGCAGATTGATGTCTGCACCACCCTGCAGCAGGGCCTGCACCACCGGGGCATGACCATAAAACACGGCGCAATGCAGGGCGGGACCGCCATCGATACTGCACAGATCCACTTTTGCGCCCCACTGAATCAGAGACGCCACCATCTCATCATTGCCCTCTTGCGCCGCCTGAAAAATGGGGGTTTCCCCATGGCGATCACGGGCATTGACATCAGCACCCCACTCCACCAACAGTCGCGCCACCTCAATATGACCCCAAGAAGCTGCCCAATGCAGAGGGGTTTCCAGATCCTTGTCCGGCAATTTGGGATCGGCGCCTGCCTCCAGGAGTTTGCGGGTTATCTCAGCATTGCCACGAATCACTGCCCAGTGCAATGGAGTCCAAAGATAACAATCGACCAGACGCACATTGGCGCCTGTGCGCAACAGACGCAGCACCAGTGCCTCGTCACCCTCCTGCACGGCACGATGCAATGGAGTCCACCCATCCTTGTCACGGGCATGAATATCCAACCCTTTATCCAACCGCTCCGCCAGAGTGGTAATATCATCCATATTCACAATCTGTTCCGGTGCCATCTTCTCTCCCCCTTCCTGCCCTGCCTGTCTGCACGGCACAGTCAGCCTGCAGCACATCCGACTTGCTGTATCCTGGAACCGTTTGACCAGCCATTGCCTGTCACCCTGCAATAAAGGTATACCAGATACAGTATTGGAACAACCCCTGCAATCGGAGAGCCTGCCATGAACCGCTCCGCAACACTTTTTCAACGTGCCAAAGAGATCATTCCCGGTGGTGTGAACAGCCCGGTACGAGCCTTCAAATCAGTTGGCGGTACTCCTCCCTTCATTGCCAGTGCCAAAGGGGCCTGGTTGACCGATGTGGATGGACGCAACTATATCGATTATGTCGGTTCCTGGGGCCCAATGATTGTCGGCCATGCCCATCCGGCAGTGGTAACCGCCATTCAGGAGGCTGCAGGCAAAGGCTCTTCCTTTGGTGCACCAACTGAGGCGGAAGTACAATTGGCAGAGGCCATTATCGATTGTGTCCCCTCCATCTCCATGGTCCGTTTGGTCAACTCCGGCACCGAAGCCACCATGAGTGCATTGCGTCTGGCCCGTGCCTTTACCGGACGCCCTTGTATCGTCAAATTCAGCGGTTGTTATCATGGTCACAGCGACAGCCTCCTGGTGGAAGCCGGTTCGGGAGCAGCCACCTTTGGCGTCCCCTCCTCGCCCGGTGTGCCTCCAGCAACGGCACAGGATACCTTGACTCTGCCCTATAACGATCTGCCTGCTCTGGAAGCACTCCTGGCAGAACGTGGCAAGGAGATTGCCGCCCTGATTGTGGAGCCAGTGGCAGGAAACATGGGCTGTGTTTTGCCACTGCCCGGTTATCTGGCTGCTCTGCGCCGTGCTTGCGATCAATATGGTATTGTGTTGATTTTTGATGAGGTGATGACCGGCTTCCGGGTTGCTCTGGGGGGAGCACAGGCCTTGTATGATGTGCGTCCCGATTTGACCACCTTGGGCAAGGTTATCGGTGGCGGTCTG
>NZ_RXIU01000302.1 GCF_004217665.1 Candidatus Magnetaquicoccus inordinatus | reverse complement strand
GCAGTTTGTCCGTCAGCGACAGACGCTGCCTTACCCCAAAACAGTGGAAACCGCCCTTTTGCATGCGCTGCAGGACGGCTCGATAAATGGCTCCCATAAACAATGCCGGCAAAAGAATTTGTCGCTGTTGCGGTATATTCAAGACAATATCTGCTTGCCGATAATTTTCTTGCGCCTGCTCGGCCAAACGCGCCAACACCTCCCCCAACTGCGGTGTCCAACGCCCAGACAAGAGATCCTCTTCCCTGACCCCCGCCTCCTGCAACCAATCCTGTGGCAGATAGATGCGACCCATGCGGGCATCCTCGGCCACATCGCGCACGATGTTGGTCAGTTGCAAGGCCTCTCCCAAATAGTGGGCAAAATCCTGCTCCCGCTCTGCCGACCAACCATCCGGCTCCTGTCCATGGGTAAAAATGCGCACCGCAAGCAAGCCAACCGTCACCGCTACCCGATAACAATAGCGCTGCAACGCCTCTATCGTCGGATAACGATGCTGCTGCAGATCCATCTCCATTCCTGCCAAAATTTCATAAAAAGGCTGCTCCGGCAGATCAAACAGAGCACGATAATGGGCCAATTCTAATACAATAGGGTGCTCTGCTGTGCCGGCAAAACCCTGCTGCAACCACGCTCGCCACTCCTGCAAACGGGCTGCAGCCTCCGCAACCGGCAAGCCATTGTCCACCACATCATCCACCTCCCGGCAAAAAGCATAGACCGCATACATGGCCCCACGACGCGGAGGCGGAAGAAAAAAAAAGGGGAGAAAAAAAGAGGTATGTGATGCAAGCGTTTTGCGCCGACAATATTGTGCCGGGGTCATGCCTTAACCTGTGCCATTCTTTTTATACCTTGAATTGATTTAACATCGTATCCAGTTGACCAGCAATCTTCTTGATATCAATGGCTCTCTGATCCACTACCCCACTGCAGCGACTGATCTCATTGACCAGTTGATTGACCTCGGCAACCGATTCGGCCACCTCCGCCGATATGGCTGAAGCATGGGTCACATTTTCGCTGATGCCACGATTGCCACGCGAGGCTTCTGTCACCGAGCGCGCCATATCCTCAATCCCCAAAGTCGCTTCGCTCACATTACGGGTCACCTCAGAAATGCCTGCAGAAATCTCTCCCACATTACGGGTTACATCCGCAATACCCTCCGTGGAACGGCCTACCCGTTGCGTCACCTCCTGATTTTCCAAAGCAACACGATCCATCGCCTGCGCAATCTCTACCATGGCTTGGCTCTGCATCTCAACCGCGTGTAAAATCAGGCGATTGGCCTCATTAATCGCATCAATACGCTCTGTTACCCTCTGCACACGATTGCTCACTTCAACAACATTATATTGAATCTCTTCCACTCGCTTGGAGATATGTCCTGTTGCCTCACTGGTCTGATGCGCCAACTGTTTGACCTCTTGGGCAACCACTGCAAACCCTTTCCCCGCCTCCCCAGCCCGTGTCGCCTCAATCGAGGCATTCAAAGCCAACATGTTGGTCTGCTCGGCAATATTCTTGATCGCAACAACCACCTTGCCAATCTCATTGGCAGAACCGGTCAACTTTTTCATCACCTCCTGGTTGGCTACTGCCGCGGCACTGGCCTCGCGTGAACCCTCACTGGCGGTTTCACACTGTCTGCGCACATCCTGCAAAGAGTGATTGACCTCCATGACCGATGAAGCAACACGGCGCACATTATCAGCCGAACGCTCCACAGCCTGTTTGACCGCCTCCTGCGCCCCCGAAGCCTGACCTGCCGCTCTGGCAACATTGGTCAAGGTGGTTGCCGCCTCTTCACTGGCCGCCGAAATGGTGGTCATATTGATGCTGGCCTCTTCCGCCGCCGCACTGATTGTCGCCATGGTCGTGTCGCTGCGTTGTGCCTCTCCCGCAATGCCATCCATATCATTTTTTAAGTTGCCCGCGGAGTGGGCAACTGAACGCGCCTGGTTACTGAGTGTTCCCGCTCCTTGATGCAGCTCATCGGCAACCTGTTCCATCTGGTGCGATGCCTCGTTCAGAGTCGTGATATTGGTGCGAATTTCGGCAACCATACGCCGCAGACTCTCTACCATGTTCCGTAACGCCTGCATCGCCTTGCCGATCTCATCCTGCTCTGTCGTCGACGGCAGTTGGCTGAGCAAATCACCCTCCGCCACCTGATCAAAAGCCCGCAACATGCCATTATCGGTCTACCAATACGCCGTTGCACATAAAATACCGCTATCCCTACCCCCAGCAAACCACTCAATAGGGTAATACCGATGATCATGCTTTCTAAACGATGGATCCCCGCATAAAACTCCTCTGTCTTGATGCCCACATAGACAATGCCAATAATTTCTTTATTGACATCAAAAATAGGATCATAGCCGGTAATATAGGGAACGCCCAAAATCTCCACGACCCCACGAAAGGATTTTTTCTGGTTAAAAATGGCATCATGTGCAGCATTTTTGGCCAATTGCGTGCCCGTTGCCCGGCTGCCATCTGCTTTCATTACCGATGTGGCAATGCGGGTATCACCCATAAAAATTGTCGCCGTTCCACCTACCAAGCGCGATACTGTATCGACAAGATCATTGTGCCCATTGAGAATCGTTTGCTCTGCAAGCAGTTGACCATTTTTCAGCGTATAACTTTTGCCAACTCCCTGCAGCACATGCCAGGCAACTCGCATATTGCGCTCAATGGCCAACAAAGCCTCTTGATCGCCCTTTTTTTGTAATTCAACAAGGGTGATCAATGCTGCCCCACCGCCGACAAACAGGGCCGTCAATAACACCACCAAACCGATTCTACCGGTTAACGACAACTGAAAAAGCCGAGACATATATCTTTTCCCATTCCATTATAGGCTTACTTTCCTGCCCCCCATAGCACAGCATAGCGATTTTTCTTCCACTTGCACGTAAAAAAGTTGCAATGCAATAAAGAGTGCCTGTTTGGCCTTTTTAGCCTATTTGGCAATTTTTTCAATACTGTTACATCTGCACTATTTTCCTTGGCCGCCAGCAAGGGAGTGCGTTACTGTGTACCAATAAGTATAGTCCCTCGTAACTATTCACCACCCAAAACTATTGCGGGTCCAGGGATGGCACCTCCCTGGCCGGGTCCAGGGATGGAATCCCTGGGATTTTG
>NZ_RXIU01000301.1 GCF_004217665.1 Candidatus Magnetaquicoccus inordinatus | reverse complement strand
TATGGACACACCCATCTCTCCGAGTTAGCGATTAAAGATGACCTCGTGTTTATAAACCCGGGATCCGTCACCCTCCCACGCGACGAAGCAACCATCTCAACCTACATCCTATACAATACGTTCAAGAAACGTTTTCAACTCAAAGAGCTCTTCACGGGGGATGTTCTGCAAGAACTCTATCTCGTCGACTAATTCGTATTCAACATCATTCATCGATTCCATTCCAAGCGACACGAGAATGAGGAGCTCGAGAAATCACAAGGGAAATAGTGCTACTGCACAGGCCCCGACGTGATGACGATGGCGACAATATTATCGTGTTGATTTGGAATAGGGATTAGACGTAGGGGCGAAGCTCGATCGTTTGATCAGCATGCTCCTTGAGGCTGGTGGAACAATGAGAGGTTAAGGAGTTCAGGATCACGCGCACACCCTCTCGGCGGGCAAACTTCATCGCGGGGACGAAATCGGTATCCCCCGTAATCAGAACAATGTAGTCCACGATGCGCTTCGTTGCCAACCAAGCGATATCCAGACCGATTTTCATGTCGACGCCCTTTTGCTTAAAGTCCTCCCGGATATCACCCGCAGAGATCTTTTGATCCTTACGAATCAATCCACGCAAACGAACATTCTCGATCTTCCAACCATTCAGCTGCAAATGACCTTTCCGAAAGGCGATGTCATCATGCACCATCAATTCATTAAAAAAAGTCATCCCTTGCTTGTACTGTTCCGTTTGGGAGTAATCGACTTCATTTCCGGTCATGGGGTTGATCTCGCTGCCATCATAGGGCAAGCAATCATAATAGAATATTCGAAGCAACTCTTTCCCTTTGAATCAATCGAATTTCTCACCATGTGAACCAGCGGATCATGAATCAAATCAATCAAGGAACGATCCAGCTCCGTTTCTTCTCCCACCAACATTAACCGAATGGGCTTACCCGTCTGCTTTGCAACGTCCCGGGCAATTCGCTGCATCTTGGTAAAAGTGGGTTTGATTTGAACCATTCGCATGCTCAAACTGATTTTTTGCAACTCTGTTGATATTCGCTTGACTTGGTCAATCACATTAATAAATTTCTGATTTCCATTTTGCATCATATACGGATCATTCCAGAGCTGAGACTGCGCAATAAGGAGTTCCCCCGTATAATTAATCAGATTATCCACTTTTCCCGCATCAATCTTAATCGAACTTTCGCTTGCTTCACGAGCATGAGTTTCTTGTTTTTTGGGTAAGCTGATCTTGTCAGACGAACCCGCCCCGCCATGCTCAATTCTCTGCAGCATATCCTCGACTTGATCAAGCAAAGCATGAATATCCGATGCCTCTTCTTGGAAGATTTTTTTTGCAAGATTTGACTCGACTCGATCAATCATGATCATCAGTTGGTCACGAACACATAACAAAACATCGGCATCTTGAGAAGAAAGCGGCATTCCCTTGGAGCGTATCTTTTCGAGCACATTCTCTGTACGATGCGACAACTCGGCAATATGCTTTAGTTTCAGGAAAAGAGACACACCCTTAATAGTATGGAAAGCACGAAAGATCGAGTCAATAAAACGAGAATTGGTCGCATCCGCCTCCAGCCCCAATATACTTTCCTCAATCATCAGCAAGTGATCCCGTGCCTCTGCAATAAAATCACGAAAGAGCTGTTCATCATTTTCAAACTCAGAGCCAGCGGGCTCAGGCGAATTTTCAACCGGCTCTGACACAGCGGTGGTTCCTCTGACCTCAAAAGATGACGTTAATTGCGCAACCGTGGCCATCAATTCTGGTGTCAATTCGATTTTCTTTTTGGAAGCATCCCAAAGGTACTCATTCAAGTGAAAGAAATTAACCAGCTCAGGCAAAAGCGACTCCAACTGGGAAAAGGGAGCCATGTGCTCTGAAATATCCTTTACCAACCCTGCAACAGCATTAAATAGCGAAAACAGGGGCATATTCCGGGGCTCTAATTCAGCAGAAGCATCACACAATATTTGACGAAAACCTGGCAAAGAAAGGGGGTCATCCTCAACCAAGAAGTTCGCTTCCAAAGCGATTTGATCTATCTTTTCCATAATCATGAAAAATACCCCCAAAACTTCACAAAACCATCCTATCATACCTTTTTCCAAAATCGAATGCTTTCAAGAATATTATTGGCAAACAACTCCAGCATCCGATACAATGAAAGCATGGATCTGAAACCTTTCATTCGAACGATTCCCGACTTTCCCAAAGAGGGCATCATGTTCAAAGATATCACGCCACTCTTAAATCACGCCGAAGCATTTAAGGCCTGTATTGACCAGTTCGCCAGAGCACTCACGCCCTATACGTTTGACGCCATTGTCGCCATCGAATCCAGAGGGTTCATCTTTGGATCCGCGCTCGCATACGCGTTGCATAAACGTTTTATTCCTGTCCGAAAACGAAACAAACTCCCAGCTGAAGTCCATCGATTGGAATACAAACTCGAATACGGAACGGATATTCTCGAAATACACAAAGACGCCCTTCATCCTGGCGACAAAGTGATCATTATCGATGATCTACTGGCCACGGGTGGAACGATTGGCGCCGTGGAAAAGCTGGTCACATTATGCGGAGGAGAAACGCAAGCCCTGGCCTTTGTGATCGAGCTTGCCTTTCTAAATGGCCGACAACATATTGTCAGTCCCGATATCGTCACACTCATCCGATACCACTAGCATGTATATCGCCATCTTTTCTGACCTCCATGGTAACCCAGAAGTCCTCCAGTTTCTCATTGATCGCGTATTCACGGGTGTGGATCAAATCTGGAGTCTGGGCGATAACTTCCATATTTATGACAAGGGTGAAACATCAAAAAGCAAAGCTGATCAGGTCATCAAAACGCTCTCAGGCTATAAAACCAAGCCCATCGACTACATCAAAGGAAACTGTGATGAATTTGAGGACTACGAATCGTTCGCCGAAAACTATGCCACAACCCCTTTTGTTATCAAGGATATTGAGGGACAGAAAATGCTCCTCACACACGGGCATCAGTTTTCCGCTGAAAGTGATGCCATAACGCTTCTTCGAGAGCAAGGCGTATCCGTACTGGTATATGGACACACCCATCTCTCCGAGTTAGCGATTAAAGATGACCTCGTGTTTATAAACCCGGGATCCGTCACCCTCCC
>NZ_RXIU01000300.1 GCF_004217665.1 Candidatus Magnetaquicoccus inordinatus | reverse complement strand
CAATGTGCGCTACCTGCGGCAAGCAGCTTTATCCTGGAGATTGCCGGTTGGGGCAGCATATCGATAGACTATTTATCACCTGATGACGACAACAACTACCCGGTCCGTCTGCAAGGCAGGCAGTCTGCAAGCAGTCGCACAATCCAATGCCGCCTCAAAAAGTGTGGCTCAGAAAACAATCAACTGGATGCACCCGCAATCGATAACTGCATCTTGTTATAAACTGTGAACTGCAACAGCCTCTTCCTGATCCTTGGCCAAATGGAGCGGTTTTTGCGTGGTGACCAGCAATTGGCCATCCACTTCGCTTACCACCACTCCCCCACCTTGTCGCAACTCGCCAAACAGCAGTTCATCGGCCAAAGGCTGACGAATCTTCTCTTTGATCAGACGCTCCATAGGCCGGGCACCATTTTTGCGGTCATAACCTTGCTGCGCCAACCAGTTGCGGGCACTCTCCTCCACCTGCAGGCTGACCTGTTTTTTCTCCAGATCCACCTCCAAAGCGATTAAAAATTTATCCACAACCCGCAAGATGGTAGAGCGCTCCAAAGGTGCAAAGGGGACAATGGCATCCAGACGATTGCGAAATTCCGGCGAAAACAGACGCCGAATCTCTTTCATCTCATCCCCTTGATGATTTTGCAGCACAAAGCCCACCGAAGCCCGATCCACATCTTGTGCCCCGGCGTTGGTGGTCATAATCAAAATGATATGGCGGAAATTGGCTTTCCGACCATTATTGTCGGTCAAAATACCATGATCCATCACCTGCAATAGCAGGTTAAAGAGATCAGGATGGGCCTTTTCCACCTCATCAAGCAACAGCACGGCATGTGGATTTTTGGTGACCGCCTCGGTCAACAACCCTGCCTGATCAAAACCCACATATCCCGGAGGCGCCCCAATCAGACGAGAAACGGTATGCGACTCCATATATTCACTCATATCAAAGCGCAACAACTCCACTCCCAGCGCCCGGGCCAAAAGACGGGCCAGTTCGGTTTTACCCACTCCGGTCGGCCCGGAAAGCAGAAAACAGCCCACCGGCTTTTCTGGATTGCCCAATCCTGCCCGCGACAAACGAATCGACCGACAGACCCGCTGCACCGCCTCATCCTGACCAAACAGAGAGAGTCGCACATTGCTTTCCAGATGCTCAAGCACAGTTCGGTCATCATGAGAGACCGAATGGGAAGGTATACGGGCCATACGTGCGACAATGGTTTCAATCTCCATAACATCGACCAATGGTTTGCGCTGTTCC
The DNA here is from genome assembly GCF_004217665.1 of Candidatus Magnetaquicoccus inordinatus. Classification (GTDB taxonomy): domain Bacteria; phylum Pseudomonadota; class Magnetococcia; order Magnetococcales; family Magnetaquicoccaceae; genus Magnetaquicoccus; species Magnetaquicoccus inordinatus. The sequence goes on along the minus strand of NZ_RXIU01000300.1, from coordinate 1,938 downwards.
ACAGGCAACAACTGCATCGCTGCCCCCGCCTCATCCATCACATCTATCGCCGAATCAGGATGCTTGCGATCGGTAATATGCCGCGCCGACAACTCTGCCGCACTCTGAATGGCATTCAAGGTATATTGAATGCCATGGTGCTCTTCGTAGCGCAGCTTCAACCCTTTCAAAATCTCTACCGTCTCCGCCAGTGAGGGTTCTGGCACCTCAATTTTCTGAAAACGCCGCGACAGCGCCTTATCCTTCTCGAAGGTTCCCCGAAACTCTTCATAGGTGGTCGAACCGATACAGCGCAACTGGCCACTGGCCAACAACGGCTTGAGCAGATTGGAGGCATCCATTGTCCCGCCGCTGGTCGCTCCGGCACCAATCACCGTATGAATCTCATCAATAAACAAAATGGCACCAGAACGCTCTTGCAACGCCTTCAACACACTCTTCAAGCGGGCTTCAAAATCGCCACGAAATTTGGTACCGGCCAACAACGACCCCATATCCAAGGAGTAGACAACGCTCTCACGCAACAGCTCGGGCACCTCACCGGCAACAATCTTCAAGGCCACACCCTCCGCCAAATGGGTCTTGCCCACACCCGCCTCACCCACAAACAGCGGATTATTTTTCCGTCTCCGACAGAGGATTTGAAAAGTCCGTTGGATCTCTTCTTCCCGACCAATCAACGGATCAATGGCGCCACGACGCACCTCCGCATTCAAATCCAACGTATAGAGCGCCAAAGGATCCTTGTTGGCATCGGTAGAGCGCGCACCCTCTGTCGTGGCTGAGGGTTCATCACTGCGCATACTCTCCCCCTCTGCCGGTGTACCATGGGCAATCACGGTCTGTACATCCAGACGACTCACATTTTGTCGTCCCAGAAAAAAGACCGCATGCGACTCCTTCTCACCAAAAATGGCTACCAGAACATGTGCCCCGGTCACCATATTTTTTCCTGCCGATTGCACCTGGTAGGCAGCGCGTTGAATCACCCGTTGAAAACCGATAGTCGGGGTGACCTCTGTAGGACTAACCCCGCGCTCCAGAGCAGGGACATGCACACTTAAATGGGCCTCCAGATCATTGGCCAATGCACCCAAATCACAGTCACATTGCAGCAATACCGCAGTCGCCTCTGGATTTTCCAACAAGGCCAGCAACAGATGCTCTACCGTTGCATATTGATGGCGGCGCAACTGAGCACTGCGTATCGCTTTATTCAGGGTCAATTCAAGGTGTCGACTGATCATCCGCTCTCTCTTTCAACTCTTTTCCATCCGACAGCATAACGGATGAGAATGGTCACGGGCATAACGATTGACCTGCATCACTTTTGTCTCCGCAATATCCCGCGGATAAATACCACATATTCCACTGCCATGATGATGCACATTCAACATGATACTCACCGAATCCTCCATGGATTTTTGGAAAAATTTTATAATCAACTCGACCACAAAATCCATAGGTGTAAAATCATCATTCAACAACAGCACCTTATACATCGGCGGCTCTTGATTTTTCAGTTCGCTCACATGGAGCAACTCCGCATCGTGCGCAGGATCATGTTCGTGTGTAGACATAGCAGACAGCCAATTGATAAGTAAGTTTCCTTAAAAACAGTCGGAAGCAGCCGACCAGACCTTTTTTTTTCAATGTAACATGATTCACAGCCACAGGAAAAGCGCTTTGTCACCCCATTTCAGGGCAATCGCATTTGCCAATTTCCTTACGGTTGCCATAAGCAAAACGGTGCATGTCGGGTGTCCGCCCTCCCAAAGAGTGCCCCTGCGGGGCACAAATCTGTGCGGCGTGCGCGAATGCTTGCGCATTCGCTTTTGTGAAACGCCGCACATTTTCAGCAGGGCTTTGCCCTGCACCCACCAGGAGGAGATAATCTCCTCCTGGACCTCCCTGATAATTTTCTGATTTTCAAATGCG
>NZ_RXIU01000030.1 GCF_004217665.1 Candidatus Magnetaquicoccus inordinatus | reverse complement strand
GGGCGTCCGCCCTCCCAAAGAGTGCCCCTTTGGGGCACAAATCTGTGCGGCGTGCGCGAATGCTACGCATTCGCTTTTGTGAAACGCCGCACATTACCAGCAGGGCTTTGCCCTGCACCCACCAGGAGGAGACAATCTCCTCCTGGACCTCCATAATAGTTTTCTGATTTTCAAATGCGATTGCCCTGTATGATGACGCCAACCTGTTGACCTTTCAAGTAGCATATTGCAACATGATCCGCTTGTGCTGAGGTGATGGGCAGCCACCGCAAAAAACAGGAGGAGGAGTATGGCAGGTCAACCGTTCAATAATAAATGGTTTGTGCGTTCAGCCGGGAGCCTATTGCGTTTGGCGATTGTTTTGGCTTTCTGGTGGATTCTTCTGCCTGGGGCACAGGCGGGGGAGAGCTCAGCGGCCATGGAGTTGCTGTTTAATACGGTGGATGGCAAAAAGCTGCGCCTGGCCGATTTGCGTGGGCAGGTGGTGGTAGTCAATTTTTGGGCAACCTGGTGTCCTCCCTGTTTGGAAGAGATTCCAGAGTTGAATCAATTTCATGAACAGAATGCTGGCAAAGGGGCCATGGTTGTGGGGGTGACGTACATGGATCCCTCGACACCAGAGCAGTTGCGCAGCTTTCTTGCCAAGGAGGAGGTTCGCTATCCGGTGATTTATGGAGATTCGGTAAAATTAAACCAGTTGGCCAAAGAGTTGGGCGGGGTATTTGGTTTGCCGGTAAGCAAGCTGTTGGATCGTCAGGGAAAGGTGGTTGCGACCAAGATGGGAGGGGTGACGGCAGCAGCATTGCAGGATTGGGTCGCTTCCTATCTTGGCAAAGTGGCAGCCAGTAAATAGGGGAGAGGCTGAGGCGATGACAACGGAGATGCTCTTGGTGTGGAGCACGGTTGCCGACCAGGAAACTGGCTTGCGTTTGGGGCGGCAATTGGTTGAGGAGCAGTTGGTAGCCTGTGTGCATCTGTTGCCGGCAGGGCGCTCGATCTATCGTTGGCAGGGGGTTGTGCAGGAGGAGCAGGAGTGGACTCTGCTTATCAAAACACGGAGCTCCCTCTATCCACGGTTGGAGGAGCGTTTGCGCGAGCTGCATCCCTATGAGGTGCCAGAAATTGTGGCAACAGCCGTTGTGCAGGCGCAGGCCGATTATCTGGCTTGGTTGACAGAGATGGTTGTGGAGCCAAAAGAGACAGGGAGTGCGTAGGTTATGGAAAATGTGACAGTGGCTACCGCACTATTGGCGGGATTGCTCTCTTTTGTTTCGCCATGTGTTTTGCCGTTGGTGCCGGCTTATATCAGTTTTATGAGTGGTGTTTCGGTGGCAGGCATGCAGAGTGGGACAGAGCGGGGGGCGCAGCCTTGGCGGATTGCCTTGTTTAGCCTGTTTTTTGTCTCTGGTTTTGCCACAGTCTTTATTTTGTTGGGGGCTTCGGCGACACTGTTGAGTCGTTGGTTGCTGCAATATATGCAGATTTTGGCGCAAATTGGTGGGGGACTAATCATCCTGTTTGGCTTGCACTATATGGGTATTTTGCGTGTTGCCGTGTTGAATCAAGAGGCGCGCTTTAACCTGCAGCGCAAGCCACCGGGTTTGTGGGGAGCCTACCTGATTGGTCTGGCTTTTGCGTTTGGCTGGACGCCTTGTGTGGGGCCCATTCTGGCTGGTATTTTGGCAATTGCTGGCAGTCAGGAGAGTGTGCAGCAGGGGATTGTGTTATTGGCAGTCTATTCGGCTGGTTTGGGGATACCGTTTGTTTTAGCCGGGTTGGCTATCAACCATTTTTTCCTGTTTTTTTCGCGTATTCGTAACCATCTGCAGCGGATTGAACAGGTATCAGGAGGTCTGTTGGTGCTGGTAGGGCTATTGATCATGATGGGTGGTTTCAATCAAATTTCCGTTTGGTTGATGCAATGGTTTCCCGGTTTGGCCAAGATAGGGTGAGCAGGATGCAGGAGCAGAGATATTTTTCCGATCGTTTGTTGGAACGGGCAAGGCAGTGTCGTTCACGGGTGATTGTGGGTCTGGATCCCCAGATCGACGCCTTTCCGGGATATGTGCAGGAGAGATTGCAACAGGAAGCGGATCATGAGCTGCTGGAGGAGATGATTGTTGCCTTTAACCGGGTTGTGATAGAGGCGACGGCAGATCTGGCGGCGGCCTATAAGCCGCAGGCGGCATTTTATGAGCAGTATGGTTTTGCCGGTTTGCGCGCTTTACAGCGGACCATTGCCCTGCTACGGGAGCAGGGTTTGTTGGTGATCATGGATGCCAAGCGCAACGATGTGGCCCATACCGCTGCGGCATATGCGACAGCCTGGTTGGCACCACGCCATCCTCTCTTTGCGGAGGCCAACAGTTGGCAGGTAGATGCTTTGACGGTCAACGGCTATTTGGGCAGTGATGGTATTCGCCCTTTTCAGGAGGTCAACCGGAAAGCGGGATTGTTTGTATTAGCCAAGACCTCCAATCCCTCTTCTGGGGAGCTGCAGGATAGAGCATTATGCGAGGAGGGGGTGCCAGGATTGACGGTTGCGGAGAAAATGGCAACACTTGTTGCGCAGTGGGGCAAGGGAACGGAAGGCGAGGAAGGGTATGCCCAGGTAGGGATGGTGGTTGGGGCGACCTATCCCGAGATGGCACAACGCTTGCGGGGATTGGCGCCGCATGCACTGATTTTGTTGCCGGGGATTGGTGCTCAAGGAGGATCATTGCAGGCCATAGTTGCGGCTGCAGGAGAGCGGGGTAACGGAGCCTATGCAGCCTCTTCACGGGCGGTACTCTACCCCTATCATCCAGAGGAGCTGCGTGCAGCAAGTTGGCCAGAGGAGTGTGCCAAGCGGATTCGCCAGGTGGCACAACAGTTGCGGGAGAGGATTGAAGAGCAATTTGTTGGAAGCGCATAGTCACTCGATGTAGTGAAAATGGCTGGATGGGAGATCGCCTAACAATGTGAGAGATGCAGAGAAATTTGGTGAAATCGTATCCTAAAACGGAAAAATAAATTGCATTTTCTTGTGGGAATTGTCATTCTACCGGGCGGAGAGCGGTGTGTGCTGCCTATGCTCTGGTAAGGGTGTGGGTAAGCATCAGGATAATGTATTATTTTTTGCTCTCGTGCCGGGTTACAGCCAGGCAGGTGAGCAAAGGGGCCGGGGAGAGAGTGATGGCAGAGTTCAGTTTGCTGGGAGCGGCAGGGGAGTTTAAGGCCAATCTGCTGGATCTGCGGCAGCAGCGTCAGGAGATCATCACCTCCAATGTGGCCAATGCGGATACCCCGGGCTACAAGGCCAAGCGCTTTGAATTTGAAGATGTTTTGAAGGAGTCGCTTCCGCCGCGTGATGAGTTGCCGATGGCCAGAACCACCGTTTCGCATTTACCGAAAAGATATGAGGGGCCGGTGGCAGGTCGTTTGCAGGATGTGGAGACTCCGATTCCGAAAGGTGATGGCAACAGTGTCAATTTGGAGCAGGAGATGGCAATGCAATCTGCCAACCAACTGCTGTACAACTATGCAGCGCAGTCGTTAAGCAGTCAAATCAGCACGATGCGCATGATGATCGACGGCAATACACGCTAGTTGTCTTGCAAGACCTGAGAGCTTGTGAAGAAATCGTCGCGAGCAGGCTTATGGGCAGGGCGCAGGCGAATGAGCGACGAGACATATCAAGCAGATAGGCGAGGAGCGAATGAGTCTGCAACGCCGCCCATGAGCTGCACAGTAGATTTATTCACAAGCTCTGAGAGAGTTTGAGTGGTCAGGGATCATTCGTTGCAACAGATCAGCGGCAGGGGGTCAGGATGGATTTTTTGACGTCGTTTCGAGTAACGGCATCAGCTTTGACGGCGCAGCGGATGCGGATGAATATTACGGCAGAAAATGTGGCCAATGCACAGACCACGCGCACTGTGGAGGGTGGGCCATACAAGCGTCGTGATCCGGTATTTGCGGCACAACCGTTTGACGAGATGTTGAGTCAGGAGCAGATTGCTGGTTCGACAGGGGTTGCGGTGGAGAGGGTCCATATTGATGAACGTCCGCCACGGCGGCAATATGATCCGAGCCATCCTGATGCCAAGGCGGATGGATATGTCGAGATGCCGAATGTGGACACGGTCACAGAGATGGTCAACATGATGGCTGCTTCGCATGCGTATGAGGCCAATGTGACGGTATTGAATGCTTCCAAGGCGATGGCCTTGAAGGCGTTGGAAATTGGACGTTGATGAAGGAGGTGCAGCATGTCGTTGCATGGAGTATCGGGAGTGCCGTTGCCAAGCATGTTACCTTCTCTGACCAGCAGCGTAACGAGCAGCGGCAAGGGTGAGGCATGGGAAAGCTTTTCGACCATGCTGGCGCAGCAGATCAAAGAGACAGATCGGCTGCAAAAGGAATCCAAAGACTTGACGGAACGTGCTTTATTGGGTAATGCTGGTGTCAGCCTGCATGAGGCGCAGATTGCTGCTTCAGAAGCGGAGCTGCATTTGCGGTTATTGTTGCAGGTACGCAACAAGGCGTTGGAAGTATATCATGAGATCATGACGATGCCGACTGCATAGTCTATTGGCATTCTGGTGGCACTGATTCCGCTCAAATCTTGCTGTGGCAAAAGAGAAGAGGGAGTTGGTGTATAAGGTTGTACCATTCTGAAGTAGTGACTATGGAAACAAAATACCATGGCTGAATCACCCGCTGTCGCGCCTCAGACACCCATGAATTTGATTGATACGGTGACCCGCTATTTGGCACAGTTGCCATTAGGTGGTCGCAATGGGCTTATTTTGGCGATAGGAATGACCTTGTTGGCTTTGACCGTGATGATTTGGTTTGCCACACGGCCTGCCTACAAGATGTTGTTTTCTGGGTTGCCGCAGGAGGAGACGGGCCGGATCATCGAGCAATTGAACAAGATGAAGGTACCGTATCAGATTGGACCTGGTGGTACCTCGATTGATGTTCCGGCGGATCGGGTTTATGATTTGCGCCTGGAGTTGGCGACGCAGGGTTTGCCGAAGCAGGGCAGCAATGGTGTCGGTTTTGAGTTGTTTGACAAGAGCAACCTGGTGGGGATGACCGATTTCATGCAGCGCATGAATTATCAACGGGCCCTGCAGGGAGAGTTGGCGCGCACCATAGAGAGCATCAATTCGGTGCATACGGCACGGGTGCATCTGGTTCTGCCGAAGCCATCACTGTTTGTGACCGAGATGAAGCCGGCAACGGCATCGGTGATTATGGAGTTGTCGCGACCATTGCAGCCCAAGCAGGTAGAGGGGATTGTGCATTTGGTAGCCACAGCGGTAGAGGGGTTGGATGAAAGCAATGTCACCTTGCTGGATGGCAAGGGTAATTTGATTGCTGGCGGTCGCGGTTCTCCGAAGGATGGGCGTTTGGGGACCGAGGAGACCTTGACCCTGCAGCAGCAGGTGGAAAAGGGTCTGGAGGATCGGGCCCAGGCGATGTTGGACAAGGTGATTGGTATCAGTCCCAGTGGTGTCAGCCGCAGCATTGTGCGTATCACTGCTGAACTGGATCTGTCGCGCACCGAACGGCAGGAAGAGATTTATGATCCCACTGGCCAAGGTGGTGTACCGCGCAGTGAGCAATCGGTCAATGAAAACAGTCGCGGCGATTTCGGTGTTGGCGGTACGCCAGGAGTACGTGCCAACGATGCCAATGATACCGCCAAGAGTGGTTCCAGTGGTTCGACACAGAGTCGCAATACCGAACGCGACACGGTCAACTATGAAATTTCCAAGACCATCAATAAGATTTTGTTGCCAGTAGGTACCATTAAACGGTTATCGGTAGCGGTATTGGTCGATACACCAGAGGAGAGTACTTCAGGGGAGAAGACAGGCAACAAAAAACGCTCTGAAGAGGAGATGGTGCGTCTGCAGAAGATTGTCGAGCGTGCGGTTGGCTTTGACAACAAGCGTGGCGATACCATTGAGATGGCGAGCGTGCCCTTTGAGCGGGTACCAACAGCAGAAGATACTTCGCCACGTTTCTGGCAGTCGGCAGATTTTTGGCTGCAGTTCATGCTGGCTTCGGCAATTCTGGCGCTGTTGATTCTGGTGTTGAAGCCGATGATCGAGGAGTTTCTCACTGGCGAGCGGACGGCGGAGAGCACTGGTATTCCGGCTGCAGTTGCAGAGTTGGATCAGCAATTGGTGGCGGAGGGTGTTGGTGCGTTACCCTCTGAGGAGCCGATGCGGCTACGGACACCTGATCGCAGCATCAAGATGGCACAGCAGATGATCAACGACAATCCAGAAGAGGCACGCGAGATTATCCGCAGTTGGATGGCGCAAGATTAGAGCTGCTGTTCCCTATAACGAGAAGGTCGAAGAGCTTGATGCGTTCTCTTTGCTGGGAACGGAGGGCTGAATAGCGGCAAATTATCCTTTGCCACGCTCCATGGATCCAGCAACATCTGCTGCAACCAGCAGATGTTATGTGGCAAAAGCTTCAGAGTGATCAGTTGGCATAAAGAATAGTATTAGTCAATAGCTGAATGGATTTCTGTTTGCAGCGGATGGAGTGCATATGGACACACAGGCATGGGATAACAGTGGTGGTGATTCCGTTTCCCGGCGTGGAACCTCCGCAAAAATGCGGTTGAGTGGCAAAGAGAAGGCGGGGATATTTTTGTTATCCTTGCCGGATGAAGATGCCAAAAAGCTCATGGAGGGAATGCAGGAGAATGAACTGCGCGAAATTTCTCGAGTGATTTCGCGCATGGGGGTGATGCCACCCGATGCTGTGCAGGCAGTACGGCAGGAGTTTTTGGATAAGTTTGAGTTAAAAATGTTTGACGTGCGTGGTGGGCAGAATCGGGTTCGCGATTTGCTGACCAAGACGCTAGGCAAGGAGCGGGCACGTCAACTCTTGAAAGAGGTCCAGACCGGTCCCAAGAGTACTCCCTGGGAGGTCATGAACGGTATGGAGCCCGCTTTGGTAGCCACCTTTCTGGCTGCCGAGCATCCGCAGAGTGTCACCTTGATTATCTCCCAATTGCAACAAGAACATGCGGCGCAAGTAATCGATCATCTCAACACAGAGATGCAGCAGCAGGTTGTCTATCGTATGGCGCGCATGAATACGCTGCCCCCTGGTGCACTGGAGGATATTGAGGCTTCTTTGCTTACCGAGCTGAATGCCCTGGGTGTGGCACGTAGTGGACGGCAACAAGAGGGTGGTGGCACCAAGAAGGTGGCCGAGTTGTTGAACCTGATGAGTCGGGAGGTCTCCGACAAACTGTTGGCCTATTTGGACGAAGAGGACAATCCTTTGGCCGAAAGTGTGCGCAAAGAGATGTTCTTGTTTGAAGATTTGTTGCTGATGGATGATCGCAGCTTCCAGACCTTGCTGCGTGAGATTTCCAACGATGAACTGCTGACAGCGATGAAGGGTGCTGACGACCGTTTGCGCGAGAAATTTTTCCAAAACATGTCGGAGCGTGCAGCCGAAATGTTACGGGAAGATTTGGAGCTCCTGGGACCGGTCAAGGTTGTCGATGTGGAGTCCGCACAGCAATCTATTCTCAAAGCGGCGCGTCGTTTGGAAGCAGAAGGCTCGATTGTGATTATGGGCAAAGGTTCTGATGACATGGTGATGTAACCGGAGTTGCTGCTGGCAGTGACCGATGGTATAGCCGCAAAGATGACAGGTAGGGAAGGGGAGGCATGGCGGTAGTTAGTGACAGTGTCATCAAGCAGGAAGAGCTGGATGTCGAGCCGCAACGGGTCTCCTTTCGGGATCTGCTTGCTGACGCCGGAGCACAGCGGGAAAAATTTGTCCATTTTTTACCGGATGGAAGCTTGCCTGGCAGCGAGCAGGAGAGCAAACCGCCGGAGCTGTCTGTGGATGAGCTGCATCGGCGACGCTTGGAAGCCATTGAGCGCGAGACCTATCAAAAGGCGTTTGCTGCCGGAGAAGAGGCAGGATTGGCTTTAGGTGAGCAGGCGATGGAGCGTGAGATGTCGCGCCTGTTGCCGCAATTTGAGGCGGTTTTGCGGCAACTGGATGGTCTACCAAAGCGTATTTTTGCCAGTGCGGAACGCTTTTTGCTGGAGACAGCGATAACCCTGACGCGGGAGTTGGTCGCGCACGAGTTGACGATCAACCCGGAAGAGATTAGCCACCGGGTGCAACGTCTGTTGGAGCAGGCGGCTGGGCGACGCGATATAGTCATTTATGTGGCGCCGGACAGTGCGGCATTATTACAACAGTTGCCTGGTTTTGAAAAGTTGCGTATTGAAGCGGACGGTTCAGTGGGGCCGGGATCGGTACGCATGACCAGTGATTTTGGTGGCATGGAAGATGATTTGGAGCGGCAACTGGCCGATATGGAGGCTGGTATCCGCAGTTTTTTGCTGGATCGTTTGCTGGCCAGCGGTAACGAGGATATAGCGACAGCGACGACAGTGTATGCTTCGCGCCTGGCAGCGCAAGGTCGGCCTTTGCATCTTCCTGCAGTCAAGCCAGCCGCGGCCATACAGCCGCACGCGGGGGTGGCGGCAGCGCCACAGGTGCCGGCAGCAGCAGCGGCGGCCGGTGCAGCGCGTGCGGATGAGGGTGCCTGGCGCTCATCGGCTGCATCTGCGGTAGGGGCGGTACGCTTGGAAGAGATTGCGGGTGCGCTGGCAGAGCAAGAGAGAGATCAAGAAGAGGGGTGGCATCATCCCAGTCGCAGTGGATCCAGTTTGGTAGGCTCCTTTTTGGATGAAGAGGATGATGCCTCCTATATGGAAGAGACCATTGTGTCGACTGCCCTGTCAGGGAGAGTGAGTGCTTCCCACTGGGCGGAAAGTGAAGCGGAGCAGGATGGTGCTACAGCTTTGGAGGATGGTGCAGCAGTGGGGTTGGAAGAGCTTCCTCTTGTAGAAGAGCAGGATTTTGTATCCGGAGGGGAGGAACAGGATGCGGTTGATGGTGGCCCAGATGGCTTGAAGGCCAGCGCTGGCGCTTCCCTGGCCGAGGATGAGGCTGCTCTGGCACAACTGGCAGCAGAGTCACTGAAGGAAGACGATGAAGTCGCTTGACATTCCTTGGACCGATTATCAGCACTCTGCTCGTGGCAAGCTGGGTTTGTTGCGCACGGGTAAGGTTGTGCAGGTGGTGGGCCTATTGGTAGAGGGAGATGGTCCGGCGGCGTCCATCGGTGATATGTGTCAAATATGGCCGGAAGATGGCGCGGAGCCAATCAAGGCAGAAGTGGTTGGGTTTCGCAATAAATCTTTGTTGTTGATGCCTTTAGGACCATTGCGTGGCATTCATCCTGGCAGTCGCATAGTCTCCCATGGCCGTCCTGAAGATGTTGCGGTAGGGGAAGCGTTATTGGGGCGGGTCATCGATCCGATGGGGGGACCATTGGATGGGGGCCCGCTTTTGGTTTTGCCAGAGCGGGTACCGTTATATGCCGACCCGGTCAACCCCATGTTGCGGCGACGCATTGATTCAGTGATTGATCTGGGTGTGCGGGCGATTAATGGTTTGTTGACCATTGGGCAGGGGCAACGGGTAGGAATATTTTCTGGATCAGGTGTTGGTAAGAGTACCTTGTTGGGCATGATGGCGCGCTATACCACGGCAGATGTGAATGTGATTGCTCTGGTAGGTGAGCGTGGCCGTGAGGTTGTAGAGTTTATAGAGAAGGATTTAGGACCGGAGGGGATGGCGCGCTCGGTGGTAGTGGTTGCCACTTCGGATCAGCCCCCGTTATTGCGTTTACGGGCGGCATTTTTGGCGACATCCATAGCCGAATATTTTCGTGCGCGCAATCAGCATGTTTTATTGCTGATGGATTCGGTGACCCGTTTTGCCATGGCGCAACGTGAGGTGGGGTTGACACGAGGCGAGCCGCCGACGACACGCGGTTATCCGCCCTCTACATTCATGTTGCTGCCGCGTTTGCTGGAGCGGACAGGCCGTGATGGCGGGGATGGCAGTATTACCGGATTATATACCATTTTGGTTGAAGGGGATGATCTGCAAGATCCGGTAGCGGATGCGGTTCGCGGTATTCTGGATGGACATATCGTGCTATCCCGTGCCCTGGCCGCGGCCAACCAATATCCGGCAATTGATATTTTGGAGTCGTTGTCGCGTTTGATGGAGTCCCTGGTGGATGTCAAGCAGAAGCGCTGGGCAGGACGTTTTCGCGAGGCTTTAGCCACCTATAGCCGGGCAGAGGATATGATTAATATTGGTGCCTATGTGGCTGGCAGCAATCCGCAGATTGACAATGCGCTGAAGTTGATTACTCCGATTCGGAACTATTTACGGCAGCCGGTGGAGCAAGGATGTTCTATGGAAGAGAGTGTGCGGCAATTGGGTTCGATTTTTCCGGGCAGTGTCTGACGCGCGGATGGATCATGGTCCATTTTATTCCGCACAGTAACAACTGTGCTTTTTTTTGTCCTTTTCAAACAATATTTATCATGCTTGCATAATGTTCTGCGCTTTGCTGCCTGCTTTTGCTCGGCAACATTATTCTTTACGTTGTACAGAACGGATATTATTGGCGCGATAGGTGCCGTCTCTTCCGGGCGAGACCTCAAACTCAATCAATTCACCGGGTGCGGGGATATGTTCAGGATCGGTCAACTCTGAAACGTGGACATAGATATTGTTGCGACGGCATTTGGCAAATCCATAACCCTTGTCGGCAAAATAGACGGTAACAATCGCTTGCTCGATGGTGCCCAGAGAGAGATTATCACCAGTTTCGGTAGTATGCGGCAGTTTGTCACTGGGATGCAGGGTTATTTCGGTTGCGATCAGACCTTCAGATTCTGATCCCGACCCGACCACAAATTCTACCACATCGTTCATTCGCAGAGGCAGATGACGGCTGACATGCGGCAAGATCAAAAAGCGGATGACCTCTGAAGCCTGATTGCGAATGGTAATATAGCCGGAGCCATCGCTTGCCAGGTCGGCAACCTGACCGATCATTCTTCCACCCATGACCAGGACAGAGCAGGCTTGCGGACGTCCCTCTTTGCCCGGTTTGATCACAAATTGTACATGGTCGTTTTCTTGGATCACCGCCTGTCCAACAACATAACTCATATGGAAATAGATTTCGCGATATTCATTTTCATCGGAAAAATATTGAATAAAGCCAAAGCCTCGCTCTTTTTTAAATGCCGTCACCTTGCCAAACTGTACGGCTGGTTGTTCCGGTTCCTCTTCGCTTTTGCAACGAAACTCTCCCATCGGTTGGGAGGTATGGTAGTGATGGGCGACCGCCTGCCAGAAAATGGCATAGGAGCGCACTGGTGATTTAATTCCTTGCAGTTTGCACAGAGGCTGCTCGAAATAATACTCTTCCAAGGTTCTTTGCTGTTGCACACCCGCTTGGGACTGGATCGGCAGTAAGGAATCGGCGGACATGGGAGGATGATGCAACAAAACAGCATTCCCGTTGGCCCGTTCGCAGAGCTGTTGCGCAATATCGACCGCGGTGCCCAGATAGTCAAAAAGGCTATCGTCAATGGCAAAGCGATAATAAGGTCCACTGGCAACTGCTGCTTTGCAGGAGAAGCCAGTGGAGGCATAGGGTATTTTATGGATCAAGCTTTCCTGAATAGCGATGGCGCATTGCAGAGCTTGTTCCGTTTGCATAAAAGCTCCTAACAAGCCATCACCAAGGGAGCGCACCAGCTCACCCTCATGCAGAAGAACCTGTTCTTTGACAATCACATAAAAGCGGGTAAAAAGCGCTATCCAATCTGCTTCAGCAAAAGCTGATTTGAGTGCTTCCGTGTTATGGATGCGGATACAGCAAAACGATTTACAGGGGGTAGTAATCATGGCGGTGCGGAGGAACCCTGACCAGCCGCTGGTTGAGAGGAAGAGGGAGCAGCGCGGCGAATGGAGTGGATAATGACCTGTTCAGCAGGTACATCCTGCCAGCCGGTGCGCACAGCTTCGATACGTTCGACGACCTCCATGCCTTTTACAACCTGCCCAAAAACGGCATAGCCAAAGTCACGCGCACCATGATCGAGGAAGGAGTTGTCTGCCGCATTGATAAAAAATTGCGCGGTGGCACTATCCTTGTTGGAGGTGCGGGCCATAGAAATGGTGCCACGCAAATTTTTCAGACCATTATCGGCTTCGTTGCGGATGGCGGGATTGGTGCTCTTTTGTTGCATTTCAGTAGTAAATCCACCACCTTGGATCATAAAGCCTTTGATTACACGATGGAAGATGGTCCCGTCATAGAACTGGGCATCGACATAGTCGAGAAAATTTTTCACGGTGATGGGCGCTTTTTCTGCGTCCAGCGCGATGGTGATTTCACCAAGGGAAGTTGTCAGCACCACCATTTGTTTTCCTCCGGAGCTATTTGACGAATGCCCAGCCGTAGCAGCAGCATAGGCAGATTGGGAAAGGAGCAGACAGCAAGCAAAAAAGAGTGCAATAAAACGTGTCATCATTGGCATAAAATCCTGGCCGAAGTTGCGGTAGTAAATATTCCGATAGGGTGGCTACCGTGACGCTGCAGTTTAGGCAAGGTTCATGGCTCCCGTCAATGCCGCAACCGAAGAGAAGCCGTGATTCTCTAGATATTGCCGCAGTTGCTCATGGATGCGCTGTGGCAGCAGTGGATTACGAAACAGAGCCGTACCGATACCGACAGCGTTGGCGCCCGCCAGGAAAAACTCCACGGCATCTTCAGTGCAAGCTATTCCCCCTTGCCCGATTATGGGAATGCCAAGTGGTTTGGTCAATTGGTAGAGTTGCCAGACTTTGAGCAAGGCGATCGGTTTGATGGCAGGTCCAGAGAGTCCCCCTTGCCGATTGCCCAGGATCGGTTTTCTGCTATGAATATCGATAGCCATGCCCATCAAGGTATTAATGGCTGAGAAGGCGTCGCTCCCGGCATCGATGGCGGCGTGGGCGATGCTGCGAATATCGGTCACATTGGGGGAGAGTTTGGTGATAATCGGTTTGCTGGTTGCTTGGCGAACGGCCGCAACAACAGCGCCTGCGGCTTGGGGATCGGCGCCAAAGGCGGCACCTCCCTCTTTGACATTGGGGCAGGAAATATTGATTTCGATGGCAGCGACAGGGCTATTGTCAAACACTCTGGCCACTTCACCATATTCGGCAATGCTGGAGCCAGCGATATTGGCGATCAGTTTAGTGGGGAGATGGGCGATACGGGGCAGGATTTGTCCGACCACATATTTTGCTCCCGGATTTTGCAATCCAATGGCATTGAGCATGCCTGCAGGAGTTTCAGCCAGGCGTGGCGGAGCGTTGCCCAGGCGTGGCTCCAGTGTGGTACCCTTCAAGCAAATGGCACCGATTGAGGAAAAATCAAAGCCCTCAATGGCGGCAAACTCCTCTGCAAAGCCTGCACAGCCAGAGAGCAGGAGAAGGGGAGAGGCGAGGGTGATGCCTGCCACAGTAACGGAGAGCGGATTCGTCGTCATCAGAATGGGCAACCGAATGGAGCGCCAGCCACCATTATGCTTCCTGCCACTCAGGCAGCAGGATCTTTTCGTCGGCCAAGATAGCGGCCAGCTCCTGAGCCAAGAGTTGCAGGTGCTCACGACTGGTTGCTTCCATGCGTGCGACCAGGGCCGGTTGGGTGTTGGAGACTCGTAACAGCCACCAGCCTTGGGGGGTGTGCACGCGCACGCCATCTATGGCAGAGAATGAGCTGCCCTGTGCTTCCAGTTTGAGACGAATACGTTCCATGACCTGAAATTTGCGATCATCGGGACACTCCAGGCGCAATTCCGGCGAGGAGAAGCTTTCTGGCAAGTTGCGCAGACGCTCGGAGAGGGTTTCTGGACCACTGGCAACCAGTTCAATAAGACGCACTGCGGCATACAGAGCATCATCATAACCCAGGTAGCGGTCGGCGAAGAAAAGATGGCCACTCATCTCCCCACCAAGAGGAGCAGCGGTTTCACGCATTTTGGTTTTTACCAGGGAGTGCCCGGTTTTCCACATCAAAGGTTCACCACCGGCCTCGGCGACGGCATCAAAGAGCAGTTGCGAACATTTGACATCACCGATAATGGTGGCACCCGGCTGTTTGGCAAGGATTTGCCGGGCAAAGAGAATCATCAAGCGATCACCCCAGACGATTTTACCCTTTTCATCCAGGGCGCCGATACGATCACCATCTCCGTCAAAGGCGATACCTAATTCGGCATCAGTCTCCTGCATATGGTGCCAGAGAGCTTGCAGATTGGCGGGAATGGTGGGATCGGGGTGATGATTGGGAAAGTTGCCATCCACCTCGGCATAGAGCACCTCACCGGCCACGCCGGGTAGACGGTTTAACAGCTCAGGGGCGACGACGCCAGTGGCGCCATTGCCGCAATCGAGCACAACCTGGATGGAGCGTCCGGGGGAATAGTCAGCCAAGATACGTTGCAGATAGCGCTCCAAGACCCGACCGCTGCGGATTTCTGCTGCTTCTGGGAGAGGAACAGCCCCGTTTTGCAGACGCTGACGAAGGAGCTGGATCTCTTGGCCATAGACCGAGCGTCCGTCGCGCACCATCTTCAGGCCATTATACTCTGGGGGATTATGGCTGCCGGTGAGCATAATGGCGGCATCGGCGTTGAAATGGTGGTTGGCAAAATAGAGGGCTGGGGTGGGCAGCAAACCGCAATCGATGACAATGGCACCACCATATGCCAACCCTTCTGCCAAGGCTTTGGCCAGGGAAGGAGAGGAGTGGCGGCCATCGCGACCGATTACAATCGTCATGGGTTCGCTGCGACTGCGCAGTTCTTGAACATGAGCGGCAAAGACAATCCCCAAATCGCGGACCAGGGATTCAGAGAGTTCGCTTCCAGCGACGCCACGAATGTCATATTCCCGGAAGATATGTGCAAGATTAACCACGTCCTACTCCTACATAAAGAAAACCGGCCTGGCGCAGAGTTTCAGGGACATAGATATTGCGCAGGTCACAAAAAAGATAGCGGCCATCCGGCCGCGGCCGCATGGAAGCTTGGATACGAGCCAGATCCAGATTGCGAAATTGGTTCCACTCGGTCAAGATGATCACGGCATCGGCATTTTGGCAAGCTTCATAAGCGTTATGGCAATAGTGCAGATCAGGCAGATGGCGGCGGGCCGCGGCCATTCCTTCTGGATCGAAGACCTGCAGCGTGGCACCCTGTTCCTGCAAGATGGGCAGGATGGTCAAAGCGGGAGCTTCGCGCATATCATCCGTATTGGGTTTGAAGGTCAAGCCCAAGACAGCCAGGGTGCTTTTGTGCAATTCGCCATTCATGGCACGGATAATTTTGTGGGCCATGCGCTGTTTTTGCAGGTCGTTGGCAGCGATGACACTTTCGACAATGGTTACTGGTTCATTATGCAGTGCGGCGGTACGGGTCAGAGCAATGGTATCTTTGGGGAAGCAGGAGCCACCATAGCCTGGGCCGGGATGGAGAAATTTATTGCCGATGCGCCGATCGAGTCCCATCCCTTTGGCAACCGCATGCACATCGGCTCCCACCGCTTCGCAGAGGTTGGCGATTTGGTTGATGAACATGATTTTGGTGGCCAGAAAAGCGTTGGCGGCATATTTGGTCAGTTCGGCGGTGACGATATTGGTTACCAGAATGGGTGTCTCAATCAGATAGAGCGGGCGGTAGAGACTGCGCAAAGCGGTTTCGGCGCGGCTCTCTTCGACCCCTATGACCACCCGATCAGGGCGCATAAAATCCTCGATGGCAGAGCCCTCACGCAAAAATTCCGGGTTGGAAGCCATGGCAAAATCGGCTTCTGGATTGGTTTCCCGGATGATGGCCGCCACTTGCGCACCGGTACCGACTGGCACAGTGGATTTGGTAACGACGGTGGTAAAATTTTTGATATGGGGGGCCACCTGTCTGGCCGCTTCATAAACATATTGCAGATCTGCCGCCCCATCGCCACGCCTCTCTGGGGTGCCGACAGCGATAAAGATCAACTCGCTTTGGCGCACCGCTTCAGGCAAGGAGGTGGTAAAATGAAGGCGTCCGGCAGCGCTGTTGCGTTCGACCAGCAGATCAAGCCCAGGCTCAAAAATAGGGATTTCACCCCGTTGCAGGCGTGCGACCTTGTCGGCATCGTTATCGACGCAGGTAACATCGATGCCAAATTCGGAGAAGCAGGCACCTGAGACCAGTCCGACATATCCTGAACCGATGATGGTAATGCGCATACCCGATCCTGTCTGTTAAGAGTTGGTTGAGCTGGCAGGTTGGGTTTGCCAATGGCTGAGTTGGGTATTCAGGAACGGCAAGAGACGGGTACGCATTTCCGGTTGTTCCATGGCGAGAGCCAGATTGGCCATTTGGAAACCAACCTTGTCTCCACAGTCGTAACGTGTGCCTTGGAAGAGAAAGCCATAGATGGGATGGTTTTGCATCAGCATTGCCATGGCATCAGTAAGTTGAATTTCACCTCCGGCCCCGGTCTGTTTTTTGCCCAGGAGAGAGAAAATTTCTGGGCGCAAAATATAGCGGCCGATGATGGCCAAACGCGAAGGAGCGAGATGGGGAGCAGGTTTTTCGACCAATCCTTTGGCTTGCACCAGAGGGGATGTGGAGGATTCTGGAGCGGTGAGGGGGTCGAGAATGCCATATTTATTGGTCTCCTGGGCCTCGACATTCATGATGGCGACCATGGAGTGTTGCAAGGATTCATACTGGTCGCACATCTGTTTCATGACGGGAGGATGTTGTGGACCAGACCAGACCAGATCATCTGGGAGCAGGATAGCAAAGGGACCATCACCGACCAGATGACGGGCACACCAAATGGCATGACCAAGCCCCAATGGTTCATTTTGCCGGGTATAGATCAGGCATCCAGCAGAGGGAACCAATGAACGGATCTGTTGCAAGGGATCCTGGCGGTTGCGATTGCGCAGAGACTCTTCCAATTCAGGGGTATAGTCAAAATGGTCGGCCAACATCTCTTTGCCGCGCCCGGTGACGAAGATGATGCGTTCGATGCCAGCAGCGAAGGCCTCTTCTACGGCATACTGGACCAGTGGTTTGTCCACAACGGTCAACATCTCTTTGGGCATGGCTTTGGTAGCGGGCAGGAAGCGAGTTCCCAAACCGGCAACGGGGATAACAGCAGTGCGAGGTCTCATCCGAAAAATGTGCTCACATATATAAGAGGGAGGGCGCACGTCCTTGTGTAGAGGCCGAGGTTACAGCCTTGACAACCCGGTATACAGGCGTGGACATGTGGACTAATTGTTTTTGGCGCCTTGGGTGACCCAATTCCGCAATACTTGAATTTCGCACGGGGTGAGGCGCTTGCGGTTATGGGGCATACGAATACCAGCGCGACCTTCAACCAGGACGTTGAGATTGCTGACCATGGCGTTGCCGGGAACGACGACAGGTCCGAAGCGAGTTCCCTTCATCAACCCTTCATAGCTTTCCAGGTTAAGACCGCTGTAGGCGACGCCGGGACCATCGGCACGGTGGCATTCCAGACAACGGTATTGCAGGATGGGCATCACATCACTTTTGAAACTCACCAAAGAGCTCTCTTCGGCGGTCGATCCCGTGGCAGCGAACGCCAGGGATGCGGAGAGGATTGCCCACATCAACCCGGTTTTTTTTCTGGAATATCCGTGCATCGGTTTCTCCTTGCGGTTGAATTTTGCAACCCCGGTTTGCGGGGTATGGTTGTTTTTTGTGTGCGGCTTCCCAGTTTCAGCGTTGGGTCCGATCCATTGGTAAAGTGTATTATAACGGCTTTTTTTCCTGAAGCAAACGAACAAAAGCATCGGCGGGCAGTGGCCGACTATAGAAGAATCCTTGGATTTCGTCGATGCGATTTTCAGCAATAAAATCTAGTTGTTCTTTATTTTCTACTCCTTCAGCGACCACTTGCAGGCGCAGACTTTTGCCCATGGCGACGATAGCACGGACGATAGCGACATCATCGGCATGGTGTGGCAGATCCCGAATAAAGGAGCGATCGATTTTTAGTGTTTGGATGGGAAAGCGTTTGAGATAACTCAATGAGGAGTAGCCGGTACCGAAATCATCCATGGCGATGGAGAGGCCGAGGGAGCGCAATTGGGTGAGCACCTGGATAGCCTCTTCGACATTTTCGACCATCATGCTTTCGGTAATTTCCAGTTCCAGGGAGTCAGCAGAGAGGCCGGTTTCCTGGAGGACATTGGCAATCAGGGCATAAAGACCGGGTTGGCGAAATTGGCGTGCGGAGAGGTTGACGGCCACTTTGAGGGGGGCAAATCCGGCATCGAGCCAGACGCGGGTTTGTCGGCAGGCGGTCTGCAAGATCCATTCACCCATAGGAATGACCAAACCGCTCTCTTCCGCGATAGGGATAAATTCACCGGGGGAGACCATGCCACTGGTCGGATGATTCCAGCGTACCAGAGCTTCCATGCCCACGATGCGATTGTTTTGCACATCCACTTTCGGTTGGTAGTGGAGGACAAACTGCTGGTTATCGATTGCGGCGCGCAGATCTTTTTCCATCATCAGGCGACGATCCACCTGATCACCCATGGCTGGTTTATAAAACTGATAGGTATCGCGACCGGCATTTTTAGCGCGGGTCAGGGCGATTTCTGCATTTTTGACCAAGGCCAGAGGCTGTTCGCCGTCGTCGGGGTAGAGAGTGATCCCGATACTGGTGGTTATATGCAGTTCGGTTTGACCAACCATGAAGGGGTGGGCGATAGCTTTGACCAGTTTATTGACCACCACCAGAGCATCTTCGGGTTGCCGAATTTCACGCAGGATAAAGGCAAATGAGTCGCCTCCCATACGGGCGAGGGTATCCCCTTCGCGGATAAAATCGCGCAGACGTCCGGCAATATCTTGCAGGAGTTGGTCACCGCTCAAAAAGTTCAATTGATTATTGATGTTTTGAAAACGATCAATATCGAAGAAAAGGACGACCATGCGGGTATTACTGCGGCTGGCGTGGCCGATGGCCTGGGCCAGGCGATCCATGAACAGATCCCGGTTGGGCAAACCGGTCAAGGTATCGTGTTGCCCGGCGTAGCGGAGAGCTTGATCTCTTGCTTGCAGTGGGGTGAGATCATGGAAGACGCTGATATAGTGGCTGGCTTGTCCGCTATGGTCACGAATGGCAGTGATGGTAGCAAATTGCGGATAGGCTTCGCCATTTTTGCGGCGATTCCACAGCTCCCCTTTCCAGTGTCCATGATCGGAAATCTCCTGCCACATTTTTTCGTAGAAGGAGTGTTTTTGGCGGTTGGAACGCAACAGACGTGGTGTTTGCCCGATTGCTTCAGCGGCAGAGAAGCCGGTAATCGCCGTGAAGGCGGGATTGACGGCCAATATTTTGCCGGTACGATCGGTGATCATGACCCCTTCGACGGCATGTTCGAGGACATTTTGGGTGATGCTGAGCTGCTTTTCAGCCTCGGTGAGTGCGCCTTCAAAAATGGTGGTAAC
This sequence comes from Candidatus Magnetaquicoccus inordinatus, assembly GCF_004217665.1. Classification (GTDB taxonomy): domain Bacteria; phylum Pseudomonadota; class Magnetococcia; order Magnetococcales; family Magnetaquicoccaceae; genus Magnetaquicoccus; species Magnetaquicoccus inordinatus. The sequence goes on along the minus strand of NZ_RXIU01000030.1, from coordinate 4,858 downwards.
AATTTTCAGGCGCTCTTCTGTTTGCTGTTTTTGTTGCGAGAGCTGTTGAATGGTCAGCAAATCGCGATAGCCGCGCAAGGCGACGGTTACGGCACTGATCAGTTTTTGACTGGTCAGTTCGGTTTTTTCCCGATAATCATTGATGTCATATTCGGCAATAACCTTTAACTCGGGGGCCTGTCCCGCCTGACCGGTACGGAGGATGATGCGTACCAGGGAGTTGCGGATCTGTTCACGAATTTGCCGGACCAGGTGCAAGCCGGCATGATCGGTCTCCATGACCACATCCAACAACAGTACTGCGACATCAGAATATTTTAATAACAGCGCATAGGCTTCGCTGGCGGAATAGGCATGCAAAAAGGTGACGGGGCGGTGGTCAAAACGGAGATCGCGCAAGACGAGACGAGTGAGTTTATGGACATCTTCGTCATCATCAACAACCAGAATCAACCATGGCTCATGAAGAGGTTCTGCAACAACAACGCTTGCAGAGTGCTGAGGCATTTCAGGTGGATATAAACTGTTTGCTTGTTCCTGCTTATCCGACATAAGAAATAGCTCATTCATCATGTGCTGTCGTGCCGGGTCCGCTGCCGAAAGAGGTGTCAGAGCGGCACAATGTTGACGAAATCCAAGGCAACCAAGTGACCCTGAGTCTGACATGTTTTATGGAAAATAGCCAGTCAATTTCCAGGAGCAGCAAAGTGCGCATCAACTTTGCATTAATACGAATGTAGATGGTTGGCAATGGATAATATTGTTTGCCCTTGTTTCCTGTTGGTTGTGGGTTGCATTGGCATTGCTTGAGAATCTGGAGGAATGAGAGATGGGAGAAATGAAGCAAAAATCATGGGCCGGTGTGTTCTTGTTGGTTGGCACACTGTTTTGTCAAGGATGTGTAGAGAATCGTGCCCAAGCAGGGGCTGGGGTTGGGGCGTTGGGTGGTGGATTGCTGGGCAGTCTGGCTGGTCCGGCCAAAAATCGCGGTCAAAATGCTTTGATTGGAGCGGCGGTGGGTGGATTGGCAGGTTATGCAGTTGGCAACGAAATGGATAAACAGGATCGGCAACGGATCAATCATGCCTATGAGCGGTTGCCAGACAACCAGCCGACAGCTTGGACCAATCCCAATAATGGCCACCATTACAGCGTGACCCCGCGCTCAACCACCCAGAATGCTGCGGGTCAACCATGTCGTCAGGCAGAAATAGAATCCATTATTGATGGAAGAAGAGAAACAGTTGTCAAAATGGCCTGCCGACGTCCCGACGGTACGTGGGAGTTTTGACGAAAGCCAGAGAAAAATCTGTAGGCGAAAACCGGCTATGTACAAAAAAAATGTGATTTTTGCGGGATGGCAAAAAACAAATTGACAAATGCCGGGTGGGAAGTTATCTTTTTGCCATTCTTGAGTGGGTTGTGTTCTGTTGTAAAATACAGGGCGCAATGGGCGATGCTAACCGGGTATAGGAGTTGGATTATGGCAAATTCCGCGTCAGGCCATGGGCATGTACATCACTGGGAAACCAGTGTGGCGCCACTGTTGATTGTGGGCGGGGTATTGTTCTTGGTCGTTTTCGGTTTTATCGGTTGGTTCAGCTATAACAGTGCCATGTTGGCCATTGTCAGTGCTGGCCTTGGGACACCGTTATTGATTGCGGGGATTGCCAAGTGGACAGGGGAAGCCTTGACCCACAAGCCTTTGGTTGAAGGTTTGTCGCCGATTGCTCTGCCTCTGTTCATTATCTCGGAGGTTTTTATCTTTCTGTCGATCTTTGCTGGCTACTGGACCATGCGCTTGTCGGCTGGTGCCGATTGGCCGCCAGCAGGGACACCCACAGACATGAATCTGGTACTGCCGATTATCATGACTGTGATTCTGGTGACCTCCAGCCTGACCTATCATGTGGCCGAGGTCAAACTCGAACAAAATGATCAGGCGGGATTTCGCTCCTGGGTATTAATCTCCATTGTGCTGGGTGTGGTTTTCTTGGGCTGCACAGTTTATGAATACAGCCACCTGCTGCACATGAAGTTTACCCCCTCCACCAATGCCTACAGCTCGGCCTTTTATTCCATCACCGGCTTTCATGCTTCCCATGTTTTGGTTGGAATTGGTGTCTTCCTGACCATTCTGCTGGCGGCCATGAAGGGTCTGACCAATAAATATTTGACCTTCTGCGCAGGATTATACTGGCACTTTGTCGATATCGTTTGGTTCTTTGTCGCCTCTCAAGTCTACTACTGGTAGAAGCGGGTTCAGGTCGAAACATGGGATGCCGCAATTGGATTTGGCTGTGCCTGTTTATTTGGATGGCCGGTGCCGCAGAGGCACTGGCCTTTTCCAAACCAACTGAAAATTCGGAAATTGATCCCAATCTGTTTCGCATCGATCAGGAAAAGTTTTTAGGTGTCCGCTTCGGCAAGGATGTGACGCTGATTACCGAAGATGGTGGCCTTCTGCCGTTTGAGCAATTTCCAGAACGGCCCTTTATCTTGGTGCCTGCCTACTATACCTGTGATGGATCCTGCTTTACGGTAGGCGGGGCGCTGCGCACTTTGTTGAAAGATGTCAAGGCGCTGCGCATAGTGGATGATTATAACGTGCTGTTTGTCTCTTTTGACAAGAACGATACAGTAAATACGATAGACTCTTTTCGTAAATATCTGGGCTTGTCCAAAGAGCAGACTCCGGGATGGTATGTCACACTTTTCCGTGACCCGGAGAGGATACAGCCAGAGATGGCCAGATTTGGCTATAAATTTTTTTGGTCGCCACGCGATAAGACCTTTTTTCACCCGACCGTCATTTTGATCATGAATGGTGAGGGGCGAGTGGCGCGTTATCTGAATATTATGAATGCTACAGCAAAAGATATTGAGTTGGCGTTGCTGGAGGCCAAGTCGAATCAATTCAAGCCCTCGGAAACGCTCGATTATTTGGTAAGTCTTTGCTATAGCTATAATTTCAAGGAAGGTCGTTATACGGTTAACATACCGGTTTTTATTGGTGCCGGATCATTCGTATTGGGGATTGGATTGCTGCTGGGGTCGTTAGGCATTTATCGCCTGATACATCGTCGCAAGAACACTAGACAATGAGGAGAACATTCATGAAACGGGTAGTTTCCGCGATGGCCATGTTGGGCCTCGGGTTGACGGCTATCCTGGCGCAGGCAGGCGCGCCAGGGGCGACGCCAGACCCTGCAGCCAGTTGGAACCATCTGTGGCGTGACGTATTAATCGATTTATTTATTATTGGTGCGGTATTTCTTGCAGCGGGTCTGTATTGGGTCTTCAAATACCGGGCAACAAGCGAAGGGCAGGTTGGTGATGCTCCACAACTGAGCAAGTTGGCTGCCATCAGCTTTGCTGCCGTTCCGGCATTTTTGTTTATGGCCGATGACTTTTATCTGGCTGCGAAAGGGTGGACGGTCTGGAACGAGTATCGCAATGTACCGCGCAATGCTCTGGAAGTAAAAGTGACCGGCAGCATGTGGACCTGGAGTTTTGAATATGAGAATGGCGTAACCACCATTTTCGATCCCGACTCCAAAACCGGAGATGGTCTGGTTGTTCCCGTAGGAAAACCGGTTGTTTTGCGTATGAATTCGGTAGATGTGGTGCACTCATTCTTTTTGCCAGAGCATCGGGTAAAAGAGGATCTGATGCCGGGTCGGGTCACCTATTTATGGTTCCAGCCCAAGGCGGCAGGGGAGACAATTGCCACCTGTGCAGAATATTGCGGCAACCGTCACTCTTTCATGTGGACCAAGGTGAAAGCGATCCCGCAAGCTGAGTTTGACCAATGGTTGGCCAAGATGAAGCAAGGCGGCCAGGGCGCCTGATTAAGATACGTCGCACTTATGACCTTCAACGGATAATTCGGAAGGATTGGATCGTATGAGTACAGCATCGTCGGGATTCAAACTGTCGGAATGGATCTTTACCACCGACCACAAGAGGATTGGCATTCTCTATTTGATTGGTTCGATTGCCGCCTTTGCCATTGCAGGTATTATGGCACTGTTGATTCGTATTGAGCAGATGTCACCTGGGGCAACCATTGTTTCAGATGTCTATACAGGTGGTGACCAATATAATGTGTGGCTCTATTTTCATGGTGCGGCCATGATTTTGGGCTTCCTGATTCCCGGGCTGACCGGGTTTGCCGCCAACTATCTGATTCCGCTGATGATCGGCGCCAAGGATGTGGCTTTTCCGCGCATCAATGCCCTGTCGGTCTGGCTGTTCTGGGCGGGAATCGTGGTGGCTCTGCTGACCTTTGTGGTGCCAGACAAACCAGATATTATGTGGACGGGCTATCCGCCTTACTCCATCAAGAGTGGTGGCAACCTGGCGCTCTATGTCTTTACTGTGCATTTGATCGGTTTTTCGTCGATCCTGGCATCGGTCAACTTTCTGGTTACCATCATCTATATGCGTGCTCCGGGAATGGGCTGGATGCAGTTGAACATGTTTATCTGGGGTTGTTTCACAGCTTTGATCATTCAGTTGGTTTTTGTACCGGTGTTGGCTGCTGCCGTGACTTTGCTGCTCTTTGATCGTTATCTGGGCACCCATTTTTATGATCCAGCCAATGGTGGTGATGTACTGTTGTATCAAAACCTGTTCTGGTTCTATTCACATCCGGCGGTTTATGTCATCTTCCTGCCGGCGATGGGTATTTTCTATGAGATCTATGCCACCATGGCCAAAAACCGCATCTTCAACTATAAAGCTGCGGTCTATGGCATGATCGGTATCGTAGTGGTTTCGGGAGAGGTGTGGGTGCATCATCTGTACTATTCTGGAATGCCGGACTGGATCCGCATCGGTCAGATGGTTACTACCT
>NZ_RXIU01000003.1 GCF_004217665.1 Candidatus Magnetaquicoccus inordinatus | reverse complement strand
ACGTGCCTTCAGCCGGTATGTACGCGGTTTTTTTGCTAAACCTGACAACGGAAACAACCGGTCAATCAGTCGTTCACTGACTTCCCGAGCCTCATTGAGCAGTCCAAGATCGGTCGGATAGCGAATGGCCTGCTCGGCTACGGTGGCATCAATGACCAACTTGCCGGATGGCTTGGCTTCTGGCTCCTCTCCAACTGTTTCTTTTGCTTTATCAAGCTGATCTTTGGCATCCGAAGTTTCTGTCTCATCCGTCATTTCATTGATCTTGCCAGTCTGTTCAATGGTTTCAGCAGTCTCAATGGCAGCTTTTCTCTCGGTCGATCCATCTCCTGACTCCGAAGAATCTCTGTCTGAGCGATCTGGCTGTTTCGCCTTTTTGTCCTTCTTTTTCAAGATTTCTGATAGCTTCGTTGCAACAGACTGCTCAAACTGTTCATATACCGTCGCGCCCATGCGTTTGCGAATCTCGACAAACAAAGAAGGTGCAAACGGTTGCTCCAGGGTGAAGCCGGAAAAACCGCAAAAGAATTGAAGATACGGGTTCTCCTGAATCTGCAGAACAGTCTCTTCGTCAGTCCATCGCTGGCGGTGCTTGATGATCACTGCACCGACCATTAAACGGGCCGGTTTGGCTGGTGTGCCCTGGTCGGCACTCATGCCGCTGTAGTATGCCTTCGCAAACTCACCCCAGGGAACCAACCCTGCCAGTTTGACCCACCGGTTATTCGGATCAAGACCTCGTTCAAACGGACTCTCAAATCCGGGCAAGGTAAGCTGCTTTTTGTCGCGTTCTCGAATCATCAGGTGCACGCCTTTTTGGCTGTTTTGGCCGAAATTCATGCACACAATTCTATCATAATCGAATTTTAATGTATAGTTTCAATGCGTTATTCTTTTTGAGGAGGCCCTATATATACGTAACACACATAACATGTGTAACATATAGGTTTTTGTTAGACTTTTTTGTTACGCAAACCGTGACTGCTCACGTAACACGTAACACCCTCAAATCTCTCACAGCTCACAGTGCAGATCTTTCGGCACCACCGTATAGAGACGCACCAAACGTCCACCCACTCGATAGATATCCGCTCGTTCCCGCCTGTTCTCACGATCGGCACACACCAGCAGTTGACTCTGCTCCAAAACAGCCAGCGCCCGGCGAAAATCAAAACCGGCAAGCGCCTCGCGCAAACCCGCAGAGGTAAATAAAAAATGCCGCTCGCTGCCACCATCGGCAGTGGCGACACTCTTATACCAACCTGCCCGGTTGCGTACCGCCTCATCGGAACCCTGCAGCGCTGAAAAACGGCTGTCACCATGCAGATCCAAAAATTCCAACACTTTGCTGATTATCGACTTGCTCTCACTGTTGCCGCGACCGCGATTGCTGAGCCAGATTTTGTACACCGTCACCGCCGCCTGCAACGCAGCACCCGGCTCCCATCCGCAGAGCTCAAAATCCTGTGTCGCCAACTCGCCAGCCATCGCCACCAAGGCAAACGATTGCGCCGCCCTCTGCTCCAGGCCGTCTTGCAAAACAAACTCCGACCAGCCCCGCTCATAAACATAACGATACAACGCGGGCCAATCGGCTTTGCAGCCCAGCAACGCCCGTAAAAAGGCCCGTCCTGCCTCGCCATGATGCCGTTTGACCGCACCGCGCAGATGATCGGCCAACTCCCGGCCAGAAGCCATTCCATGCAGCTCATCAAACATGCCATAGCGCCGATGGCAATGCACATCCAACAAACGTACCTCCTGACCGGCACGCTGCTCCATGCGCACATCGGACAGATAGGTAGCCAGCATCCGCTCGCCAGAAGACAAGAGCAATACCCGCCAGCGACTCAACTCCTTGGCCTCCCCGTGTCGATCGGCACGCTGCTTGCCGCGCCCATTGGAAAGCGCATAGATGATACTCCCCGCTTCCCGCGGATTGACCTCGGCAATCTCATCCAGAACCATCAGCCCATCATTGAATTGTGCTGCCGCCGCCTCCAAACCATTGCCAGTGGCGCGCCAACTGCGCTGAAACTCCTGACCTCCCCACACCGAAGCCGCTACCCGCAACGCTGTGGTTTTGCCGGTCGAAGAGTCGCCGACAAAATGAAAACCAAAACCATCCCGACCCACCGCCCGCAATAAAACTCCCGCAAAGGCCGCCGAAACCGCAAACAGCAGCAGTGGATTGCCCTGACAATAGGTTGCTATCTCCTTTTGCCAACCCGACAGCGAGCCGGAACAGGCATAGAGTTGCGCGGCGCCATGGCTGCCCTGAAAATAGATATCCGGGTCGCCAAAGATCTCATCAGGCAACACAAAACTCTGCTGATGCCAGCCCACCTGCTTGGCCAGACTCAGACTTTTGCTTGGAATCTGGCTTTGCAGATAGCTCTGCAGATGCGCCCGATTGTGCAGATCAATCAGCAGGCCACGATCCAGCAATTGCGCCCGCAACTGTTCGCCACGATCACTCAAGAGGGTCATCGGCATGACATAACTCTTCCAGACCCCGGTGGTGTCGCGAAAGCGCAACAAGCGACAAAATGAGAGACCTGACAGTTCACTCAGTTGCGCCTCCACATACAACGGCCCACACACAAAAAGATCGACCGGCGTTTGTCTGGACTCGCTCTCTTTGAAACCATGATAATAGAGCCCTGCCGCTCTGCCAGCCTGCTCCTCCTCATAGACACGATAGCAGGGTCGTTGCAGAGGCGCTTGCCGCTCTTGCGGCCTCCCCAAAGGGGTAGGGTCACCCCCGACAGTAGCGTGGCTGTTCATGGCTTGCCTCCTGCAGCGCTGCGACCTCTTCCCATCCTATGCTCTCTGGGCAGGGCCCACTCTCCTGGCAATTTTTGTCGGCAGGGGCTGTCGGCAAAAGCACAACAACCGCACCCCGCAACCGCCCCCTGCACCAAAAATGCAGCTTGCCGCCACATGGCGCAACCCTCGACCAGACCATTGGCCAGCCGCCAACAATCCCTGTTGCCTCCCCCTCCCGGAGCAGGTGGCAGCAGGTTCAGAGGCCGATGGATGAGGGGTGTGTTATATTTGTTTTTGTAATTCATGATCACCTTTCTATAGGTTGGAGTAATAGATGATCATGATATTAACGATTCCATGGAGTTATTGGAACATGAAGCACTTCAGCAGTTGTTTTGGATAAGATAGTGTTTTACTGTATGTTTTAACATATATTGTAAATGCAGGCGCATTTTTTCTGCAATAGCCCACCGCAAGCCTCTGCCTGGGCGCCTGCAGAATGGCTATTCCTCCGCTGCTGACTCCTTACAAAACAGAGCACGATCACGCGGATCTCCCAAACCATCGCTCCTGCCCTCGGCAAAGGGGCGAAAACGTTCTATCAGATCTTCAGGAGGGGCGGCACCTTTGAGACGTTGACGCAGTTGCGGATAATCGGCCAACAGAGCAGCCACACCCGCACGAGTGGTCTGCCGCAGATCCGGGCGTTGCCCGCCTATTTCATAGAGAATCTGGATGGCAGATGTAAACTCTTCAAACAAAAGCAAATATTTTTGTATCCTGTCTGCAGGCCAACGGCCGCTTTCTGCCAATTCCAGCAACGCTTCGGTCATTTGCAGATAATAAAATTGCGGTGCGTTTTTCCGCCAGGTGTTCAGAATGGCATGGTGTATGGGGAGAAGAGATATTGCCTCAGGAGATAATATTAATGTGATTCTGGTATAATGGAAAACACTATATATTGATCCTTCATGATAAAATCTATCTCCTGCTTTTGTCAAACAGGCGTTTCCTGCTTCTGTCTGCCCCAAAATCAATAGCACCAAACCGCGATAGAGCAAAACATGGCCGGTACCATGGGAATCATCCTCTGGCGAGTGAAGCTGTAATATCTCTAGAGCTTCCTGACAACGCTGACGGTAAAAAGTAAGAAAATAACCCAAAAGAAGCTTGTACCAATTATTATTATTCTCTAGACCGACAGCTTGGCGATAGGCCGCCTCTGCCTCTTCATAATTCCTGAAGCAGCGTGCATAAATACTTCCTAGAGTTGACTGAACATAAGCATCTTTCTCACTCAAATCAATTGCCTTTAGGGCGGCCACTTTTGCTTCCTCACATCTTCCTGTGGCCTGCAACAGATCTCCCAAACGACTCCAAGGCGAGCTCCAGGATGTATTACGTTCAATTGACTCCCCGTAAACAGTTTCAGCCTCTGCAAATCGACCCAGGTAAACGAAAAGCAACTCACCCCACAAAAATAAAACATTATCATTTGAAGATAATTTTTCCACAGAATAACGCAAAAAAGGTTCCACCCGTATGGCCATCAAATCATAATTATTCATAATCCAATGTGCAAATTGTAAACTGAGCCATGGATCCTTTGGCGGTTTTCCTTGTAACAGAGGTTCCAAAACCTCTTCAATGCGCTCACGACTAGGTTTTACCTCTCTTGTTAACACCTCAAACTGCAACCACTGATCCGCAACAACCCACTCGCTGGCTCGCTGCAAAAGCGCTCTATTCCATTCCTGATCTTGGCTATCCAACAAGTCCAATAGTTCGATCATCGCTGACCTGTCTGGAGGCACACGCAAGCCTTGTGCGATGGCCTGCCAGGCTTCGTTTTTACGGTTCAGCTCTTTTCTGAGATCCCTGGCCAATAAAAACCAATAGGGCGCATGCTCCTGCCAGCTCGAAAAAAGCGCCTGCCCATTCTGCAGCGGTTGCAACAAAAATTGTCTCAGCCCCTCGCCCGGCGGTTGCAGGAGCAGATCGGCCCACTCTTTGCGGCATTGATACTGTTTTTCAAACAACGCCTCCTGCTCCCCGGCAGGCAGGGCAGGCCAATCCTGCCGTTCGGCCATAAACAGTTCGAGCTGCTCTGAAATGCGCTCTCTGGGCAGATCGGGATAGGCAGAAAGAAGCTGCAGCTTGCCCTTTTTGTCCAGGGAGAGGGTTCCCGAAAGGGCATCGAGAAAGGCGTCTCGTACCATATCGGTCAAACCGCTGCGTGCGGGCAACAGACGATCCCGCTCTTGACGAATCCGTTGCTCCTGATTGGGGGCAGAAATGGTAAACGGCCAATGCCAGGAAGGAAGCCGCAGCAGATCGGCAGCGGGAGCAGCAGCAAAAACAGCGGGCGGACCAGCAGAAAAGGCTGGTCTCTCCGGCAGCTCCGATCTTTGCCCCGAACGCAACTCCTCGGCGGGGGCTGTGCTTTTTTCTGCGATGGTTACCCCGGTGCGCTGCAACTGCTCGCTCACCTTGGCAATCTGTCTTTCCAAAGAGGGGGGGGCCAAAGATTCGGCAATCTCCACAATCACCCGGCTGTAGGGATGCTCCAGGGTTTCAAAGGTCAAGGGAAGGTCAGAGAGCGCCAGACGGGGGGTATAGGGCAAGGTAAAAATTTTGGGAGGCTCTTCGCGTTGATAGCCCGGCTTTTCTCTGCAATGGCTTTCCACCACCCTTTTGCCCTGTTTCAGGACGGCGATAGCGGCGGGATCATCATACAGATGGACCGGTACGGGTGAAAAGACCACCATGAGATCACGGGCATAGTTGCCCTCCTCCACCCGTTCTGCCCGCAACTGCCGCAGAGTAAGCTCCAGACCAACCAGATTTTGTTCATTCAAACCGGAGACCAGGATCATGCGATCGGCCAGATAGCCCAATACCAGATCCAAAAGTTCAGGAAATCCGGTGCGACAATCGATCAACAGATAATCCAGACCACGGGCAGCCTGTTCCGGTTTATCGGCAGCTTTTGGCAGTCGAAACTTCTGCATATCCTCGCGAAACAGCTTGGCAAAAGCGCGCAAGGTCATGGCATCCATGCTCTCATTTGGGCGCCCGCCTTTGGGCGGAAAGGGCAATGGCTGCAACTCATAAACCGGCGGATAACGAAAATGCACCTGACCTGCCGGAATCACCAATACCCGGCCATGATTTCCCCAAAATCTTTTCTGGTAGGGCGGATTGGGCTCCGGCGGCGGGTTGAGTTCATGAAAGAGAATATCCGGTTCAAAATAGCCCAGCCCATCCTTGTCATCGCGACCATTATAATAGGCCGCCAACAGATCACTGAAACCAACATGGCTAAACTCTGGATTGAGCAGGCTTTTTGGATCCAAGAGCGGTGAATAACTCAACCCTGGTGCCGCCAGATCCATATCCACCAACCCAACCACCCGCCCCAGCGAAGCCCAATAGGCGGCCAGATTGGTCAGCAATGCCGTGCGACCTACGCCCCCCTTGAAGGAATAAAAGGCGATAATCTCCATGGTTTCCTGAGCGACTAGTTAATGGAATTAAGGGAAGGTGGATCGGCTTCTGCTGGTCCACGACCCGCCAACACTATAGAGGCAGAAGCATTTTGGTGGTGTATTCGATTATTTTCGGCTGCTTGGCCTGAGCGTGCTCCCTGAGGGTAAACATCTACAACAGAACGGTCTGTCAGAGCAGAAAGCGATTGAATAATGGACTCCGTTTTTCTCCTGCTCGTCTCACGGAAAAACAAATCACTCTGTTCTTGCCAATTTTTGGCCCATGTGCGTGCAGTAGCGGCAAATTCATCATAAGAAAGAGCAGGAAAGTGAGGTTGCACCAATTGTTTGAAAGCCAGCAACTGACGATCATTATCCCCTTTGAGAAACAGGAGTGTAGCCAGATGTTGATGAAAAGATAAATAGAGAGGATCTCCCCTGGATGAACCGACACACAATGCCCCACAACGACACCATTTTTCCATATTCGGAAAAAACTCCTGATGCCAGTCGCTCTTCAATTCGTAGGCAATACGCTCTTGCACAACTTTCAACAAGCGCTCTGCGGCACCACGACGCAGTGCCCGCAGAGTTTGCTCATCGGCAATCAGCAGAGAATCCCCCTCTGGCGACAACGCAATGGGACTCTCCCCACCCCAGGGAAAGGGGGCTTTGCATCCCGATTCATAGGCCTGCAAAAAATCGTGCCTGGCAAACAGGGCGCAAGCCGTCGGAGCAACCTCTCTGGGCTCAGCCAACAGGCGCACCCTCTTTTCATCTGCCAACTGCTGCAACCTCTCCCGGTCAATACAATTCTGCAGACCCTTACGAGGATCAAGCAAGTAGAAATATCCTGGCTCACTCTGCTTTTGCACCACCAACTCCACCAGACCACACTGACCAGGTATATGACCGTTAATGGCTACCACCAGCAACCGTTCCTGGTGCAAGGATTGCCCTGCTGTCTCAGCATTCTGCGTCAAGGATTGAGCTGCTGTGTCACCCACTCTATGCTCCGTTTTCTGCCCGCATCAACCATCTCCGCGGCTGTATCTGCAACCGTATGCTCTGAACTAAACAGACCCTCCAATAGCGCTCCTGCTCCATAGGGATCATCCAACAACATATCCCCCAGGGTATCCATGGTAGTGCGCACGGCTGACCAAAAGAACAACCCTTCGGCAAGCGGAATCTTTCCACGCACACGCACCTCCCAACTCCAGGAGGGCCAATCAACTTTTGGAGAAAAGTTGCTGGAGAATCGCGCCGGCAAACTCTCCCAACAAGACAAAGGAGTGGGATTGGCAGAGGGCGGTTGGCCAAGACAATAGCGCTGCCAATCCTGTACAAAATATTCATCCAGATAGTAGGCAAAATACTCCCGCCAGTCGGACAAAGCATAGGCAGTGCTTTTGAGAAAAGCGACCGCATTCGGAGAGGGCCAATCGGTATCACTCATCCCGCGAAAGGGATCACACTTGCCGCGATAGACTCCCCCGCTGTCATAAGGCGACGCCTCTCCCTCTTTTCCCTTCTCCATTGCTGGCCAATAGACAAACAACAGATTGCCATAATGGGAATCGGCCTGACCAGCATAAAAATAGGTACACCGGGACCAAAGACAACCCTTCTGGACTTTTCTGGCAAAAGAGCCGTCGCGCGTCTCCTGCCAAGAGGGTGCCAATCCCTGGCTGACCGCATCTTTGAGCATATCAGTCACTTGGTCGAACTCCGCCACCCGCATCAACGGCATCAAATCGGCAGGAACTGGGCTGGGCTTGCTGCTGTGCAACAGACTCTCTCCACGGGCAAAAAATCTTCTAGACAAGCGGATACCCCCTGCAACAACAGCACAGCCAGAGCCGTATGCACAGAGTCTGGCGCCCTCAGGCGCACAGTTATCCTCACAGCCCCTATTCTTGCACCACTTTTATCCCTATGGCAACTCTATTGGGCAACAATCAACACTTTTCGCCGCATCAAGCTCTACCATCTGTTGTGCCGTTTTTTTGCTCACCGCGTCGGCCAAACAAAATATTGGGGATCAATCAGCAATAACTTGATAAAAATATGGGTTGAGAAAGGCTGCTGCTGATACATGACTTGACTGCTTGCTGACCGCTTCATAATCCAGCATAAAAAAAACATACTCACAAAAATATGCCAAGCTTTGCAAAATTGATTTTTTTCTTCCATCCTTCTGTATGGTCCCTGTTGACCGCTTGCCAGTAAGTTGCCTGCACACCCTCAACCGAAAGGAGTTCACTTATTTATGAAATTTCCTATACTTATCATGACATCCTTGATCCTGTCTGGTTGTGCAACCCATATCCATCCGACCAATGAAGCCATCCTCCCCAGCAAAAAACCATTGGGCAGCTTCAAAAGTGTGCGCATCTCTCCTCTCGTCGTCTCACATTCGGAAGGCGACAAAGGCGATGCAAAAGCTGTCGAATTGATGCAAACAAAATTAAACCAATGCTTGAATAGCATCTTTGGCAAAAATGTCGAGCAAAACGATGCCAAAGCGGATGAACGTCTCCTGGTGTCACCCAGCATTATTGACCTGAAAAAAGTAACCGCAGCCGAACGGGTCTTTCTGGGGGCTTTGGCCGGTAGCTCGGCAGTGCTGTTGCGTACTCGTTATACCGTTGAATCCAGCGGAGAAGAGCTCGCAGCTCCTACCTTTTATGCCAAAGCCAGCGCCATGAGCGGAGCCTGGAGCTTCGGCAGTAACGATAATGCCATGTTGTCTCGTATCGTTACCTCTGCCTGCGATTATGCCAGAAACAACTATTAACTCGCAAATTTGAGTGAAAGCAGTGATCCTGCTCTTCTCCAAGTGGCTCCACTGCCGAAAGGGGCAGGTCGGGCTCCGCCCTCCCAAAGAGTGCCCCTGCGGGGCACAAATTGTCGCGGCGTGCGCGAATGCTTCGCATTCGCTTCTGCTGAAACGTCGCTACATGCAGGACGCCGTCCTGCACCTGCCAGGAGGGGATAATCCCCTCCTGGACCTCCCTGTTTGTTTAACAGATTAAATATCTTTCTCGGCGGTGCCCGTTGTGGGCGCTGCAGCAGGAGTCAACTGCACATCTACACTCCTTACCTCCGTACTGCCCGCTACCTTGACCTGAATCCGTATACTCACCGCCTCTGCACCCTCCGGCAGCGTACCTGCCATGCGCATGCTCTTGGTGTCCACATGCAGCCACGACGGCACCGCCTCCCCGTTGCTTAAGGTAATCGCCGCTATCTCACCCTCAGGTACCACACTCGCCAAATTGGCCACAAATCGTGCCCCACTCTGTACCGGCAACAACAATGGTAAACCTCCACTCGCCGCACTGCTCGCCCCGGGCGCAGCAAAAGCCGGACGCGCCAACGGCGCACTCAAAGAGGGAGCTGGCTGCACAAACGATACCGAACGGACTATCCCCGAACCAGCGACCGAATAGGCGCTACTGCTGGTGTTGCCCGTAGCCGTCGAGCTGGTGGTACCTCCCGCCTGCCGGGCATACTGCTCGGGATTGTGAATATAGGCGGTGGTGATATAACCATTGCCCCCCTCACTCACCTGCGCCGGAGGATAGTCGCTATACCAGGTATAAACCCGACGGAAGGTATAATTCAAACCACCCAACCGATCCTGCAACGTCGGATTGTCATCATAGATCAACCAACGTCCATTGGGCGCCTGTACCGCCGTGGCTCCTGCCTGATTGTAAAAACCATTGCTCGCTGACAATACCACCGCCTGATTGCCCGTGCCATTGCCTACCACCGGCTGCAAAGTGGTCAAATCTCCTCCACTGCGTACCCAAATCGCACCCCCGGCAGTGATGCCACTGCTGCCACTCACCGAGGTGATCTGCAAACTGCCTCTGTTATAATAGGAAAAATCTCCCCCTGCACTTCCCGCCAACGAGTTGCTCTGATTGTTGTTGCGCATATCCACCGAACCGCTCGCCACCAGCTTTACCGCATCACCTAACAACAACGCCCCACTATCCGTGCTCAAATTGCCCGCTGTGGAACGCAACAAAATACTCCCCGAACTGGTGGTAATGCCGGTCAAACCACTGGCCGTGCCGATCAGCAAATTGCCGGTATTGGTAAATTGAATCCCGGCACCACTGTTGCTCAGCAACGCCGCCAAGGTTTGCACCTGATTGCTGTTGCTCAGTGTCACCCCATTGGGTACCTCCAAACGCAAGGAAGAGCCGCTGATCCCGGCATTGTTGGCCGCCGTCAAAGCGCCACTGTTCAACTTGAGAATAATCGCCCCCTGGTTGCTGCTGATCCCGGTCATTCCAGAGACCTGATCCACCACCAGATTGCCCGCATGGGTAAAGGTGAAACCCTGATTGGCCAAGCCCACCGTGGCCGCCAGATGGCCGACACTGTTGTTTTCAGTCAAGGTGACCGGTCCATTGGACTGAATACGCAACCCCTTGCTCGCCGTGCTCACCGTCAACAACGCCCCCGCCGCTTGAGTCAACGAGCCACTGTTGCTCAAGACAATATCCCCGGTGTCCGAGGTCAAACCACTGCTGCTGCCCACAGCATCACTGCCCTGGGTGCTGCTCACCGAACCAATCAACAGATTACTGCCATCAGCCAACGTCAGAGTCTTGCCCGCACGTCCCGCCACCGTGCCCATGAGATTGCTCGGTGTGCCGCTTAAACTCACCAGACCGCCCGCATCAAAACGTACCTTGCTCGCCGAGATCTGGCCATTGCCCTGCTCGATGTTGTTGCTGGCCCCGGAACCTGCCAACAATGTCACCACTCCACCCGTTATATTGGCTGCCAACCCCTGACTGCCCGACACCTTCAACGACAGATCGGCTGTCCCGGCGTTCAACGCATCATTGACCGCCAGATCCCCGGCACTCACCGTCAAACCGATCACCGCATTGCTGCTCTGCAAACCCGCTGTGTTGGCAATGCTGTGATCCAATGTGGAGCTGCTGTTTTGCGCAGTGACCGTGCCCACAGTCAAATTACCACTGGCCTGCCGCAACCACTGCACCCCGGTCGATTGCGCCGCCAAGATGTTGATACCACTGCTCTCAATGCGTTTGCTGTCGCTGCCTATATAGCCATCGGCTCGCAACAACACATTACCCGTGGTCACCAGCTCATTGCTGGTACCGGTGTTGCTGCTGGTGGTAATGTTGCCACCACTGACCAGTTGGATCATCCCGCTGCCGCTGCTCACCCCTGCATCGTTGTTGAAAAAGAGATCGCCCAAATGACCAGTGCTCGCCGTGCGTATATCAACAAAACCGCTGCCATCGGCAGTGATATTCTGGGTAATGGTCAAATCCCCGCCCTGGGTAGTCAAGGTAATGGTGCCATTGTTGGCCGTGGTGCTCAAACCCGACAAACTGGCTGCATTGCTGCCACTGCCATTTATGGCATTATCGACCACCGTGGCATTGACCCGGCTCACCGTGCCAATCTCCAGATCACTGGCCGTACCCAGCTTGCGCAGCCAGATGCCACTGCTCCCCGGATTGCTCAAGGTCCGGGCGGCCAGCTTGGCGGCATTGCCTATCTGCAAACGATTCTCTTCGGCACCAAGACGCAACCCTGCCTCCAGCATAATAGCGCCGCTGCTGCTCAGATCGTTGAATGTGCCATTGTTGGCGCTGTTGGTGGTCAGTGTATTACCAGCAATAATCTGAATCGTCCCGGAGCTGCTGCTGATGGCAGCCCCGGTCAGGGCAATGTCACCCAAATGGCCGCTATTGGCGGTGCGTATATCCACATAACCACTGCCATGGGCAGTGATGTTCTGGGTGATGTTCAGATCCCCGCCCTGGGTGCTCAAGGTGATGTTGCCGTTGTTGGCCGAGGTGGTCAAACCTGACAAGGAGGCATCATTCAGACCGCCATGCAGGGAGTTGTCCAAAGCGTTGCTGTTGACCCGGCTGACCGTGCCAATCTCCAGATCACTGCTCGTGCCCATCTTGCGCAACCAGATACTGTTGGCGCCACTGGTTGTGCCATTGCTCAGGGTACGCGCTGCCAACCGGGCCGCATTGCCCAATTGTATCCGCTCGCTGTCGCTGCCCATAGAGAGCCCCGCCTCCAACACCATATCGCCAGTTGTGCTCAAATCATGGCTGGCGCCATCGCTGGCACGAGTGGTGGTCAAACTGTTGCCAGCAATCATCTGGATGGTGCCAGAGCCGCTGCTCACGCTGGCACCACTGAGAATAATATCACCCAAATTGCCGGTATTGGCGGTGCGAATATCCACATAACCGCTGCCATCGGCGCTCACATTCTGGGTGATGGTCAGATCCCCACCCTGGGTGGTCAAGGTGATCGCGCCATTGTTGGCGGTGGTGGTCAAGCCCGACAAGCTGGCCGCATTGCTGGCTGGACCATTGATGGCATTATCCAAAGCGGTGGCGTTGACCCGGTTGACCGTGCCCACCTCCAGATCACTGGCGGTGCCCAGCTTGCGCAGCCAGATGCCACTGCTGCCGCTGTTGTTCAAAGTACGCGCCGCCACAATGCTGGCCTGGGCCAACTGCAAACGATTGCTGTCATCCCCCAACAGCAACCCCGCCTCCAACAAAACGCTGCCGGTGGTCTGAACAGTGGGCACTGCACTGTTGTTGGCACTTGTGGTGCTGATACTGTTGCCTGCCAACAACTGAATAGTCCCGCTGCTGCTGGAGAGAAGCGCGCCATTGCTCACCACCATATCTCCCAGATTGCCGCTGTTGGCGCTACGCAGATCCAGATCACCGCTGCCATGCGCGGTCACATTTTGAGTAATGGCAAGATCGCCCCCCTGGGTAGTCAAGGTGATCGAACCATTATTGGCAGTGGTGGACAATCCCGACAGGCTGCTGGCGTTGCTGGCGGTGCCATTGATGGCATTATCCACCGCCGTGCTGTTAAACTGGCTGACTGTGCCAATCTCCAGATCACTGGTTGTCCCCAGCTTGCGCAGCCAAATGCTGTTGGCGCCACTGGTAGTGCCATTGCTCAAGGTGCGAGCGGCAACCTTGCTGACACTGCCCATCTGCAGACGATTGCCATTGGTGCCCAGACTCAACCCAGCCTCCAGCAACAGATGACCGCTGCTGGCAAAATCGCTGGTGACACCATCATTGCCGCTGTTGGTGGTCAGGGTGTTGCCCGCCACAACCTGAATGTTACCGCTGCTGCTGCTGATCTGGGCGCTGCTTAAGATCACGTCCCCCAGGTTGCCGCTGTTGGCAGTGCGAATATCGACTGTGCCGCTACCATGGGCGGTGATATTTTTGGCGACAGTCAGATCACCCCCCTGCGTGGTCAGAGTGATGTTGCCGTTGCTGCTGCTGGTCAAACCGTTCAGATCTCCTACCGCCACAGCCTGGGTGGCACTGCTGCTGCCGCCGCTGTCGGTCACCGTATTGCCTTGCGCCAGCGCTGTGACCGTGCCTACCGTCAGATCATCGTTGTTGGCAAGCTTGCGCAACCACATGTGGCTTACCGAACTGACCGCCAAGGTAGCGGTATCGGTCAGTTCGATGCGATTGCTGTTGCTGCCGATGCTGCCCCCGGCCTGCAGCAACACACTTCCTGCACTCTCAATCTCCGAGCCGGTACCGGTGGCGGTATTGGTGGAGATGTCGCGACCTGCTGCCAGTTGAATAGTGCCACCCCCCACACTCTTCACCGTGGCACTGTCGTTGATGGCCAGATCACTGCTGGCACCGCTGGCCCGCAGATCGATGCTGTTGGCACCCCCGGCGCTAATGCTCTTTTCCACAGTCAAGGAGCCCGCCAGAGTATAGAGATCGATGCTGCCATTGCTGGTGGTGATACCGTTGACGGCACTGCCGGAGGTGGTTGCCAGGGTGCTGCTGTTGATGCTGCTGATGGGAGTGATGCTGCCCACAGTCAGCGCATCGGCATCACGATAGCTGAAACTGCTGCCCGCAGTCGCCAGATCGGCAGCCAGGGTGCCCACATTGTTGCTGGCATTCTGCAGGGTGATAGAGCCATTGCTGGCCACCAGCAACAGCTTGCTGGTAATAATATCCCCCAAGGTATTGGCCTGCTGGGTAATCGAGCCGCTTTTGGCGGTCAGCACCACCGTGCTGCTGCCCCCGGCAATACCATTGCTGGGATCGGGAGTTTGGCCGCTGCTGTTGGCTACCGAACCAATGACGATGGCATCATTTTCGGTAAAATAGAGCCCCTTGTTGCTGCCAGTCAAAATGGCCGACAGCACTCCCGTCAACACATTATCGTTAACCAGAGTGGAGTTGTCATTGGCCTTGAGCAGCAGATTGTTGCTGCTGATCACCGCACTATCCACCTCATTGATGCCACCCGTGCCGTTGGCGCCTGCCCACAGCTTGCTGGTATAGCCGGTTGCGGCAATGCCGGTGCCATAGATAAAAGATCCCGGAGTGCTGGTGGTTCGATCATAATCGCCAGCGGTACCCAGCAACAGAGTGTTTTTATCCACCACGCTGAGAGTGCCACTGCCCCCGGTCAAGGTGGCGGCAAAGCGACCAAAATCATTGCCGGTGTTCTCCAAGATTACATTGCCCGGCGTGCGGATATAAAAGCTGCCGGTACTCGTGCTCCCGGTCACCACCGGCTGGCTTTGCGTCAAATCTCCTGTTACCAACTGCAGGGCCACATTGCCGGCATTCATGGTCAAGCCGTTGACCGTACTGCTGCCCACCGTCACCGCGCCAATCACCAGACTGTCATCATTTTTAAAGTTAAGATTGTTGCCACTGCCGGAGATCTCCCCGGCCAAGGTGTTGATGACGTTGGTATTGGTAAGGTTGGAGCTGTTGCGGGCATAGAGACGCAGCTTGTCGGCGGTAATGATCGGGGTGGCACTGCCGGTTTCGTTGACCGCTCCGCTCGAGGCCACCAGACTCACCGTACCGGCTCCGGCGTTGATATTTTGTTTGACGCTGATATCCCCGGAGGTCGTGGAGAGGATCACATTTTTATCATTGGCGGTGACTATACCGGTGGCGGTGGCGGTACTGCCCAGGGTGTTGCTGGTCACCTGATCGATGCTCAAAGCCTGGGCATTGCTCAAGGTGATGTTGCCATCATAACTGGTACCATCAGCCGTCCCTGGACCTCCCGCAGCCAGAACATCGACAAAGTTGCTGCCGGTCAGCGCCACATCGCCCGCACCGATCAAACGCAGATCATGGGTAGTCAGCGTACCGGTACCGCTCACACCCCCTTTGACATGCAGCGCCAGAGCACGGGCACTGCCGCTGCTGCTTTGTACCGTCAGGGGGGCATTGATGGCAATGGAGCCGTTGCTGCCGGTGGTCCCAAACATGCGCAGATTGAGCGGATCATAGACGGTGGTGGCTCCGGCCACAGTCAGACTCTTGTTGGACTCGCTGCCTGCCACCCCGTAACGACCGATGGTAATATCGCCAAAACCCTCGATAAAGACCGCATTATTGCCCGAAAAGAGCGAGCTGGCCAGATAGAGAGGATTGCTGGGAGCGGTCAAGTGCGAGGAGTCCGGCGAGGGCGGCGAGGGCTCGGTGCCGCCGATTTGAATGGTAATATCATGATAGGGACGAATATTGAGCTGGCCGGTAGTCAAGGTGGATCCCGAACGGGCTCCGGTCATGCGCAAGCGACTGGTCGAGCTGTTGGTAAACTTCATGGTATCGGCCACCAGATCGATATTGCCGGTAAAGGGACGGCTGCTCACCACCGCCTTGGCGGTAGTGGTATCCCGCTCTTGACCCAAGGCCATATCATCGCCACTGCTATAGATACCATAGCTGCTGGTTTTGCCGCCGGTCAAACCGGTCAGCAGAATGTTGCCGGTTTGCGAGACAATTTGCGTATCGCTATCCTTGAGCTTGATACCATAGTTCTCTCCAACCTGACTGCTGCTGCCACCGCCGCCGCTACCGGTCAGGGTGATGTTACCGGCCACACTGCGAATCATCGCCGATGACTCCACACTGATGCCATCATAGCTGGCTCCGGCGGTGGCGCTGGTGCCGAGGCCACTGGCATCACCGGTGATGGCAATCGCGCCATTATCGCTCTGCAAAGTCACTGTGGCGCCACCATTTTTGCCGATCACCACCGCATCCTTGGCCGAACTGGTGGAGGCGGTGTTCACCGCACCATTGATGGTCAAGGTACCGGTACTGTTGCTGCTGCTGTTGCTGGTGGAGTAGGTTCCCAAACCATAAATATAGACCCCCAAACCACCCACCTGCGAGACGGCACCTTGATTATCCATCTCCGGGGCCCGACCCCAAATCTCCAGATTGCCGCCATTGGTATAGATGTTACTCTGGTAGAGACGCACCCCATCGGTATTCTGTTCCGAAGCCACACCATAGGCGATATGGCTCGAATCACCCAGGCTGACATTGGAGCCATAGGATTTTATCAGGGCATTATCCAGATAGATCGAGCCGGAATGGATGGCGCTGCCCCCTGATCCCACAAACTGGGCAGGACGCAAGTTGACCGTCAGCGACTTGTTGCCAGCCACACTGTTGCTGGCGGTGTTATAATAATAATAATCGCCGGTAATCTTGCGCGACTGACTGGAAGAGCCGACCACCTGAATCGAACGCTCCGAAGAGATGGTCAAGGTGGGGGCGGTCAAGCCACTGCTGGTGACAATATCAAAGGTGGATTGGATATAGTCGGCGCTATCGACGCTGGTACCCCCGGAGATGCCGGTGACGCTGATGGTGGTATTTTCGCTGCCCAAAACCAGCTTGGGAATATAGTTGCTGCTGATGGTGCCAAAGGTCAGCACATTGCCCGATGCCGCCTTGAGGTTAATTGCACCGGTGTTCAAAAAGGTGAAGGTGGGGCCGGTGATGGAGAGCGAACCCAAGGGGTTGCTGGCTGTACCGACTGAATTATTGAAGGTGACACTCCCCGCCTGGTTGGTTCCACTGGAGACGGCGCCGCTGGTGGTCAAGATCAACTGTTGCGGCAGGGTCACATCATGGGAATAGATCTGGTCGTTGAAGGTGATGGCACCACCGGTACCGGTATAGGTGGATCCTGATTTGGCCGATTGGCTATCGAGGGTGACTGTGGAGCTGGCTTGGTTGTTGAGATCGACAGTTTTATGGAAGGTGATGGCCCCAGAGGTACCGGTCGAGCCGGAGCTCAACAGTTTGGTGGAGACCGGGGTGGCGCTGATCAATTGTGCCGCTTTGTGAAAGACCACATCACCGCCGTTGCTGGCCACGCCACCAGAGATATAGGCGGTACCGCTGGCACTGTTGGCCCCGGTTACCCCAAAGTTGACATGCAGGGCGCCAGCACCGCTGGTCGAGGCAATGTTGATCCCGGAGGCCAAGGTGATGTCGCCCAGGGCATCAAAGGTGAGGGTAGAGGCGACACCGCCGGTTTTGCTGATATTGGCATTGATGGTGATGTCGCCACTGGCTATCAAAGTCACCGAGGCGCCACGGGTCAACACCTCATCGATGGAAGAGTTATAGACCGAGAGGGTACTGCCTGCTGTATAGCTCAACGGACTGGCGGCGTTGCTGGGATCGACATCGGTATCGGTGGTAACCCCGGTAATGGTGATATTGTTGGGATCGAGCAACCAGTTGCCCCCTTTGCCGCTCGGTGCCGAGACATCCACCGAACCGCTCACCCCCAGAGCGCCGCGACTGGAGGTCTCCACCTGCCCTCCTTTGCCCTTGCCCGCCCCTTTGGCCGACACGCTGCCATTCATGCGCGTCACCTCGCCCGACCAGGCAACCACGGTACCGCCATCGCCATCGACCGTGGCATCGGCAGCCACCTTGGCCCCTTTGGCAACGCTTACCTGTTTGGCTTCGGCAATGCTTGTATCCTTGCCCTGCCAGCCACCACCCAGGTGTACCGTACCGCCTCCGGCCTGACCCGATACATCCACTTTGGCAGCACTGGCCACGCTTACCGTCTCACCGGTTGCCACCACCCGGCCACCCTTCTCTCCGGCCTGTTCGCCACGTGCTTCGGTGGTCCCGGCAAGCTGCACCGCACCACCGCTGCCCTCAATCCACACCTCGCCATTTTTGTTGGCCAAGGTGTTGGCACGTACCACACCACTTTGGTTGACCGCCGCCGCCAAAGCGGGCGCAGCGCTCTTGGCAGTCATCCAGACCTTGCCGCCATCGGCAATCACCAAGCCACTATTGTTGACTTTGGCCCCCTCGCCCGCCGTATCGACCTTGACCCCGATCAAGCCATTGGGGGTCAGGTTCAAACGCGCCTCTTTACCGGCAGCCATGGCCACCTGTCCGCCCTCGGCACGAATCACCCCGGCGTTATCCACAGAGCCACCGACCAGAGAGACAAAGCCCCCTTCGCGCGCTGCCAACTCACCCAGGTTGCTGACCGCGCCCACTCCACCGCTAAAGCTGTAGTTGCCCGCCAAAAAATCGGCATTGGAGAGATTCAACGACGAGGCGACCAATCCTCCCACATCCACCCGCGCCGAAGCTCCAAAATAGACCCCATTGGGGTTGACCAGAAAAACCTGGCCATTGGCCGACATCTTGCCATAAATCTGCGACGGATTGGCCGACAGCACCTGGTTCAGCACCACCGAATGGGCCGAAGGCTGGACAAAGGTGACGCTGGCGCTCTGGCCGATATTAAAGCTCTGCCAGTTGGCAATCATCGAGGGGGAGTTTTGGGTAACGGTCATTGCCGCCCCGGCTTGATTTATCGCCCCTTGTCCGGCGATGACCTGGCCTCCCGTGGGCAAGGCGGTGGCCGCCGGTGCTCCGGCCTGTAGCAGCGGAGTCCATCCGGCAACCAGAGCGGCCAATACCAACATTTTGCCACGGGGACTATGAGGAGTGCTGTGCATGGTCGAAGCTCCCATTATTAGAACAAAATATTGCCGACGATCCAAAGCCGTCCGCTCTTGTTGCTGCCATCACTGTCGCTCCCGGTACTGCTGGGATTGGGATTGTTGCCACTTTTTTGTGCCCACATCAGACGCAGACTCTCCTTGTCGTTGTGCAGCAGACTGGCCCCCACCCCCCAGCCAGAGAGAGAATAGCTGTTGGGTTGACCGGCGCTTAAAGCATGGTTCCACAGGGTATGATATTGGGTGATCTGGCCATGGTCATAAAAGGTAAAGATCTGTGGCTCACCCACCGGGGTTTGGCCCAAGGAGTAGCGCACTTCGGCGCTGCCCAACCATCCCGAATCTCCCAAACCTTCGCCCACCGGATAGGCACGCACCCCGGTTGGACCACCCAACTGAAATTTTTCCGAGCTGTCCAGATTTTTTGAGGCGACCATCCCGGAGGCGGCCACCTGCCAGGAGACGGCATCGGTCAACTTGGCGGTGCGCTGCAGATTCCAGTTTACCTTGGCAAAATCTCCTTCGGTACGGGAGGAGCTGGCATCGAGCGCTTGATAGGAGGCTTTGCCGGAGAGATCGAGGGCACCCCCGGCCACATTGGCCCCCCAGCTCACCTGACCCTCCAGGGGATCGACCAGATTGCCGCTGGCTCCCAGTGTCAGCAGATTGATCTTGCGATCGTTATTGCGGACTCCCGAAAGATCGTTGGAGACATGTTTGGCATCCAGGTTGGCCGAGATCCAGGTGTTGCGGGAACTGCTGCGCTCCAGGGGATAGCTGGCATAGGCGGAGGCGACTGTGGTATTGCTGGAGAGATTGAGCGGGGCCACCTCTTCGCCAATATCCAGTTTCATCTGCGAATAGGAGGCACCCACCTTCAGGCCATCGGCGCCGACAGGCACTTGTACGGCCACCTTGCCGCTCTCCATGCCGGTAGAGTGGGCGGCATTGACAGAGATCTGTTCACCATGGCCGCTGGGGCTGTTGAGATTCAGTTGGGCATTGACGCGATTGGCACCGGTATAGCGGCTGCCATAGTTATCTGCCCACACGGTGCCACTGACCAACGCGCTCTCTTCAACCTTGGCCTCTACCTGGGTCGAACCGGGTGCGGAGCCGGGCACCAGGGTGGTTTTGACCGATTGAATACCGGGGGTATCGTTGGCCAACAGCACCGCCCGTTCCAGATCGGCGATGCGCAGAGGCTCTCCGGCCTTGACCCCCTTGGCCAAGATCTCTTCGAGCACCTCCTGTTTCACCCGTTCGCCGCCACCGGCGACGATCATGCCATTGTTGCCTGCCGAACCATCGACCACACCCTCTTGTACGGCAATCTCCACCACCCCCTCATCGATACGTTGCGGAGGCAAAAAGGCTTGCACCAGGGGGTACCCTTTGCTGCGCAGATGGTTGGCCACGCTCTCGGCAGCCTGTTCAATCTCCTTCATGGACAAGGCTTTGCCGCTGCTGGAGGCAAGCAGGGCGTCAAACTCCTCCTTGCTGGCCAAGGTAGCGCCGCTCACCTTGAACTCTTTGACCTCGATGCGTGGTATGCTCTCTTCGCCAGAGGGACGCATGGCCAAAGCGGTGGGTTCGCTGGACAAGCCTTGAATCGCCACCATCACCGTACCGCCACCGATCAAAGCGCGTGAGAGTTTGACCTCGGCCTGTGGATGACCATGCTGGCGCAGATAGTTGGCCACCGCATGCACCGCCAATTCAAACTCTGGAAAGCGCAGCTCCCGCCCTTTCCAGGGTGCCAACACCTCATCGATGGCATCTGCCGACACCTCGGAGACTCCATCAAAGCGAAACTCTTTGATCGACAGTTTAACACTGGTCAGAGAGCTCTCTGCCTTGGGCATGGCGGCACGAATCACGGTTTTGCGTGGGGGTGCGGAACGATGATCCAATACCGTCTGTGGCTCAGAACCTCTCTCCTCAGGAGGAACGGCTGCCTGGACAACGGCAACCAGCGTCGAGGTACAGAGAGCGGTCAGAATCATCCCCTGACGACGGTGGCAGCGAGCGCTGGGAGCGACGATCTTATTCATGGATTGGTTCCGTTCGGATTAAAGTTGACACTGCAACGCTGCCCCGGAGGCAGTTCATATTGGGGATTGGCCAACAGCAGGCGCACGCGAAAGGTACCGCTTGCCGCATCAATCACCCGATCTATGGTGGAAACACGTGCTTTCATTTTGCCTCCCACCAGTTGAGGCGTCACCTCATAGCTCTGTTCCAGGTGGATCCGCCCAAAATAACTGGCAGGCACCACCGTCTCCACATGCAGCGGATCCAGTTGGGCGATACGAAAGATCTTTTCCTGCTTGACCAAATCGCCTCGGTTGCGATAACGATCGACAATCACCCCACGGATCGGGCTGATAATGCTGCGCAATAAAATCTGTTCCCGCCGCTCTTTGAGCTCCAGCTCTGCCAGGCGCTGTTCGGTGGCAATCTCATCCAGCTCCTGACTGGAGATGAGTTGTTGCTTTTGCAGATCCTCATTGCGCCGATATTTGCGCGAGCCATAGGCAGCTTTTGCCTCCAAAACATTGGCAGCGGCAACCTGAACTGCCGTATCCAACTTGGCCAAAAGCTGGCCGCGATTGACGATATCCCCCCGATCCACATGGACCACATCCAGGCTGCCATCTGCCGGGCTGCCTACGTTAACCTCCACCGAGGGCTCAATCAGGCAACTGACCTCGCCTGCAGGCACACTATTAACGGCGGCCAGTGTCGGGGCGGGTGGCGGCAGATTGCGTTCGGCAGCCCCGGCGGGCAGTATGCAGTATATCCCGAAAAAACAAAGAGGTAGCCAAAATTTCATTCCATTTTTCCCGAAAAGGAAAGGGCCTGGCGCATTTGAAAATCGGCTTGCAGCAAGCGGCGGCGAATGCGCCGTTGTCCGCGTTCGGTATGCCATTGTGCCAAACGGTAGAGAGTGGCGGCCACTCTTTGCAACAGGCGACTCTGTGGATACGCTTTCAGTAGTATAGCAAATTTTGCGCCGACAGTGGGCATTCTTTCCCGCAGCAATTCATCCTCCAGCGACAACAGCGATTCGGCGGTTCCCGGGTCGCCCTGGCGGGCTGAGCGTCCGATCAACTGTCGATCAACACGTGCATTATCGTGACCTTCGGTGAGTATCACATGCAATCCTCCCGCCTGCAGCACCTTCTCTTCTGGGCGAATATCGGTACCGCGTCCGGCCATATTGGTCGCGATGGTCACCTGACCGGGTCGGCCTGCTTCGGCAATCAGATCGGCTTCCAGTTTATCCTGTTTGGCGTTGAGCAGTCGATGGGGCAGATCTGCGGCTTGCAGAAGTGCCGACAGATGTTCCGAGGCGGCAATGGAGCGGGTGCCCACCAAGAGTGCTTGTCCGTGGGCGGCGCGCTGGCGCACTGCCTCGACCACCGCCTGCCAGCGTGCTTCGGCGGTGGCGAAGAGGCGGGTCGGCAGGAGAGTACGGCGGGAGGGTCGGTAGGGTTGCAGGCGAATCACACCCAGGCCATAGACATCGGCCAGCTCCTCTTTGACTTCGCGGCAGGTACCGGTCATGCCGGAGAGGTAGAGATAGCGGCGAAAAAAGAGTTGATAACTGATGCGGGCGAGCACCTCTTTTTCCGGGGTAAGTGGCACATCTTCTTTTATCTCGATCAACTGTTGCAAGCCGCGCTCCCAGGAGCGATCGGGCATCACCCGTCCGGTATGTTCATCGACGATCATCACTTTGGCCACTCCGTCCATGTTGCGCACGATATAGTGGACATCGCGGGTGAAGCCATACAGTGCGGAGAGGGCCAAACGGACCACCTCTTCCGCGCGCAGCGCACCATTCCATAGTCCACCCCATGTGGAGCTGATCTCCAGCAGACGGCTTTGGCCATGCTGTGTCAACTGTGGGTCGCGACCTGCCAGGATAAAATCGCTTTCTGCCTGAAGCTGTCGTGCCACGCTGATAGCCTGGCGATAGAAGCTTTCCAGCAGTGGGTTGCTGCGTTCCGAGGCCAGAATCAGTGGTGTACGTGCTTCATCAATAAAAATACTGTCCGCCTCATCGACGATGGCAAATTGCAGGCCGCGCAGCAACAGTGCTCTTCCAGAGGGTTGGGTCAACTGTTTGATGGCCATGGACAGGGGTTGCAGGTGGTCACCCATCTGCAAGCGGTCGCGCAAATAGTCAAACACCAGAGTCTTGTTGGTGCAGTAGACAATATCGGCAGCATATTGTTGTTGTTTTTCTTCCGGCGACATGCTCTCCAGGATCACTCCGGTGGAGAGGCCGCAGGCTTTATAGAGGGGGGCCATGCGTTGGCTGTCGCGTTCTGCCAGATAGTCATTGACTGTCACCACATGCACTGCCAGACCGGCCAAAGCGGCGGTGGCGGCGGTCAGGGTTGCGGTAAGAGTTTTGCCTTCTCCGGTATCCATCTCCACCACATAGCCGTGCAGCAGCAAATAGCCGCCGCGCATTTGGGTAGGAAAATGGCGCATAGCCAGCAGTTCACCGGCCTGTTGGCGCAGAAAGGCGAAGGCCATGGCGACGGTTGCATCGACAAAGCCGTGTTGGCGCAGCTTTCTGCGCAGTTCTGCCAAAAATTTTTGACCTTCTTCTTTGGTCAGCGCTTGCAGGCGTTGTTCGGCTGCCGCCACCTCTGCCAAAAACTGATCTTGCTGGGTGGTTGAGGCATGTTTGCGTCGGCTCCAGCGCAGGTGCAGGGTAGTGGCCAGGCGATCCAGCCAGGGCAGCTCTTGCCAGAGGCGTCGTTGGGGATAGAGATCACCCAGGAGCAGTTGTGCTGGGGCGAGTTTCATACAGCAAACCTTTTCAGGAACATTTGCCGGATGCCGCGATACCATTGCCAGGCCAGTGGCAGATCATGATGGACAAAGCGGACATAGACCCGATTGCCCAAGGCTGTAGGCACCTTTTGTTCGGCAAAGGCCAATTCAAAGTGAAACAGGGAGGTGATGGCTTTGGCCTCTTGGCGTGCGGAAGGATCGAGGCCGATTGTGCCACCTCCGGCCAAGGAGAGGGCCATACTGGGCAGTTCATTGGTTGCGGCAGGCACTTCGCGGACGATGGTAGCGGGAATCAGCTCCCAGACGCGATCGACCGAGCGCAGCTCCACGGCACGGGTTTGTCGTCGCACCAGATCCACCTCTCCTTGTGGCACCACTGTCAGCAGGGTAAAGCGGGCTGGATCGAGCAGATAGGCCACTACGTCACCGCGCCGCAGAAAGCGACCGGGATAATCTCCTGGTTCTGGGACAATAAAGGTACCGGCATGGGGGCTATGTACAATCAGGCTTTCTTGGCGTTGTTGGGCATCTTCGAGTTGGCTTTTGGCCTGTTCCAGCTCGGTCTGAATAATCTGTCTTTGCACGCGATCTGCGTTTTGTGCCTGGCTCAGGCGTGCTTCGATCTCGGCTTGTTTGGCTTGCAGTTGTGCCACTTGTGCAGCCAGTTCCGGGTCGCTGCAACGCAGCAGGGGGGTTGCTTTTTCCACCGGGCTTCCTGAAGGCACCAGCACCTGTTCGCCCATGCAGGAGACGGCAGCGCGCAAGCGGGACTCTTCTGGCATCCAGACCACCCCTTCGCTCATGGTCCAATCGGCGACTGGCCAAGTGAGCAGTGGTCCCAGGAGGCTACCGGCGAGCAGGCTGAGTGCCAGTGTCACGCGCACTCCTTTGCCTTCCAGTTCGTTATTGGTGAGCAGATTATGGAGTTGTTTAGCGATTGGCAGCAGAACCATGGACCAGGTCGCCCACAGGGCCATGAGCACACCGATAAAAAAATAGCTTTCGGCAATCAGCAGGATGATACCGATGCTGAGCAGGATGCGGTAGACAAAGGCGGCCAGTGCAAAGCCGAGCAGCCAGGGGGTTTCGCCTTTGCTCATTGGTGGTGGAAAGGTGAGTGTATTGCCAAAGGCGTAGCGATGCAGCAGGTAGCCTAAGTAGCGATTGGCTTTTTGTGCCAGGTTAGGTATTTCCAGCCAATCGGCAAAGATATAATAACCGTCGAAGCGAATCAGTGGATTCATATTAAAGAGCAGGGTAGTCATACCGGCCAAGACGATCACCTGATGGAGGAAGGCGCGACCGGGACCGGGCATACTCCAGCTCCACAGCCAGACGGCCACGGCGGCGACTGACAGTTCTGCCATCATCCCTGCGGCGCCCACCAGCATCCGTTGATATTTGCTGGAGAGTGCGGTGGAGTCGGAAACATCGACGTAGGGTACGGGCACCATAACCAGAAACATCAAGCCGGTTTCGTGGCAGGAGCCACCCAGGATTTTAACGGCCAGGCCGTGACCGAGTTCATGGACAGCTTTCAGTATGGGGAAGGCCATCCAGAGCAGCAGCATATTTTCTGGGGTAAAGACTTGGGCGGTCAGGTCGTTAGTCAGTTCCTGCCAGTGTAGAGCTGCCTGCAGCATGCCCGATCCCACCAGAATCAGCCAGAGCAGTAGCAGAGCTCCCAACCAGGGGCGTGGCAGCAAGCGACTGAGGAGAGTCAGCAGGCGATCTGGGTCAAACAGGGCAATTTTGAAGGAGAGTGGGTTATTGATATATTGTTTAATTTTCCGCCAGCGCACATTTTCCCGGCGTTCGCCCAGATCTTGCAAATCGGCGGGGCGATTGCTGTGCAGGAGGTTTGCCTGGTGCAATTGGTTGAGCAGTTGCAGGATTTCGTCTTGGGTAGGTGCGTTATCGCCGTCGCGGTTGCTGAGAAACTGCCATATCTCTTCCAGGGTACGTCTACCGTCGCAGAGGGCCAGCACGCCGTAAGCGACTGTGTTGAGGCGCAGGAAGTGGCCGCTGGCGCGATCCTGGAGGATCCACCAGCGTTCTCCGCGGTAGAGGTGGCGTACTACACGTGCCTGGGTACGCAGGCGTGGTTGGAGTGAGGCGACGCGATACCAGGAGTGGGAAAAGAGGGCCGAGCTCATGGTGTTGATCCAGGATAAAATAAAATAAAATAAAAAAACTATTACGGAGGTCCAGGAGGGGATTATCCCCTCCTGGCAGGTGCAGGACGGAGTCCTGCTTCTGTGCGGCGTTTCACAAAAGCGAATGCGTAGCATTCGCGCACGCCGCACCAATCTGTGCCCCGAAGGGGCACTCTTTGGGAGGGCGGACGCCCGACATACACAGTTGCGCGTGTGGCAACCTTGCGAGCAGGTAGAGCAACAGTGCGGATGGTGGTGCCAAAGGGCATTATCCGCCGGATCCCCCGACTGAATGCGATGCGGGAGGCCAATAATTACTCATCTGTGCTGGTTTGCCAACTCTTAACACCGATGAAGAGGCTGTGCCCATTGGCGCAAAAAAACGCGCCAATCCGCACAGCCAGCATCCATGAGGCGCGCTGCGCCGACGCAAAAAGCGCGTCGGCTTGTTGTGAAAGGCGCGCCAAAAAGATTAAAAGCAAAAGATAAAAGCAAAAGATAAAAGCAAAAGATAAAAGCAAAAGATAAAAGCAAAAGATTAAAAGCAAATTCCCAGAGGCTCCGCCTCTGGACTCCGCCAGGGGGATGATCCCCCTGGACCCGCAATAACTCCACCTCAAATCCCTAACCAAGACCATATATGCAAACGTATCCACGCCAATAAACGATAACTCCAAATCCATACCCAACGCTGCTGACCGACATCCAACTTGCCAATCCCCTCCATGCCAGGACGTAAACGCTCATCCCGAACCTCTAAAGTCCCCTCAACACGAAAATGATTGCTGCCATCAGTAATGGTGGCCACAGGGGTGATTAAAGTGATATGGAAAGGAAAAGATACCCCAGGCAACGCCGCAACCATCAATGATCCACGCTGCTGCTCAGTAAGATAGGAAATGTCCCCCTCTTCAACCTGTAATACTACCCGATAGGCATCCAAAGGAGCCAACTCAAAAAGCGTCTGCCCCTTCTTGACCGCACCACCTAAATGCTGCGACAAATCTCCACTCAACAATAAGCCACTAAAAGGAGCCAATACCCTCGCCCGCTTCAACATCGCCTCCGAAAGCTCCCGCTGCGCCTCCGCCTGCCTCGCCTGAGCCTTGGCAATCTGAATCTGCGCCAAATTATGCTGCGCTTGCGCATCATCCATCTGCTTTTGATACTGCTGCTGCTGACTGGCCCACCGCAAAGACTCTAAACGTAACTCCCGATCATCCAAACGCGCCAACTCCTCCCCCTCCTTGACCAGATAACCAGCCCGAACCTGAGAAGCAGCAACATAACCATCAAAAGGCGCAACAATCACCCGCCGTACACTTCCCTCCACAAGCGCCTTGGCCGACAACCGATGCTCACCATACGAAGTAAACCCAGCCACCACAACAGCCACAACAGCAAGCGCCAACAACTTGCGTACCGCCTCACCGGGCGCAAACAGACGACGCCTTTCCTCACGCAAAAAATCACCCAAACGCCGCCAATTGCTGCGCCCGGCCCGCTCTCTCTCCAACAAAACCCGACCAAGAATAGGCGCCAACGCCTCAGCTTGCCCAACCCGCCCCGGCGCATGCAGCGCATCCGGCCACTCAAAAACAAATACCCCCTCCTGCCGCCTCTCCTTTTCACCCAAAGCAAATGGCTGCGATAACACAAACTCAGCCCCAAAATCCCGTACCAAACGCTGATGCTCACGAATATCCAACCACGAAGGAGTCTGCTCATCCGCAGCTTCACCATCGATGGTATAAAGCCCTACCCGTACCGTCGCTGCCTGATCCCACGCCTCGTGCATCGCCGCTTCCAAAGCAGCAACCAGATCAATCCGCTGCGCCACCTCGGCAGCATTGGATAACGCCGCCAAACGAATCACACCCTTTTTGGCAAATCCAACCGCTACCCGATCACACCCCAAACGCGAGGCCGCTTCCGTCACCACCGCATGCACCGCCTCAGCCGGAGGATCCGCCTCCAAAGCCACCCGCAACAGATCCACTACCAACAAAAGACGCTCCTGCAACTCAGCAGACTCTTGCCCCTCCTGCTGCTGCCACTCGCCCAACAACCAACCCTCACCCCATCGCAAATAACGACCCGCATGGGCAGGAACCGCATCCTGAAAAGCAACAGCTACCAAAGCTACCAACAACCCATCCCGCTCGATGGGTTGCGCCAGCAAACCACGCTGGCGCTGTACACTCAACGGTCGTCGCATCTGTAACGCCTGCTCACAGACATGCGCCAAATCAGCACTCACCTGCGCCGAACCCACAGGCCAAAAAGCCCGAGGCCGAAACAGACCTTGGCTCCCCTCAGCCATCAATACCACCGCCTCCTCCACTCGTGCACCAAACAGAGAGATCAGGCAGCTCAACCACACCGCCGCCTGCTCCGTACTCTGCCCTTGCCCAAGACGACTCCAAAAGTCGGAGGAAACCGAAAGAGAATGCAACGCCCCACTCATCCGAACAAACGCTTATCCACGTGGAGCTACCGATTGCAGACGCCGATAGCCTTTGCCTTTGCTGGCTGCAGGCTCCTGCTGCCAGACAATACGTGGCCGCACAACCCCAAGTGAAGCCAACATGCCCGCTGTACCCAGCAACGGATCCAACTGTGCCGCATGCTCTTGGCTCCCTTCACCCTGCGGCTCCATACTGGTTTGATTGCCGGGTGCCGCCTCATTATTGGTTTGATTGCCGGGTGCCGCCGAATTGCCAGGCGCTGCTGGCTGCTCACCACCCGAATCGCCACCCGAATTGCCAGCCGGTGCAGCCTCGCCGCCACCCTGACCAGGCGCCGAAGAGGCAGGCGCTGTAGATTGCCCCTCCCCGCCACTATTGCTGCCACCTGAGCTGCCAGGAGTGCTGCCAGCGGGCTGACTGTTTTGTGCCGGTGTGTTGCCACTGCTACCAGTGCTGGCCGAACTGCCTCCTTCACTGCCAGTCGTGCTGCTGGATTGACTCATCGTCTGCGAATAAGAGGAGGAGTTCTGGCTTTGCGTGATACCAGAACCCTGTGCTGTCGTGGGCGTGGAGGGTGTCGTGCCTGCCGCCGTGTTGTAGAAGGTGGAAGCCCCTTGCGTCAACGGTACCGTGCTGGGCTGCTGGTTGACCGACTGATCATTCTTGTTGCCCTTGTTGCCAGTCTGCAGGGAACTGATCCCACTGTCACTACTGCCAGAGGTGGCCGATCCCGGAACCCCGCCGCTGTTGCCCGCATTGCCCGAAGAAGATGGCGTACTGCTGGTCACCAATACCTGCCCCTGCAGACCATTGTTACCACCACTATTGTTGCCACTATTGGCCGGAGCGTTGCCATTGCTGCTGGTGCTGGTTGTAGAGCTGCTACTGCTGCTCACCGCCTGGGCTGCCGCCTGGGCAGCACTCTGCTGTTGCTGCTCCTCTTGCTGCTTCTCCTCCTCAGTCGGCTCAGAAATCACCACCGGCTCGTCTGCGCCCTGAATGGTCACCGTAATCAAATGGGTCGCGCTGCCATCCGCACTGCTCACCTGAAAACGATCCACATGCTGCTCTCCCTGCCCCAAACTCTGCAACGCACTCAGGCTGTTATCCACACGATAACTCCATTGCCCGGAAGCACTTATGCTTAACTGCCCCCAGACACTCCCTTGCGCCACCGCCTGGGTAGCAAACTCTGCTTGCCCACTATCAGCATCACCGACCTGCAAACTGCCACTGGCCTGCAATCTGTTGTCGGCGCTGCTCGCCACATCCTCCGTCAGTTGCGCGCTGTCACGGCCAGCACTGCCCAGGACAATCTCTGCCTGATCATTGCTGCCACTCACCCGCAGCGTAAAGTTGCGGCTGATGCTGCTTAACCCATCACTGGCCTGCAGGGTAAAGCTGTCACTGCCGCTCGCCCCGGCCAATAAAGCGTTAATCGCTGCACTGTCAGGTAGATAGCTTACCGCACCACTGCTCACATCCACACGCAACTGCCCATATTGACCAGCCAGCGTGGCCACACCTGCACTGACCACACCTCCCTGCACCCCATAGCTGATACTCTGGCCGTGATCCACATCACTGGCCAGCAGAGTACGCTCTACCACACTCCAACTGTCACTTGCCACACTGTCTTGATATTCGGCATCACCCACTTCACCCTGCCACAGCGGGCTGTCGTTGGCACCACGCAACTCTACCTCAAAAAGCCTGGTCACACTCTCTGTGCCATCACTGAGCGAAAGGATAAAGCTGTCACTGACCAACTCCCCTTCTGCCAAAGCATTGATGGCACTGGCCGCAGGCAGATAGCTTAAACTCCCCTCCGCCGTCACCGACAACACCCCATAACTGCCCTGCTTGCTGCTCACCCCAGCGCTGGCAGTGACCTCGGCAATACCAAAAACAAGCGCCGCGCCACTATCCCGATCACTGGCAGTAAGGGTGCGGCTGATTTCAGCAAAACTGTCCTCTGTCGCCGTATCGCTCAGCATACTGCCCACAACCTCGCTCAGTTCCGGCAGATCATTGGCACCACTGACCCGCACCACAAAGCTTTGCGTCACCGTCGCTGTACCATCACTGAAGGTGACGGTAAAGCTGTCGCTGACCTCCGCCCCGGCAGCCAAACCATTGATCGCGGCCGCATCCGCTTGATAACGCAAAGCCCCGCTGACTGTATCCACACTCAACTGCCCATAACTGCCAAGCAGCGTAGCCACTCCGGCACTGACACTGCCACCCTGAATGCCATAACTGAGCGTTTGGCCACTATCACGATCACTGCCGCTCAAGCTGCGCTCGATGGCAAGAAAAGTGTCGGCAAGCGCACTATCGCTGAGTGTCGCCTCCTCTACAGTGGCCAACTGCGGTGTATCATTCACACCGGTCAAATGGATGGTATAGGTGGCCGCACTGCTGGCCAGACCATCGCTTACCGTGATCTGAAAACTCTCCGAACTGTCAGCAGTCAAGGCGTTGATGGCGCTGGCAACCGGGGTATAGCTATAGGCCCCTGTGCTGACATCGATGCTCAAGGTGCCATAACTGCCCACCTTGCTCACCAACCCATTGCTGAGAGCTCCCCCCTCGATGCCATAGCTCAAAAGAGCCCCCTTGTCGCTGTCACTGGCCACCCAGTTTCCACTCTCAAGAGTAAAGCTGTCGCTGCTGCTGCTGTCGCTATAGCTTGTGGCGGCAATGGTGGACCATACCGGCGCATCGTTGGCCCCGGTAATGGTCAAAGTGACCGTGGTGGCGCTCCC
Organism: Candidatus Magnetaquicoccus inordinatus; assembly: GCF_004217665.1. Taxonomy (GTDB): domain Bacteria; phylum Pseudomonadota; class Magnetococcia; order Magnetococcales; family Magnetaquicoccaceae; genus Magnetaquicoccus; species Magnetaquicoccus inordinatus. The sequence goes on along the minus strand of NZ_RXIU01000003.1, from coordinate 25,314 downwards.
TTCAGTGGTACGGGCAATAAAGATATCCTGAACCACCTGGCCAGCAGTCAACGGATCCGACAAATCGGTGGCCAAAGAATAACTCCAACGCCCGGCAGCATTGACCGAAAAGCTGCCATAATTGCCCACAGCCTCGCTCTGTACAGTAAACTGGGCATTGCCACCGTTGATGGAAGGATAGGCCAACTGCCCGCTGGCAGTGGTCAAACTATCCTCGGTCAAGGCCGCCTCACCAACCACAGAACCGGTCACACTGCCACTGCCGGGATCGACCGGTGCATAGGGATCCGACTCGACGCGCTGCGGCGTATAATCATCGGGAGCGATGAGAAACTCCCACTGTTTATCGCTTTCATCCCCGGTAAAAGAGCCCAACAAAACAATGCTGATTACCTCGCCACTCTGCCCTGGCGCCGAGACCGAACCGGTGCCAGGAACAAGCATATCATCCCCCTGCAGAGGATCGGCAGCCGCAGCCACCGTATCGAGACCGGGTCCACCAAAGATATAGTTTTTGCTGGTGTTGGAGGCATAATCGGCCTCATTGCGCAAAGAGCCCAGCGGCAAGGAGAAGCTGTCCACCGTCATGGTGGCATCCAAAGCATCGGAGCCGGTGGTCTGCAGACGGGCAAGAGTGCCATTGCTGTTCCAGTCAATCTGCCCATTATCGCCAAAGGCAACCCGTTCAGAGGCAAAAGAGCTGGCAGCAAGAGAGTCATTGCCCTTGCCCGCAAACAGATAGGCCACACCACCAGCCACCGTCAGGGTATCATCACCCCCAGCCTCTTCGGCGGTGGTAAAAGCACGGCTGATTCTGCCACTCAGGCCGCTATCAAAAGCAACGGTACCGCTATCGCCAAAAAGAATGGAGCGTTCGCCACTGGCTGTACCGGTCCGGCTTTCCAGGCTGTCGTTGCCAAAGCCCCCAAAGAGAATTTGCTCGCCACCCCCGACCAGGATGCTATCGTTGCCGCCCAACAGCGGCATCAAGACATCGACAAAACGGTGTTGATAAGCGTCGGCGCTATCGCGGCCACGCCGATAGTCCAGGTTGTCACCGCTGATCACGCCGACGGTATAACCACCGCTGTTGACGGCAATACGATCATCACCGATACCACCGGCAACCACGTTGAGATCCACACCGGCAGCCGGCCAATTGTTGACATTGCCCCCGATACCCACCGTAATCCGATCACTGCCACCAGTCGCCGCGGTCACATCCATGGTCGTGGTGCTGATCAGATGACCAAAGCTGTCATAATGCACATCAGCGGCATCGCCAAAGAGCAGACGCTCATAACCGGCCAAAGCAACCAGATTGATCACATCGGCCCCATAACCTCCGACCACCACATGGTTGCCATCGCTGGTCGCAGTTCCTGCCCCCAGATTGATGCTATCAGCACCCCCCTGCCCCAAACCGAGACTGGTTACCCCGGCCAGCAAGGCAGTGGAGTTGCCATTCTCATCGACCGCATACAAGATCGATCCAGAGTCACCCACAACCACCCCTTCGCCCTTACCGGCACGAATGGTATCGCCAGCCATGCCGCCGACCAGGATATGCCAACCGGTGGGTGTCTCCAACAGATCACCCCCACCCAACTCCAGATTTTGGCTGACAATGGCCTTTGGTCCCAACGTCAACCCGGCCGAACGACGCAGCACCACATTGTCACCAGCCAGCAGCACGTTGGCCTGTTTGCCAGAGACCTTCAAACTGTCGGCACCCACACCACCAACCAGGATGGCTGTACCAATATCATGCGCACTCTCACCCGCATAACCGATCTGGATGCTATCATCACTGCCGGTGGTGGTACTGACATCGGTGGCCTGCAGTTGCGTCAAATCAGACAATGGCCGACCAATGCTCTCCCAGTTACTGGTGGCAGAAAAGAGCAGCGCGGCGTTATCACCAACTGCGATGCGGAAATAGGGAGACTCCGAGCGACTTTCGTTCCACACCGAGTTGACGGTCAGGCTATCGGCATCCTGTCCGCCGATAAAGGCGACATCGCCATCACCCACGGTCAGTTTATCGATGCCACCCGGGGAGCTGAGAAAACTGGTGACCGACTCCAGCATCTCCCCTCCGGCCTGATCCATGCGAATCTCACCAGAATCACCCAACATCAGCACCCGATCGGCATGATCGGCCAGATAGGTGGTGGCCAGATCGACAGTATCGGCGCTGTCACCACCGATCACCATCTTGATTCCGGCGCCGCTGACAATGCTATCGGCACTGCCTTGGCCCATGGCGGTACTCAGCAGCGAGGTCAAACCATAACCGCTGGCAGTACGATGAAATTCGCCATTATCGCCCAAGAGATAATCTTCACTGCGACTCTGCGCACGAATGGTAATGCTGTCGGTGCTCATGCCGCCCATCACCACCTGATAACCGAGATCGGTACCGGCCGCCAGACTTTGTGCTCCCAGGATGATCTGATCACGACCACCAGTAGCGGCGATGACATCCATGGTGACAATATCGGTCAAGCCACCTTTGGTATCAAAACTGAAGGTGGCATTATCGCCCACCACAAAGCGACCGATCCGCCCTTTGGCCTCGGTATCTGTCACCTGCGTGGCAAAAACAGTACGGATACCAGTCAAGCTGCGCGCTTCATTGCGATTGGCGGCGATGATGCCCTGATCCTGCAGCAGATACTCCTGTTGCGCCGTAATACTGCTGCCCAGCGCATAAGCGATGCCTGTGGCCGCAATATCGATGGTGTCATAGGTAGCCGAATCACCACCGATGCCGCCCATCACCACCTTGTACCCCTCCTGCAGGTTGATGGTGTCCGAACCGCCCATGGTGGTCTCTATGGCTTTGACCTCGCGCAGAATGCCATTTTTGGCGCTGATATCATAGTTGACCTCGGCATTGTCACCGGCCACGATATGGTCGCCATCATGGGCAGTCAAACGGTCGCTGCCAAAGCCGCCGATGAGCAGCTTGCCGCCGCTGCCAGAGGCGATAATATCGCTGGCCCCCTGATCACCCAGTTCGCTTTTGACCTGCAACATATAGTTGGGCTCACCGGCAGCCGTGGCGCTTTCCCGTTCGATGATGCCATTGTCACCAAGCAAAATATCTTCGCTGTAGGCATCACCAGCCAGCAACTTTTGCAGCACCACATCCCAGGAGGCTCCACCCAGCAACACCAGGTCAGAGGCCATACCGGCAGCCACCATATTGGTACCAAATTGGCCAGAGGTTAAGCTGCTGCCGATGAGAATGGTATCGGCCCCACCGGTGACCGCCTGCGTATCCTGGGTATCCAGTTTGATCATGCCGCCAAAACGGTCAAAGCTTATATCCACATTGTCACCGCTCAACAGACGGAAATTGCTGGAGACCGCCGTGGCCAGGGTGACGGTAATGGTATCGCTGTCATAACCGCCAACCAGCACCTTATTGCCCATGCTGGTCAAAATGCTATCCTTGCCACCACCCACCTCTTTGTAGGTGGAGTGCACGGCACGCAGCGCATAAGCGGTACCCTGAGCTATCTCGGTGGGACGCAGACCATTATAATCATTGCGCTCGATGATGCCGTTATCACCGAGAATGGTATCAAAACTGCTTCCGGTCGAGCCCACACCCAAGACGCTGATGCTGTCATCACCCATGCCGCCTATCAGCACATTGGTCCCAATATCCACCGTATTGCTGGTGGCCGGGCTCAAGCCGACGCTGATGCTATCATCATCACCAGTGCTCAGAGTCTCATCGATGGTGGTAATGTCGGTCAATCCTCCCTGATCATCAAAGAGAATCACCGCATTATCACCGCTCACATAACGACCGCTGCGCCCGCGCTTTTGATCGACACTGCCGCTCACCGCCGCAATCCCGGTAACCGTGATCGGACCAATGGCATCACCCAGATTGCTGGCCAAAAGGGTAATGGTATCGGTGCCAAAGCCCCCCATCACCACCTTGAAGCCGTCGCCCATGGTCACACTGTCGTTGCCACCCTGGCTGATGGCACTATTTTGCATCTTGCGCAAGATACCATCATTGTTGCTGTCATAATCGATCTGGCCATTATCGGCAATCAACAGATGGTCACCATCCTTGCTGGTGATGGTATCGTCCCCCACACCGGCGATGATCACCTTGCCACCGTTGGCGACAATAATTTTATCATTGCCGCCCTGCTCGTTGGCAGTCTCGCTACTGACCACCTGCGCCATCAGATTGGCCACATGACCGGCAAGCAGGGAGGCGGTGCGTTTGATCTTGCCATTGTCGCCGAGGATCACATCTTCGCTGCGCGCCAAACCGCTGCTGACATTCCCGGAAGCATCGACACTACCGGAGACGACGATGGTATCCTTGCCCATGCCGCCGAGGATAAAGTTGCTTCCCAGATGACGGTTTGCCAGATCGTTGGCGCTGCCAACCACAATCACATCATCGCCCCCGCTGCTGGCCACACTATCGAGAGTATAAAATTCGCTTACCCCGCCATGGCTATCAGTACGAATGCTGGCATGGTCACCGGAGATAAAGCGAATATTGGCGGCGGTAGAGGCAGCGGCGCTAAAGCGTACCGTATCCTTGCCGGCCCCGGCGAGGACGATAGCCGAACCACTGCTCATGCTGATGGTATCATCATTGCCGGTGCCACCATTTTCGGCCACAGGAGCATCCACACTGTCGAGCATGCGTTTGATGCCATCGACATTGGCAAAGGTCAATTTGGCCCCAGAGTTGGTAGAGACCTCAGCGGTTTTAAACTTGACCGTGCCGTTATCACCAAGAATGATGTTGAAACTGCTCGCCACATCGGCGGCAAAAACAGAATCCTTGCCATTGCCAGCGATTACCAGATTGCTGCCACCTCCCAGATAGATGGTATCATTACCCCCTACGGAGATACCGTTAACGCTACCAAAGCTGGTAGCCAACAAGGCCACGCTATAGTTGAAATCGACCGACACCTTACCCAAATCGGCCATAATGGTATCGTTGCCCTCGCCACTGCCGCCGATATTGATGATGTCGCCCCCCTTCGAGCCCAGAATAATATCGTTGCCACTGCCCCCCTTCAGGGTCTGGCTACCGGCGGTTGTGTTGGCAATACTTTCCAGAGTTTGGCCTTTCCACAGCCAGTTGCGTTTGGCCGCTCCCCACTGTCCGGCGCCAGCCTTTTGCAGGCTCAGATAGTCGGTAACCTTTTCCAGATTGGCATCCCCCGGACGCGCCTGCGCCCCGGTCAGATTGGCATAGGTCACAAAGGTATCGGCCACCAAAAGATCATGACCGGCCTTGCCCTCCAACAGATCTGTCCCATTATTACCCACCAACAGATTATTGCGACCATCGCCACTCAAACGGTCACTGGAGGCGCCACCAAAAAGATCATGGAAGCCACGCACGATAATCCCCGTTGCACTGGCCGATCCAAAGGCGCTGGTAGACTCCTCATTGACGGTCACAGAAGCAGTATATTCAGAAAAGTCCAGAATATTGCGTGAATTGGCAATTTCGTTGCCGCTACTGGCATGGTGCAAAGCCCCTTCGGTATCGCCATGCAGAGAGCCGGTCAGTGAGGCACCATCCTTGATGCGGAAGACATCGCTGCCCTGGCCGCCAAAGATATTTTCAAAACCCTCAAACTTGAAGCCATAGCCAGCATTATCCCCGACAGCCTGCATATCGCTATGCGTAGCACTGGCAAAGCTGGTTTGGATTTTTCCGGCACCACTCCCCTTGACCCAACCGGCATTGGTAGCGGTAACGCTGATTAACAGGGGTGCCTCATCGCCGGAAAAATCAAGAATATCTCCGCCCTTGCCACCCTTGATCAGATCGATGGTATCGCCACCCCCGCTGCCCCCGCCGCCATTATGCCAGGTGACAATGTTGGCGGCCTGGAAGGCTTTGCCCTCGCTGTCATCGACGGTAACGGCAGCCGTTTGCGCAGTAAAATCGATAATATTGTCGCCCAAAGCATCGGTGATGTCGGCCACACCCCAGCCGCTCAAAAAGCGGAAGCTGTCATCGCCGCTGCCGCCATCCAGATGGGTAGTACCGCCACGAACAATAAACAGATCCTTGCCCAAACCACCGATCAAGGTGGCTGTACCACTGGCCGAACCGATCAAAACATCATCTGCGGAACCCCCTTTCAGGGTATCGTTACCCGCTCCGGCAATAAACAGCACCTTGCGGTCCAAGGCCGAGGCATCAATCAAATCATCACCATCACCGGTATAGGCTTTGACCCGATTGACTCCGGTAAAGGTTTTGGTATAGGTCTGGCCGTTGGGCAGAATGGCGCTGATATTGACGGTGCCCCCATTGCCGGTGAGGGTATAGGCTTCGTTGGCATCGTTGGTGCTGCGGCGCAGACGATCTTTGGCCCCCTTCTCAACAGAACTCTGGCCATCGATACTGGTAATGGTCGAACCCACATGCAAAACCAGATTGTCGCCATCCATGGAGCCCAGCACCGGCTTTTTGGCGGCAGGATCATGCTCCCATTCAAACAAGGTCACATCAAAGAAGGTCTGTTCCCAAACCCGCACATAGTCAAAGATGGCAAAAAGATCGACATAGGCTGAGACATAGGCGGAAGCACGCAGATGCATCTCCACCACATCCAGCGGATCTTCGCTGATGGCGGCCAACAATTCGGATACCCGATATTTGTTATCCATATCCTCATCATAAATATCGAGGGTACCGACCAGTTTGATCCCCCCTTCGACACCGGCACGGATGATGAAAGCGTTCAGCTCAGCAAAGGCATAGAGTTTGGCCGTCAGGGTAATTTCTGGCTTGTCCACCCCTTGGACAATATGATCCCCGACATAGAAACCATCAAAAATATCCAACAGATTGTTGCTGTTAGAATATTTTATAATACCATAGGTATCAAAGCCCAGTTTCAAGGCCGCCTGGATTCGGATCTCGCCGCCCAAACCGACATAGACCGGCGGATAGACCGGGAAGGAGATGCGGAAGCCTACTTTGATATCCAGATCCGGTGGGGTAAAGGTCATCAAATCAACCGGTTGCCCTTTCAGCATGCCGATGACCGTAAATACCGGATCATCCAGAATGGGAAATTTCAGCGCACTGCCCGGCTTTTTCATCTTTTTCATAAATTCGTTATAGCCATCCTTGGGCGAGACCGTCTGCTTGCCGGGCAGATTGATGTCGGGCAGATCAATGTTGAGGCTGGGCAGGCTGGGCAAACCAGGCAGACTGAAATCCCAATCAATATCGGGCAGAAGATCCCACAGATTGATGCTGGGCAGATAGACATCGGGCATGGAAAGTACCAACGATTTGTTGGGATCCACCAGGAACGACAGCAATCCGGCATCGGAGATGATGCTGGACCAGCCCAAGTTGGAGGTGGATGTCTGTTTCCAGATATACTCCTTGCCGACCGCAATCCAGTGCACATCCGGCCACTTGACCTGAATGCTCGGCAGAAAACGCAGATCGATGGAACCAAAATTGACAGTGGTTGCAATATGAAAGGTCGCGGCAGTCAGATCGATGGTTTTCACATTGCTGGTATCCACAAAGGCGCTGAGAGCGCTCGACCAATCGACACGCCATTTGGAACCCGCAGCAACACTGCCAATGGTAAAGGGATGGGATTGCCCGCTGATGATAAAATTGGCTGATACCGAGGGCAGAGAGGGCAACAGCACATCAATAACCGGCAAGATCCTGGTATCGACATTGAAGCCGGAGGGCAAATCCACCTCCAGATAGAGGCCAGGCAACATGCCACCAAGCAAAAAGTCAGAAAACCATTTGCTCTTCCACCCTGCATAAGCCTTCATGGTAAACGGATTGGTAAAGCCGGGAACGGCAAGCAAGGTGGAACCAATTTCCACATAAGGCAGCGGCATCAGAAAATCGTGCAGGCTGCCCAGATTGATATTGGCGGTCGGTCCGGTCATCCGTTTGATTCTGGTTTTATCGACAAAACCCTGCACCCAGCTTGGCCAATCGACATTGATCTCACTGCCCCCAATCAGGGTATGTTCCACCCCGTTAAAGGTGGCGGTCAATTTGGGCATGGTGACCCGCAACAGCGGCAGCAAATTGGGGGTAAAATCGATGTCTGGCATAATCAGGGTGACATCAAACCTGGGCGCCATATTGCCGTTCAAGATGTCGGACAACAAGAGACGTGGCCAACCGGCCTTGATGGCCAGTTTGAAATGGGCAATGCTGCCATCGCGGTTGAAGATCCCATCAATGGTAAAGTCAAACGGTGTCACATCGATATAGGGAGCCGGAATGCGCATGTCGGCGGACATGGCAAAGTCAAAGGAGAGATTGGGAATATTGCCACGCAACAGATTGAACAGAGTGGTATTCTGTCTCCAACCGACGCCCATATCCAGGTTAAATTCAAAATCATCCTGTTTGACATGCACATCCGCGATAGTCAAATAGGGCAGGGTTACAGACTTGTCTGGAATGATCGAGGGGAAGGCGGAGAGATCGAGCTTGCGGTCGCGCTTGCCACTGATAATAAAGGCCTCTTTGATCGGAATCAGCATGCCATCGGTATCGGTGGGCAGATGCCCTATCACCTCCAGGACGTTGACCATGGCGATGATAAAATCCAGCTTGGAGATACCGCCAAACAGCGCCGACATATCCGAAGCCAGATCCACCACCGAATAGTCCCGCCCCATCAACTGGGAGATACCGGGAATGGGTGCGGTCAAGGCATCAATCACCGGCATGATCGGGTCGGTGACATATTGGATCACCTTGACGATCGGCTTCAAAAACTGGCTAAAGAAGGTTCCCACATCCAGATAGATATCCGACATCCAGATATTGGGCTCCCCGACATGGAAGAGCTTGTCATAGCCGCTGCCTAAAAACTGGTTGATCTGTTTGACATATTTATTCTTGTTGCTGTCCTGCCAAGTCAAATGAAAATCGCCCATGATGGTCGGCAGATAGCTATCCTTGGCATGCCCGCTCATATCCAGCGAAAGACCCAATTGCACATGCAGATTGATCTGGGCTTTGGCCTCCCACTCCACCTTGTACAGATCGCTCAGTTTGGCATTGCGCAGATCGGCAAAGGTCAGGCGACCATTGGTCAGCATGGAGAGCGCCGAGATGCCAAACAGACCGACATCCTTGATATCAATACTGAAATTAACCCGTAAACGAGTCCGTGACCCCTCAAAACCACTCTCCCCATCAAACAGGGTAGTGGTGCGCCCATAATTGGCGTTTTGGGTACCGGCCAGGCGGTGCAGGGAGTCTGTTCCGCTCCCCCAGATCCCGGTATCATTGTCGCGGATCCAGCCATCCCAGTTGTCGGTCAAGGTGCCATTCAAAAAGAGCAGTTTACCACTCAACTGGGCCGGTTGGTTGCCCGCTCCAGGGGCCAGATAGACATCCAGTTGTGCCTGCAGCTCCTTGACCGCCGGGGTAAAGAAGGGCTTGCCGACCAACCAGAGATTATCGATATGGGCATCCTTGCCATTGGCCTCCACCCCAATAGCCACCCCTTGACTGTTATAAACCGTTTTCTGGCCGATACCGGCGGTCTCTGGCATGTTGGTAATCAGATAAAATCCATCCTTGATATCAATACCAAAGCCCAAAAAGAGATCCCAATCCAGCTTCAGGCCAATGCCACCATCCAGCTCCAGACTGAGCCCAGGCACACCAATATCAAAACTCAGATCCAGCTCCGGGTTATAGGTCTGTCCCAGGTGCATGCGAAATTGAATGGCGGTACTGCTGCCCAAAGCCATCTGCAGTGCCACCTTTTCCGCTTGTATACGCACGGCTGCTTTCATCTCATTGAGAACCGCCATCGGAATCAAGGCGGCCGATCCCGACAAGTTATGATCCAGATTATATTTGACAGTCGCGGCATCGGCATCAATCGCCGCCGCGCTCGGGGTAAAGGTGCGGATCACATCGCTCAAAGCAGCGGCAATAACCCCCGTGCCAAACACATCCGTCAACAGATGTTGATAGTCATATCCGGCCTTGACCTTGGCGATGACAAATTCGGCAAAAGCTGTGGCTGAGGCGACAAAACCGTTGCCATGGTTGGTGACCAGATTGTCCAAAATATCTGAGGCGGTAGCCAACACGCTGTCGATGGTGCCGGAAATATCATCGACAATCTTTTGCAGGCTGCTGTCCAGCGTCACATAACCGGCCTTGCCCACATAACAGAGCGAATCATCATCATGTTTGATCTGGTTGCCTTGCGAATCGATTTTCACGGTGTTGATGCCGGAGGTGACCCAGGCCGTCCGTTGTCCGGGCAGCACCGCCGGGATGGGAATGGTTTCGATGGTGGTTTTGCGGGTACCATCATCGTTCAACCAGGGTGTCCCATCCGCATGTTTCCATTTTTTCTCGTAGGTAATGCCCGATTGGGTCACCCCCATATATTGGGCCAGACGGGGATCCATGGTGGGCTGCCCAGTCCCCGCCAGATATTCCACCACAATATCATCCGGGGTGATCAACTTGTCGCCGTTATAATCCTGCAAAAAGTTGAGGAAGGGATTGCCATTGGCCTGTTCCGTGGCTGTGACGATAAGATCATGGTTGACATCAGCCGGTTCCAGCATCTTGAACATCATCATGCGCAGCGCATTATCCAAACCACCATAGACATCCACTGCATCATCCAGCGCCGTTTTGATCGCACCCACCACATTTTTGCGCAGATCGACCACAAACTGGGTCGCCTCACGCAGCTTGTCACCGATAATCGGCAGATCCAGCACCGAGCTGAAGGCATCCAACCCCTTTTGAATCCCCCCCAAGATGGCATCCACCGTATCCACGATAATGGTTGGATCACGCAACAAAAAGATCAACGGTCCATTGACCTGCTGTTCTGGATCACACTTTTCGCCGATGGCGGCATTGAGCACCTGGGTCAACTGGGTCTGCCAATAGGCAAAATCGGGAATAATCAGGCTGACATCAAAGCCGGTGGAGGCGGGATTGACCGACGGCCCGGTGGCAAACAGTTTGGTAATATCGACAGTTTGCGTGGACGGGGTGGTGGAGGCGCCACTGCCCTCGGTGGAGCCAAAATAGGGGTTGGGATTGACTGCCGTGAGTCCCGATTCATCGACCGAATCGATGGGAGCCCCTTCCGGGGTCGAGACCGCCGAACCGTTACCGGTAGCCGGACGTTCCGGCAGGGCAGCCTGCTGCACCTGGCTGGAGATCACAGTATGGCTGTTGCTGCTCTCGGCGCTCGATTGCAGGGTAAAACCGCTTTTGCCGCCTATTTTGGCAAAGCTGTCACCCAGATTGATAAAATGCAGCTCCATTTTGCCCAACGGCAAAGGATTGATGAAGCCATCAATCTGCTCCATGGCCAATTGTCCCAGTTCGTCGGAGACCGTCAAGGTCATCGGCAAAACCACATCGGCGCTGCCATCAAAAATCACCGTAAAATCAGCATGACGCAGCGCAGTAGCCGCTTCGCTGCCCAGGGCTGCATAGCGGTTCAGATAGAGTCTGCCATCGTTGGCGCCATCCTTGTCATCGGAGTGCAGGGTCAGACCACTGCCACTGTTGATCAGCAGGTTGGCCGAACCGCCGGTCACACCCAGGCTGTAGATCCCCTGCACCGAGGTAAAAGCGATGCCGCCGACCGTAGCACGAAAGGCATTGATCAGCGCATAGGTGCCAAGATCATCCGCCATACCGGCATTGCCACTCTCCTGATGATCAAACAAAAAGAGCCGCCCCAGATTGCTACTGGCTGGATCCATATCCAGACCCAAGGCAAGGTGAAAGGTCAGATCGGCATGCAGATCCATCAGCGCACTGCCATCCACATCTTTCAAACGGGACATCGCCCCCAACAGGGTGGTCAATTTTTCTTTGTCGCCCGCCGAGAGCAGAGACAACAGGTTGGCATCATTCATGACCAACTCGATGGCAACGCTCTTGTCAAAAACCACCTGATAGGGCAAATCGATCTTGAGCAGCTTGCTGCTGGCATCAAATTGCAAAGTCACCGCCCCGCTCGACAATCCAAAGGCTTTTTCCAGGGTGGAGGCCAGAGCGGTCAAGCCAATACCGTTTTCAGCCGCCAAGGCGCTGTTGACAGCGGTAAAACGGCTGGCAAAATCAAACTGTTCGGAGATGCTGTCACCCAAAAGCGGCAGGGCGCGTCCCAATTCACCAAAGGCGCCGACATCGCCCAAATTGCCAAACAGGCTACTCAATTGCGCCAGATCATCGCGCATGTTGCTCCAGCTCACCTCCTTGAAGGGAGTCAAGCTGCCCAGACCATCGGCTGGCACAACAGATGAGTTTGCCAATATCTCCTTGCCAGCCAAAGCCTGATCACCATTGCTGACCTCGATGGTGATCACGGTGTTGGGATTCAGACCCGCAGCGCTGACACCAGCAGGGGTTGCCACAGTGATTCCGGAAAAGGTCAGCTCGGCGATGGGCTTGCTGTTGGCCGTCCCGGCCTGATTGCGCAGGCTTAAGTTTTCAATATAATCATCCTTGAGCAGGCGCCCATCAACCACCAGATTTTTTAAGGTAATGGGGGCAGCAGTAACCGCCGATTGCAAAGTCAACACCCCATTGACAGCGGAGACCAGACCGGTCAGTTGATCAACAGGATAAATCACGGCGTCAATGGCCTCTTGTACCGCCACAATGTCGGTATTGTTGCGTGCGGAAGCCAGTGCCAGTTTGATCGAGTTGTCAATAGTGTTTACCAGATCGGCCAAGGAGCTGTTTTCGGTGGTATTGCTCGCCGTCACCTGCAAATCGACCGCATAGCCGCCGCTGTTGGGAATAACCACCGTCAAGGGCAGATCCACGGCCAAAACACCGTTGCTGGCGTTATAGATCTGGCTGGGAGTAGTGGCCAAAGTGAGAGTGGTGGTGGCGGCATTAAATTTGAGAACTGTTTTTCCGGCAACAGAGATGCTGTCGGCCTCGACAAAGACAAAGTCGGCATAAGGATCGGTGGTAAACTTGTTGGTCAAGGCAGTATGAATCGCCGCATTGACATCAGCAGCCAAATCGGCAACCGTGCTGTTGCTGGTGGTGGCCGCTTTGCGCACCGTTACATCCAATGCAGTCGTGCCCACCGTCACCGACAAACCCACATCCCGCAGCAATTGCCCGTTGCTTTGAAAGGGTGCATTGGGCGAAGAGAGTGTATCATTGGTGGTGACTTTGCCGCCCAAACCCAACAAGCTGGTCTGTGCCGCCGCCGAGTCAAACAGATCGTTCAGACTGATTATATCATGAGCGGCGCCATTCAAACCATTGCGCAGATTAAACTGCAGACTGCCGTTATAGTTGGTAGACAAGGTATCAAAGGTCAGATCCAACATTCCCAAAGTGGCGCTTCCCGGGCTGCCCAAGGTGGCCGGAGTCGAACCCGACTGGCCATGAATCACCGCGCTGAAGTTGCCGCCAAGGATAATTTTTTGATAGGTGGCACCGCCATCCAGGGAAAAATCCTGCAAAAAGACATAGGCTCCGGTGGTGGTGGCAAACTGTCCCGGAGTAAAACCCAACTCTTTGGTCGCCGGGTCAGAGCCGCTAATCTGCATCTGCAAAGAGGCAATCTTGGCACTTTGGGTCACCAGCTCAATCTGCCCATTGCGCAAACTGGCCTGGATCACCTGACCCAGATTGCTGAAACCTTTGCCCGCACTGCCCAGATAGGCATGCCCAGAGAGAGAGGTGGCGGCAAAAAGGGCATTGAGATCGTTGATTAAATCATCGATACTGCTGTTGTTGTCGGTGGTCGCTTGATTCAACACCAGATCAATCGCTTCCGACTGATCCACCTTCAGAGAAAAATGGGCACTGCCAGCAATCAGGCGTCCGTTGCTGGGCAGCTCCACCGCTTTGGGCGAAGGATAGCAAGGCATGGTGCGAAAGCCCAAAACGGAGCTCATCGTGTTGACGCTGAGACCAATCGGGGACAAAATTGTCAACTGCACCTGATCGATCGGGGCATTGATGGTAAAGGTCAGTTGCCCCTCATCACTGAGGCCCACTTTAACCACTTGCCCCAAATGGGCAAAACCACGCCGCGCCAACACCCCCCCGGCAGAGACCTGCTGGTTGTTAAACAAAGATTGTAAATCGCTCACCAGATCGGCGCGACTCTGGTTGTTGGCTACCGCCCCCTGGGTCAAGGTCAGGTCATAACCCTCACCATTAAAGGCCATGTTAAAACGGGCATCACCAAAAATAGAGATCGCCGGCCAGCCAGTGGCATTCACATCCTTTGCCGAAGCGCTAATCTTGCCGCTATAGGTTCCACCAGCACGCAAGGCAAAGGTATTCAAATGGCTGAAATCAAAGCCGATTGCCGCCTGAAACAAGGTCTGGGCTGTCACATCCAGCGAGGTTTCGCTGTGCAGGGCCGAGAGCTCGCCAATGGTGCCGCTGACCGCCAGCGGCACTGCCATGGTTTGGGTCGGGGTCAGGCGCACATTAAACAAAAAGGATTTTTTTGCCAGATCAAAGGTGGGATTGACCAGGAAGGTGGCACCATTCAACGAGCTGTTGATCTCTTGCTGGAAACGTTGCACCATCTCGGTCAGGGTGACAAAGGTGGTTACATTGTTGACCTGGGTATCCTGGCCGCCGGGCAGAAAACCGAGATGTTCCAAAGAGGCATAGCCGGTGCCGCTGGCGGTGGTTAAATGGGTGCTCTTGACCCGCAGTTGCGGCAGATCCTTGCCAGACCAGCGCCCCTTGAACTCAATATCATAGATGTTGCCATTTTTGCTGACCGCAATATCGCTACTCTGTACCGAACTGTCCCATAGTCTGAACATCGTCAGCAAAGAGGCTTGCAGGGTGCTGGCGCTGGCTCCATGGTCAATGCTCTGGGTCTCATACAACAGATTGTCCAGAGAGATGCCCATGGAAAAGTTGCCCCCCGTGGCATTGCTGACAATCAGACGTTGTATCTCGTTCAAGGCGGGGCTGTTGCCCACAGCAGGAGCGGCAATCTGTTCGGTGCTGACCACAACCTGCGCCGGAATCTGGGTGGTCCAGAGATTGGCAGCAGTCAGCAGGCCATAATTTTTGGCATCAAAAGTGATCGAATAGGCCTGTTTGCCCAAAACAGGCGCAGGACCGCCGACCGTAAGGGAGCTCAAACCCATGCCATCACGCAGAGCCTGTTGAATGGTGGCAGCAGAGGCATTATAGGCAATCGGTACGGTGGTAAAAGAGGTGCCATTGACCGCCGTGCCTTTCAAGACATAACTGCCGGCGCGACTCCCCTCCACCAACAACAACTGCACCTCATTGACATCCTCACCATCCTCATTCTGGCCACCAGCGGTGCTCTCGGAGAGAGTCACCCCTGCAGTAGTCTGATTGGCGGTCAACAACCCCTGGGCATAATATTGATCGGCTTTTTTGCCAAAACTGATGTCAAAGATACGGGTGCCGTTGTCTGCGGCATAATCACTGGTCACCTCCGCGACCGCCAGCCCCACAACCGTGCTCCCCAGTTTGGCACTCAGAGCGTTGGCAATTGCCGACTGGGCAGCGCTTGGATCCAGTCCATAGATGCAGAGAGGATCGGTGACAAAGATGGGAGGATCCCCTGGTCCCTGCAGGGTAAAGCTGCTGTTGCCACCATGCACCACAAAAAGCCGTTGCATCGCCTCGGAACTCTCCGAACCACCGGTGAGCATTTGCACAGAAACCCCAGAAGAGGGGGCCAGACGCAAGCTGGTAAAATCATCGGGATCGGCCTGCAGCAGATTGATCTTGCCCCAGGTCCGGCCATCCGGCCCCTGACGAAACTCCGATGCGGTCACATCGAGCAGGCTGCCGGTAGTGACATTAAGATCACTCACTGCCAACAAAGGCTGATCGCTGCCCGCTTTGCTGCCAATAAAATCAATCAGATAGTGCTTGGCCCGCCCGCTCACCTGCACATTACCCACCCCCAGCACATTTTCCAGGGCATGCTGCACCTCGATCGGCGAGGCCAGCACCGAAATGGCGGCAGTGCTGCTGCCGTTATAGCTCAACTTATAGCTCCCGGAACTGGCATGCACATTCAGGGTTTGTGATTCGCTGCTGCGCGCCGTTGCCGAATTGCCGGAAACAGCAATCTGCAATCCCCCTTTCAGGCTCTCGGCAACCTCGACCGGATCCCCCTTCCAGGCCAACCAGCCATCCACCGCCGCGGCAATCTTGGTACCGATCAAGCCAGCCAGCTCATTGATATGGATAAAATTGCTCGTCTCACTCTTATTGACGGCGATGCTGATCAGAGTGACCCGATCATCCCCGGCCCGTTGCACCTCCAGATCAAAGGCCAGATCCTGGGTCAATACCGGAGAGATCGCCTTGCTGGCCACCATGCCCGAACTGACGGTGGTAGCCAACTGGCTGTCGATAATCTTGTTGATGGCCGCACTAAAATCCAGCGCCTCTCCCAATTTCAGCTCGGTGTAGGGCAATACCGCATCAAAACTTCCCGAATCGCGCAGCAAGGCCAAATAGGTGCCCAAATCCTTGAGCATGTTGACAATCTGCGTCGAGGTCAGGCTGGAAAATGCCTGCAGGTTGGAAAAATTGCTGGAGGTCATCGTCAGCGGTGCCGCCTGCAACGCCGGCCAAGAGACACTACCGGTAACGGTGTCGCCGTTGATGATCACCTCGGCAGGGGCTGTCACCGAGCAGTTGGCATTGCTCAACGAGGTATCGACAGTCAGTTGTCCGCTCAGCGTAGGTCCGCCACTGATGGCAACCGTCACCGTATAGGGGGTCGAGGGGTTATGGCTCAAGGCCAGGGTGCCATTGGTCAGCGTGGCTGTACCCAGACTGGCCAGATTGAGACTCCAGGCACCATGCGCATCTGGAATAACCCGATAGGTTGCCCCGCCAACTGTCACCGAGAGCTGTTGGTTTGCCGCAAGAAAAGCCACCCCCGAAAGGGTTGGGGTGATAGTGTTGGCGATAACCGTATTGACCGTTGGATTGACCTTGATGGCAGCAGTAGCCGAGGTGGCGACCGTCCCTCCGACTGTTTTGACAATCTGCGCAGTCACCTCCACATCCTGTCCAGAGACAAGTGCCAAGGTGCCACTGCTGGGTACAGCGGTGGCAAAATCCAGCTCCCATGTACCATCCTGAGCCGGAGTCACCAGATATTTGGCGCCACTCGCCCCGCCAACGACCACTTGCAAACTCTGGTCAGAGAGCAGGGTAGCCACCCCGCTGATGGTGGGATGGACCGAGTTGGTCTCGACACTGGTGATGCTCAAGCCACCAAAGGCGACATTGACACGGGGGACACCCCCGGCGATGGTGGCCAGAGGGGTATCACCAACCGTGCCAGAGAGATCAAAACTGGCGTTGGCAAGCACAGCCGGTGTACTGCTGCTCTTGACCTTGATCAAAATATCGCTATCGGTAAAATCAGGCTGACTGGGCTTTTTGACCTCTTCCAGCAATTTAGTGGTGATCGGATCAAATTCGACCTTGCCGGTATCAAAATTTAAAATGCCGCCGTTGACAGCGACATCCATCACCCCCAAAGCCATCTTGGCAGAAAACTGGGGATCGACCACATGGATCTGGGCATCGAGCTTGCTGACAGCAATGGCACCGGCTGCCAGATCAAAAGTGGCGGTATAATGAATATCAGCCAACAGAGGAACCCCTGATCCGGCCAGAAAATCCAGCCCCAAAGCCTCCAGTTGCTTGCCAAAACCGAATGTTTGCACAAACTGTCTGGAGAGTGTCAGATTGAGGCTGATTTTTGAGGCGCCATCATCGCTGAGAGTGATCGCCGAACCGGCATGGTTGGCAACCGATTCCAGCGTGCTATAGTCACCAAGACCATTCAGATAATCGCCCATGCGCGCCATCAACTGACTGCTGTTTGTTCCTCCGGCCGCCAGAAAATCATCCAACACCGAAGTACCCTTCAAGGTGCGAAAAGCCAACACATCGCCCATGGTCCGACCATCGCTGGTGCGCAACAGACCGGAAAAAGGCAGATCCACCATCGGCATGTTGGAGGCCATGGCGCTGTTGGCATCCATCTGCGCACCAAGATTGTTTGCCGCCTGAAATGTTGCCTTGGCAGTGAGAGTGGATAAAAAGTTGAGCGTGCTGCTGCCACTGATGCTGGGGGTGGTGGTGACCATCAACTGCCGATAGCCGGTAAAAGCGGCAAAAGGGTTGCTGGTTTCGATGGCGCCGGTCTGTTTTTCCAGCAGCCAGTTGCCCCCCAAAGCGGTCGCACCGGTGGCATCCACCGAAGCGGCCACATCGCTGCCGGTCAATTGGGCCAATTTTTGGATAAACGCATCCCCACTCGCCCCTTTGCCCACATCGCAGCCATAGAGCAGCAGATCGGCCCCTGGCGCCAAAGCGCTGCGCCAGGAGAGCAGTTGCTCGTTATAGCTCTCCAGGTTTTGTGCGTTGAGAGTGGTGCTGCCCAGACGCAATGCAGCATCATCGCCATGGCTGAGCAGATGAATCGCCTGCAACCCCTGATAGCCCTGCAACCAGGTGCTGATTTGTCCGACACCATCCTGGGTGCCATCGAGCACCACCACCTCGGCACGGGCGGTTTCACTTTGTCCTGCACGCGGCTTGAGCGCTTCGGCAATCAACGTCGCCGGATCCTTGACCTGGGCATCGACAAAAAAAATCTCATTGATCTTTTTGGCTGTACCATCCTGCGGCAGCCTGGCGACCACCGCCTCCTGTCCGACCAAATGGGCTGCAACGCTGTTTTGCGGCTGCAGCGCCTGCTTGAGCATTTGCAACGGAGCCTGAGGATCCTGGACAACAGGGGGGGGAGGCAGCATCAACGCCTCACCGCTCAGCAAAAAGCGCGGCTCCAGAGTCTCGGCAAACAGGGTGCGCGGCCGCACCGTAGTGACCCGACGACGAGCCTGGTTGGAGTGTAGCCATGCCTGCAACCGTTGTGCAGCATGGGTTTTACTCTTGGCAAGACGCTTTTCGCTCATGGTAGCCTCTTTACAGCTATTAAAGTAACCTAGATTATGGTATTGTGTTGCGGTGTGGTGGCACGCCAAGAAAAAACAAAAACCAATCTTCCCAACCGATGCAGTCGGCAAGCGGCTAAATATACGCGCACCCGTGTACAGATTAGCGCAAATAGTTGCATTTTGTCAAGAAATTTCGCTGTTTTTTTCAGGGCAAGCGCATTTGAAAATCAGAAAATTATTATGGAGGTCCAGGAGGAGATTATCTCCTCCTGGTGGGTGCAGGGCAAAGCCCTGCTGAAAATGTGCGGCGTTTCACCAGAAGCGAATGCTTAAGCATTCGCGCACGCCGCACCGATTTGTGCCCCGCAGGGGCACTCTTCGGGAGGGCGGACGCCCGACATGCACAGTTTCGCTTGTGGCAACAGTGAAGAAATTGGCAAATGCGCTTGCCCTGCTGTTTTTTCCATGGATTCGCCGTGTTGCGCGGAACAAGAAGGGGTATGTTTTACAACCAACAATTGTGTAGAAATTTATAAATTTAGTTCTATTTTTTCTGCCTGAAGTACAAAAATAGAGCCAAAAGAGTTAATCGTTGCGCAACAAAGCACCCAAATCTTCCAGATCGTTGCGGCTTAAGCTGCCGACAGCCTGCTTCAAGCGCAAGCGGTTGACCAGATAATCATAGCGCGCTTGCAGATAATCGCGCTTGGCCGAGAAAAACAGACGGTAGGCATCCACCACATTGACGATACTGGTGGTGCCCAGCTTGAACCCTTCCAAACGGGCTTGCAAAGCGCTGTCCTGGGCTTTGACAGTCTTGCGCAGCGCCGCCAGCGAACGCGAACTGGCCTGCACC
This sequence comes from Candidatus Magnetaquicoccus inordinatus, assembly GCF_004217665.1. Taxonomy (GTDB): domain Bacteria; phylum Pseudomonadota; class Magnetococcia; order Magnetococcales; family Magnetaquicoccaceae; genus Magnetaquicoccus; species Magnetaquicoccus inordinatus. Next base: position 5,459 of record NZ_RXIU01000003.1, on the reverse strand, counting down.
ACCAAAAAGGCCGAACGGGTCGCCCGTTCGGTATGACGCAGCTCCTGTTCCCGCTCCTGCTCGGCCTTATCCTTGCGGGCCGAGGCTTCGCGCACCAAAGAGCGGGTCATCCCTCCCTCAAAGAGCGGCATGTTAAAGCGCAGACCCAGCTCCTTGTTTTCGTTGGTCTGCCCATCCCCATAGAGGGAGCCTCCCGAATCCTGACGCGCCATGGTGCCAACCAGATTGAGGGTGGGCAGATAACCGGCCTGTTGTCGCGACACCTCCAAGTCGGCAATTTCCCAAGCCAGATTGCGCGATTGCAAAGCCAGATTCTGCTCCAAAGCCGCCTGCACCCAGGAATCGACACGATCCGGCTGCGGCGAAGGAGCATCAAAATCACCACGAAAACCCTTCACATCCTCCACCCGCACTCCGACAATCTCTTTCAGCGCCTGCAAGGCATCATCATATCTGTTGCCCGCCTCAATTTCATGGGCTTCGGTGACCGCAAATCGGGCTTCGGTATCATGCAGTTGGGTGATGGTTCCCAGACCACGTTCCAGGCGCTGTTTGGCCTGTTCATACTGCTTTTCGGTCGCCTCACGCTCCGCCTGCGCCAGCTCTCGCCCATCCTTGGCAGCCAACAGATTGAGATAGTTGGTGGCTACCCGCAACAACAGATCCTGCTCTGCCGCCACCAGATTGATGCGCGCCTGCTCTGCCGCCAACGCCGCCTGATCCATCTTCACATAGGCTTGCAACTTTAAGATCGGTTGGGTGATGGTCAAGGTTTGGCTGTTGCTGGCATAAGTGGAGGCACCGGTCGGAAATGAGGCATTGGCCGCCTTCAAAACATTTTGCTGCGTTTTGTTATATTGGGCATCAAAACTGGCGCTCGGCAGATAGCCGGCACGCGCCTGCGGGACAGCCTCGATATTGGCCTCATAATCGGATTTGGCAGAGAGATATTTGGGATCTCTTTCCAATGCCTGCTGCATCATCGGCAACAATCCAAAACTTTTGCCTCTGCTGGGCACGGGTGGTTTTTCCTTGGCCCAACGCCCCTCCAACTGCACCGGACGAATCACCAGGCTGGGACGCGCTTGATCCCCCTCCTCGCGCACAGTTCTGCGAAAACGGCCATCCAGGACATCACGTACTGTCTCCCGCTCTCCTCCCGCCATGGTGGTATCGCCAGACAACGGAGTGCGCAAAGCCAAAATCAAGGTGCGCTGCAGCTCCTCGCCGCTCTTTTGCGCTGTCAGACTCTTACTGATTAAAGTGGTAGGACTGGCCAACTCAGCCACCAAACGTCCCGAACCCAAACGGGTAGTCTCCACGCGCATGCTGCGCACTGCCGGATGGCTCGGCGTAAAGGCGGCCACAGCGGCGGCCAATTGCTTGGGAGACCAACCCAAAAAATCCACGATCAACTGTGGCGGTTCATCCACCGTATAGGCATTGATCCGGCTCTCGGCAACCCCCTGAATGGCAATTTCCAAACGTCCAGCCAACTCATCGACATGCAGATCGGTCAGATTACCCTTGTCCATCATCGCCGCTTGCGGCGGAGCGTCAGGAGCCAAACCGACCAACACCCGCCCCCGGTCTCCCTCCATCACACCGGCACTGCCAATCAGATCCACCGACTCCTGCAACTCAAAAAGCAGTTGATAACCCTTGCCTGAGGCCGAAGAGCGGCCAGCGCCTGCCACTGTCGGCAAACCGGCTGGCAACTGCAACTGCTCCCCTTTGGCCAAGGGGGCATCAAAAGCGGCCTTGGGATCAGGAAAACGTTTGGGGTTGGCGGCTGCCACCAGCAAAATAAACTGTTCGCGCATCGCTCCCGATGCCGGATAGCGTTTCCGGGAGAGCATGCGCAAGGTGGTGGGCTGCTCAACAGTCAACAGGCTTGGCGCTTCCTGGGAGCTCTGCACAGCGGCACCACTCGCCGCCACGCGCACATTGCGCACCACCAGATTATTTTCCGGCGCAAAACTGTTGGCCACCGCCAGCAACTGTTCCCGTGGCACCCCCGGCAGATCGATCAACAAACGCGGGGGATTTTCCTCAAAATAGACCTCGGCGACCAAGCCACTGCTACCGCTCAAAATCAAATCGGAGCGCCCCCCACGACTGACCAACTCCATGGCGCTCAAAGCAGGTGGGGCAAGCGCCATATCGGGAGCACGGCTGTCCGCCGGTCCCAAAAGCAGCTCCCAGCGGGAACGATTTTGGCTGGCTGCCACCACTGTTTCATCAAAAATGGCAACAGGGGCTGCCAGTTGCAAAACCAGACGCACCTTGTTGTCACGACCGGGAAGCACATGCACTCCCCGCAGCAAAGCGGGACGCTGTTGCAAGCTGTCCACCAGAGAAGCCAGCTCTTTAGCGTCAACATCCACCAGCTCGACCGTCACTTCACTGCCACGTGCGGTAAGGGTTGCCCCAGCCAAAACTCCGACGCGCGATTCGATCTGCAGGCGCAACAGCTCCCCTTCATCGCGCATCAGCAAGCTGGAGACCGCACCCTCCTCACTCCAACTCTCTGCCGCACCCAACGTACAAAAGCAGGCAATTGCAAGCAAAGGTGTGGCAATCTTCAGCGTGTGACGTTTGATGCTGGTTTTCATAAAGAAAAGCCTGTCTCCGCAAAGCGGTGTAGAACAAAAACGGCCTTTAGTTGCCGCAACTACCGATCGAAAGAAATTCAATCAAATACTGTGCCAAATATCACATTTGACAAAAATGTCCCCAAGCCAGGCGCCAGCAGCAAGAGAGAGGACTCAATAGATGTTTTCCATGAAAATTAATGTATTTTACAAAGCCAGAGACAAGAAAAAACATCAAAATTCTTCTGTTTTTAGCCATCAGCAACGCCTGCTAAGGTAACAAAAGCTCTCCAGGAGGTCAAAAAATATTTTTGCGGAATGTTTGCTTTTGAACTTCGGTGAGTTGCGTTTTTGGGGCTGTTAACGGTGATAAGAGGGCCTTGACACGGCACTGTTCTCGGAGCATTCTCCCAGCCGTTTCCAGAGGCGGCCTGGGCAAGATACCTCTGGAAAGCACCGGTAAAATTGCCTGACCAATGCGGTAGAGAAAGAGGGTAACATTATGGGAGATCAAATCTTTTTCCGATCTAACCAATCTGTCATGGACTCTGTAGACATGCAGTTGCGCACCAGTCAACCACCTGAAGTGCAGGAGACCTATCGCCGTCTGTGTGCGCAGGGATACAGCGACCAGGATGCTCGGCAGTTGATTGCCACCGTCATGGCCAACGAATCTTTCATGATCCAGGTGCATCATGACACTTTTGACCGGGCACGTTATGTTGCCATGTTACGCAACCTGCCGCGCATCCCTTTTGCGGAGTTGAAAAGCAGCAGGGGGATAGCGCTTGAAGCGGTCCACTGAGATCTGTTAGCATTTTGCTCTTTGCGCAATATTCCATTTGTCAGCCCTCTTCAGGAATCTACACTATGGCCTCGGCGGCGCACGATCATCACCCCAAACATCGTTTTGATCCGGCCAAAGCGGCCAATTTGTTGGATCCGCAGCGTCGTTTGCTGGATGATCCTCTGGCCTTGCTGCGCCAGATGGGTATTGGTCCCGGGATGCAGGTAGCCGATCTGGGATGTGGGGTCGGTTTTTTTACCGAAGCGCTGTTGCAAGCGGTTGGTGCAGAGGGCAAAATTTTTGCGGTCGAGCTGCAGGAGGCGATGTTGACGATCCTGAAGCAGCGTTTTCCCGCACAGGCCAATTTGCAACTGCAGCAGGCGGATCTGTTGGACAGCAAATTGGAGCCCGCCAGTTGTGATGTTGCCTTTATTGCCTTCACCCTGCATGAGGTGCCAGCGTTGGCCGCTTTGCAGGAGGTCAAGCGCATTTTGCGCCCGGATGGTCGGTTATTGGTTGTGGATTGGGGAGCGCAAGCCCCCTGCCCGGAGCGGGAAGCCGGTCGCAAAGCGGGCCCACCAGAGGAGGAGCGTCTTCTTCCTGAGAGCTTGCGCCAGATTTTGCGTGAGCAAGGGTGGCAAGAGCTGGCCTATGGCGAACGTTTGCAGGGGTGTCACTATTGGTTGAGTGCACGCATGCTACCCTTTTCATAAGCTCTCTGAGTTTGTGAATAAATCTGCTGCGCAGCCCACGGGCGGCGTTGCAGGCTCTTTCGCTCCTCGCCTATCTGCTTGATATGTCTCGTCGCTCAATCGCCTGCCTCTTGCCCGTGGAGTTGCTGGCGACGATTTATTCACAAACTCTCTGCAAAACAGGCAACCATGTCAGGCAAGAATGCCACCCTTTTCTGGTTCAGTCATGGAAGAGTTTTAGCACTTTTGCTGTTGCTGCTGGCGAATGGTTGCTCTTCGCGGTTGGAGCATGCGCGGCAACTGGCTGAGAGTGGGCAGATGCGGGAGCAGAAGCTGCAGACGCGCCATTTTACATTACAAAGTTATGTACGATTGCAGAGTGGCGAGCCGTTATTGGTGGTTTATATTGAAGGCGATGGTGCAGCCTGGATCACAGAAAACCGCTTGTCTGACGATCCCACGCCCAAGCAGGCGCTGGCTTTGCAGTTGGCCATCGCCGATCATTCCCCCAGTGTTGCCTATCTGGCGCGTCCCTGTCAATTTGTGCAAGAGGCGGAGCGAAAAAACTGCAGCCCCCACTATTGGAGCACCGCCCGTTATGCTCCAGAGGTAGTGCAAGCGCTCCAGGAGGGGATTGAGCAGTTGCAGCGGCAGACTGGGGCGACGCGCCTGCGTTTGGTCGGTTATTCTGGTGGTGGCAGCTTGGCCATCCTGTTGGCCCGCGCCCTCCAGCCGGAGCGTTTGGTGACGGTAGCGGCACCATTGGATACCGCAGCCTGGACAGCCTGGCATCAACACACCCCCTTGGCACAGTCGCGCAACCCAGCAGAGAGCCTGCCGGAGATAGCACAGATTCGGCAAAGCCACTGGGTGGGTGGCAAGGATAAAGTGGTCCCCAAAGAGCTCAGTCAGCAGATTCTGGCACAACAAACCGATAGTCTACGACAAAGCCTTATCGAACAAAAAGATTTTACCCACTATTGCTGCTGGGCAAGCGCCTGGCCGGAGATGTTGCAGCGTATGGGGTGGTAGGAGAAGGTTTTGTTTTAACCAACATGGTTTACGACGAAGCCTTATCGAAGAAAAAGATCTTACCCATCATTACTGCCGGACAAGCGCCTGGGCAGAGATGTTTCTAAGCAGTAAGTGAAATAGGAATATTTTTCATTGAATCCAGGAGAGCTAGGGTTATTCACAAAGCGAAAGCCATGCTACAAAGCTTGTCTACACGACTATTGACAACCCCCACTCTCCCGATCATTCACTACCACTCTATATCAACCATATACAGTCATCTTGATTAATGGCAAATCACCTACCACCCGCATAGCGGGTGGTTTGATGAAGGCCCCCATAGGGGGCCAGTTGTTTTATGAAGGGGCCATG
>NZ_RXIU01000299.1 GCF_004217665.1 Candidatus Magnetaquicoccus inordinatus | reverse complement strand
ACCCACCGGCATTGCCAGCCCTTTGCCACAGGCAAATCCGACCTGCAACCCGTTATCGATACTCTGCGCAAGGGGCACTGCTCACGGTTCATCCCAAAAATGTGCAAAGCCGTCTGGAAGCCATGCCATGGATCCGTTCGGTACATGTCAAGCGACAGTTTCCCTCTACCCTGCTGATCCGGGTGGTGGAAAAAAGGGCGGTGGGCATGGTGCGGGAGGGTGACCGCCTTTTTTTGGTCGATGAGTATGGCGCCACCGTCAAGCCCATGGAGAAGGAAGACCCGTTGATGTTGCCGATCATCGTCTCGGCCCCGGGTGAAGAAAAGGCGACACAAGTGGTCTGGCTGATCAATCTGCTCAGCAAGCATGCCTGGCTGCAAGGACGCATCTCGGAAGCCGTCAGCTATCCGGGGGGGCGCTGGACCCTCTACACCAAACAAGGAATCAAGTTGCTGCTTTCCCAGCGCATCGATCAGGAGTTGGAGCTGCTGAAACGGTTGCAGGAACAGTATGCCATTCTGGATCGCAAAGTCCGCCAAGTGGAGTTGCGCATCTCTGGCAAGGCGATGGTGAGATTTGCTCTGTAAGGTTATTTTTTTGATCATTGTCCCTTCCATTAGTAGGGCGATGATGGTAAGAAGAGCCTGAAGCGTTTAACGTATCCGGGAACATGATCCCGGCCCTTGGGTAGTTTGTTGTCAATCTCCTGCGAGTGGATAGGCTATGCCTGTACAGGACCAAAATCTGATCGTCGGCTTGGATATCGGTACAACGAAAATTTGTTGTATCGTCGCCGACCAGCAGCCTGATGGACGTCTTGATATTATTGGTGTTGGTACCCATCCTTCACGGGGGTTGCGCAAAGGGGTCGTGATCGATATTGATTCCACCGTAGAGAGCATGCGCATGGCGGTGGAAGAGGCCGAAATGATGGCCGGGGTGGAGATTCGTATGGTGTATGCCGGCATTGCCGGAGGTCATATCAAGAGTGGCAACTCCAACGGCGTGGTGGCCACCAAAGATGGTGAGGTCACGGCCAGCGATATCCAACGGGTTCTGGATGCAGCCAGGGCGCACAATATTCCCATGGATCGTGAGATCCTGCATATTATTCCCCAGGAATATATTCTCGACGGCCAGGATGGCATCAAGCAACCACTAAACATGTCTGGTGTCCGACTGGAAGCTCGGGTCCATATCGTGACTGGGGCTGTTGCTTCGGCGCAGAACATCATCAAGTGTGTCAATCGCTGTGGACTGGATGTGGGTGACATCATCCTGGAGCAACTGGCCTCTGCCGAGGCTGTACTGACTTCGGATGAAAAAGAGTTAGGTGTTTGTCTACTTGACATTGGTGGCGGCACGACCGACATTGCGCTCTTCAGCGAAGGACATATCAAACATACCGCCGTGTTGGCTATCGGCGGTGATCACCTCACCAATGACATTGCCGTCGGTTTGCGCACACCTACCCGTGAGGCAGAGATGATCAAGCGCAAATTCGGCTGTGCCCTCTCTTCTCTGGTCAATCCAGAAGAGACCATCGAAGTTCCCAGTATCGGTGACCGCAAGTCCCGCTCTCTGGGGCGGCATATTTTGGCTGAAATTATCGAACCCAGAGTGGAGGAGCTTTTTACTCTGGTCAGCCGTGAAATTGCCCGTTCTGGCTTCGAGGAGCAGTTGGCCGCTGGCGTGGTGCTGACGGGTGGTTCATCCATCACCGAGGGTATGGTCGAATTGGCGGAGGAGGTTTTCAACAAACCGGTCCGCCGTGGCACACCCCAGGGAATCGGCGGTTTGACGGATGTGGTCAACAGTCCGGTCTACGCGACTGCTGTCGGCTTGGTCATGTTTGCCAGTCGTAACGAAAAGGAGATTTCCCGGCAAATGGCCCCGCAAGGGAACAGCCCGTCCGTGCAAGGAATTTTCCATCGTATGCGCTCCTGGCTGGGTGATATTTTTTAGTTTCTTAGTTTCTTAGTTAGTTATACGACAACTAAACGAAAATTCGGCGTGTTTCCGTGCATCGGTGGCGCGCTGTTGGGTAAGAAGGTCTTTCTCCTTGGGGGATTTCGATGATCATCGAAGAGTATGAACAGGTCAATCATCTGGATGCACGGATTAAGGTTGTAGGTGTTGGCGGGGGTGGCGGTAATGCGATCAACAACATGATTCAATCCCAGTTGGATGGGGTTGAATTTATCGTTGCCAACACCGATGCCCAGGCATTGGCCCGCAATCTGGCCCCTACTCGGATTCAAATCGGTGAAAATGTCACGCGCGGTTTGGGGGCAGGTGCCAAGCCGGAAGTGGGAATGCGCGCTGCAGAAGAGAGCCAGGATCGACTGCGTGACAGTCTGATCGGGGCGGATATGGTTTTTATCACGGCGGGCATGGGTGGGGGTACCGGTACTGGCGCCGCGCCGATTATTGCGCGCATCGCCAAAGAGTTAGGTATTCTTACGGTAGCCGTGGTCACCAAACCGTTCAACTTTGAGGGCAAGCGGCGTTATCGGTTTGCCGAAGAGGGCTTGGAAGAGCTGCGCAAGTATGCGGACACCCTGATCACCATTCCCAACCAAAAGTTGTTGGGTGTGGTGGGCAAAAACACCACCATCCTGGAGGCTTTTCGCCGTGCGGATGATGTGCTCAATCAGGCGGTGCGGGGTATTACGGATCTGATCACGGTTCCTGGTCTGATCAATGTGGACTTTGCCGATGTGCGCACGGTCATGGATGAGATGGGGCAAGCCATGATGGGCGCTGCCGAGGCCAGTGGGGATACGCGGGCTTTGGATGCGGCGACCCATGCCATCTCCAGCCCCTTGTTGGATGATGTCTCTATTCATGGCGCACGGGGTGTTTTGATCAATATTACCGGTGGATATAATCTCTCCCTGCAGGAGGTTGACGAGGCGGCCACGGTGGTCCGGGATATGGCCCACGAAGATGCCATTATCGTTTTTGGTGCCGTATTGGATGAGGCCATGGAGGATACTGTCCGGGTTACAGTGGTGGCGACGGGCATTGGCACGGCAGAGAAGGTGGCCTTCCCCACCAACAAGCGGGAGGGTGCGGCAGCTTCTTCACACTATCCCCAGGCACCCCATTATGGGCAGCCCCCCTATGCTGCTCCGGGCGCGCAACAGCAGCCACGCCGTTATACGGCAGCCGCCAATGCTGCTGCGGCCCCTATCGCTGCGGTACCGCAGCAACGCAAACCGT
>NZ_RXIU01000298.1 GCF_004217665.1 Candidatus Magnetaquicoccus inordinatus | reverse complement strand
GTTGCGCCGCCGTTTCTGGCCTGCTGATGCAGAGAGGGCAGAGTCGCTCTGAGTCGGGCAGGGGGGATGCTTTGCTGGTTGTGAGGATGAGTCGTGAATCGAGTGCACAATGCCACCATTTTTGTATCGATTGCCAGTTATCGGGATCGGGAGTGTGCTGCCACTATAGCAGACCTGTTTGCCAAGGCTGCCCATCCAGAGCGGCTTGCTCTTGGAGTGTTGTGGCAGATTGATCGGGATCGGGATGGCAGCGCGTATACGCAGATTCTTTGTCGGGCAGAACAGGTGCGTGGCGAGGTGGTGGCCGCCTCGCGCAGTCGGGGGCCTTGTTGGGCCAGACATTGGATTCAAAGCCGTTTTTATGCTGGAGAAGATTTTTATTTGCAGATCGATAGCCACATGCGCTTTGAAGCTGCCTGGGATGTCACATTATTGCAGATGTGGCACAATTGTCCTGCCCATAAGCCGGTATTATCCACTTTACCTCCTCCCTATAATCCACCTGATGAGCGGATTGCTACCGGATTACCCTTTATTCGTGCGGAACGTTTCAAAAGCGATGGCAATCTGGTGCAGCGTTCAGGGACGTTGGATCCGGCTATGCAGTTATCCTCGCCCAGGCCCAGCGCTTTTTTATCTGCCGCCTTTATCTTTGCCGAAAAAAGCATGCTTTCTGAAGTGCCTTATGATCCTTACCTCTATTTTTATGGGGAGGAGTTGACTCTGGCAGTGCGTTTATGGACGCATGGCTATGATTTTTTTGTCCCAAATCAGATTGTTGTTTACCATAATTATGGTTTGCAAGAGCGGGCACGGCACTGGGATGATCATCCTGGAGAGTGGTGGCGCCTGCAGCAGTTGTCGCAGCAGCGAAGATTGCACTTGTTGGGGATGGAGCCGAGCTCTGATCCGTCGGTCATTCAGGAGATGGACAGCTATTCTTTGGGTAACGAGCGCAGCGTGGCAGAGTATGAGCGCTATGCGGATATTGATTTGAATCGACGCAAAATTGGTGTACGGGCCTTGGATGGCCGCTTTCCTGCGCCGGATCTGCTGAGTGATGAAGAGAGGGAGAGTCGGAAAATTTTTACCGACATCTACCAGGCTGGTCGTTGGGGAGGGGTGGAGAGTCGCTCCGGGAGTCGCTCGTTGTGGCGCAAGACCAAACATTGGCGCGAGCATTTGCAACAGCTTGTGCATCGGTGGACCATTCGTACTCTGTTGGATGCAGGGTGCGGTGATGGCAACTGGTTGGCATGGATGGATGAGGCACTTTTGGATCTCTATTTGGGTGTGGATTGTGTTGCCGAGCTGATTAGCAATAATCAGCAGCTCTTTGCCCAGCATGCCCACTATTATTTCAAGGTTGCCGATCTGACGCGCGACCCTTTGCCGTGCATGGATGCCATATTGTGTCGTCATGTGTTGTCCTGGCTCTCTTTGCAGCAAGCCAGAGAGGTGTTGGTTCAGTGCAAAAAAAGTGGATCACGCTATTTGTTGGCTACCACCTATCCTGGGGCCAGCAATCGGGCAAATGTCACCGGGCAGTGGCGGCGTCTCGATTTGACCCGTCCCCCCTTCTCTTTGCCCGCTCCATTGCAGTTGCTGGCGGATGGCACAGAGGAGGAGGGCTGTTTTATGGGAGTCTGGCGTCTGGCCGATTGTACCCTGACCTCTTTGACTGTACCTGTGTGGAGTGCGTCCGCTACTGAGTTGTTGTTTGCACCGTTGCGTGAGGAGTGGCAACTTTGGCAGGAGGCAGGCAGGCGTTGCCAGTTATGGTGGCGGGATGATGATTTGACTGCACCATCGGCCAATTATCAGCGCTTGCAGGATTTGGCAGAGGAGTATGCGCTTCCGGTATTGTTGGCGGTCATTCCAGTCAGGGCGAGTGAGCGTTTGTTGGCGGCCAATGTGCAGAGCAGACAGCTCTTTTTTTGTCAACATGGGTATGCCCATACCAATCATCACCCAGCAGGCAAAGGCCAGAGTGAATTTGCTTTAGAGCGTGCAGAGGAGGAGGTCGCCCAGGAGTTGCAGCAGGGCATGCGACGCTTGCAGCAGCTTTTTGCCGAGAGTTTTTTGCCGGTTTTTGTTCCTCCTTGGAATAACTATCCGGAAGAGCGTATCTTTTTGTTGCAACGTGCCGGTTTTATCGGGCTTTCGCAATATGGTGTTTTGCCGACAACTCTCCAGGAGAAGGGGGGGGTGCGCCGTTATAATGCCCATCTGGATCTGATGGATTGGACGCAGGATCCCCCGAGGATCCAGCGGAGAGATTGGCTGCTCGAGCGTTTGCTGCACAAGTTGCGACAACGTCGTTTGGGTGAGGTGGATCTGCGGGAGCCATTGGGTATTCTTACCCACCACCGCATCATGGATCGCCAGGGTTGGCTGTTTTTACAACAGTTGTTTGCTGTAAGTCGCTCCTTTTCTGCGGTGGAGTGGCTGTCGCCCAGGCAGTTGTTCAGGGAGGGTGAGGAGAACAAGTGCGCTATTCTTTAGCCGCTGATGAGCTGCATCTTTGGTATTGCCCATTGCAGGAGTTGCCGGAGACAGAGGAGCAGACAAGGCTCTATGTATCTGAGGAGGAGCAGGAGAGGCTTGCCAGGATCAGAGCAGAGGAGTCGCGTGTGCTGGCGTTGCGGGTGCGGGCAAGTGTGCGGCGGATTGTCAGTGGTTATGCGGGCTGCAGTGCCAGGGAGTTGCCGATTGTGCGCACACCGGCGGGAAAGCCCTTGTTAGGTGAGCCCTATGCGGCTCTCAAATTTAATCTGGCCCATTCCGGCTCCTGGTTGGGGGTGGCAGTGGCCTGGCAGCGCGAGATTGGTATCGATCTGGAGCGTGTGCGCAGAGATGATCCAGAGTATAGGTTGCGTTTGGCGCGGCGCTTTTTTCATCCACAAGAGAGCGAAGCTCTCTCCCGCCTGCCACCAGCCAGGATTGCAGCAGGATTTTTCACCAGTTGGGTACGCAAAGAGGCATATATCAAGTGTTGGGGAGGAACTATTGCCCAGCATAGCCAGCGCTTTGCACTGACTGTTGATCCAGAACAACCGGCAGAGAGGGTGAGTGCGCACTGGCAGGAGGGGCAGGATACAAAGGTCTCTATTCAGGATGTTTGGGCGCCGCTTGGGTTTTGTGCGGCTGTGGTTTTGTCGGGAAGCCTGCCGCCGCTGTTGCGCCGCCGTTTCTGGCCTGCTGATGCAGAGAGGGCAGAGTCGCTCTGAGTCGGGCAGGGGGGATGCTTTGCTG
>NZ_RXIU01000297.1 GCF_004217665.1 Candidatus Magnetaquicoccus inordinatus | reverse complement strand
CTCGGTAGTTAAGCTCCTCAGCGCCGATGATACTGCATCTCAAGATGTGGGAAAGTAGGACACTGCCAGGAAGTTTTTTTTATAGGCTGCAAGGAGTAAGCGTCGTGAAAAGCTTCATGGCTACCCCTAAAGATATCACCCGTCAGTGGTGCCTGATCGATGCAGAAGGCGTTGTGTTGGGTCGGCTGGCAAGTGAAGCGGCACGCCGCTTGCGCGGCAAGCATAAACCGATCTACACACCATTCATGGATACCGGTGATTTTATTGTCGTTGTGAATGCTGAAAAGGTTCGGTTGACCGGAAGCAAAATGAGCGACAAAATGTATTATCGGCACAGCCGTTATCCGGGTGGTTTGCGTTCGATCAATGCGGAGGGTTTGTTGGCTGGTCCGCATCCCGAACGGGCAATTGAGACAGCCATTCGTGGCATGTTGCCCAAAAACAAACTCGGTAGGCAGATGTTCCGCAAATTAAAGATTTACAAGGGTCCAAACCATCCCCATGCAGCGCAACAACCGGTTGCCCTGGAGATGGATAAGCAGTAAAGGTATTCACGCCCCTGGGTATATCCCAGATCAAGATGGAGTGTGTGTGTTATGTCTTTGGCGAATGCAACATACGCGACCGGCAAGCGCAAAGAGGCTGTGGCGAAAGTTTGGATCATGGCCGGTTCCGGCAAAATTACGGTCAACAAGAGGGAGTTGAGCGAATATTTTGGTCGGGATGTTTTGAGCATGATCGTTCGTCAGCCCTTCAAAGTGACTGAGACGGAAGATAAGTTTGATGTGGTGGTCTCCACCAATGGTGGAGGGATCTCCGGTCAGGCCGGGGCGATCAAGCATGGCATCTCCAAAGCCTTGATCATCTATGAGCCTGAGCATCGTGCGGTATTGAAAAAAGCAGGGTTCTTGACCCGCGACTCTCGTACCGTCGAACGCAAAAAATATGGTCAGCACAAGGCTCGTAAGAGTACACAATACTCAAAACGTTAAGGCTGGTGTGTGGTCAGCAAAAAGAGGGGAGGCTTTACAGCCTCCCTTTTTTTATGTGTGCGTGCAGGATGACAGAAAATCTGTGGCCAGAATTGTGACTTTCTGTTCCTGGGAGGGGGAAAAATATTTTTTTCAAATTCGTTTTGCGCTTTTTGCAAAAAATTTATAGAGTATGGAGAAAAAAATAGGATTTCCGATCTAACGGCAAGGAGTCGATTCGTGGCAACGCAAAGTCAAGAGCAGAAGGTACATTCGGGTAGTCGATGGCGGTTATGGGGAATTTTTGCGGGCGGTTTGGCAGCAGGGGTGTTTGGTTTTGCGCTGTTCCATTTTTTGATCATGGATGGCTTTACCAACAGTCTGGAGATGTGTATCTCTTGCCATGAGATGGATGGGGTGTACAAGGAGTATCAACAGAGTACCCACTATAAAAATCCGTCAGGTGTGCGTGTGGTTTGCGCCAGTTGTCATATTCCCCATGGCAAAGGGGTGATGGATTATGTGGATAAACTGCTGGATAAGGTGATTGTGGGTGGACGGCATCTGTATCATCATGTGATTGGTACCTATCCAGATGCGGAAGCTTTTGAAAAAGCGCGTTACCGCTTGGCGCAACAGGTATTGGAAAACATGCGCCAGCGTGATTCAAAAGAGTGTCGGCAGTGCCACAGTTATGAATCGATGCTCTTTGCCCGCCAGGATCGTTCAGCGGCCAGCAAACATGAGCGCATGATGAAAGAGGGGAACAAAACATGTGTCGATTGCCACTCCGGCATCGTTCATGAAGAGCCCAAGGAACCAGTAGCTGAGAACAATTGATTGTCCTGCAGCACGTAATCGCTCAGTGTGGGTTTGTACCAGGAGTAAAAGAGCTCGCACTATCCAGGGTTGAGATTTTTATAGCAGTTGATCGATAGGGGTGAGGGAATGATGAATAGGGACAAAAATAGGGATTTCAAGTTGTCTCGTCGTGCTGGCTTGCTTGTGACACTGTTAGCAATGGCAACAGGGATGAGCGGAGCAGCACTGGCTTCTGAACGAGAGCAATATGTGCAGTCGGTTATCTCCTTGTTGCGCACACATGCCGATACCATTCGCCAACTGGCATCACAGGATTTTAAGTATAGTCGCAACCTGGCACGCCATGCCGATGCTTTGATCCATACCTTTGGCTTGTTGGGACCAATGGACTGGCATGCTGCAGAAGCAAGCTTTTTACATAAAAAGCATGGTGACAGCGCTCATCTGCAACCGGCTGATTTTGATCGCTTGGCTGATCAATGCCAAAAGTCGATGCGCACGCTCCAGACCACCTCCCTGCAGCATGTAGAGCATGGCGGTTCCGCAAAACCGGTGCTCAAAGCCTTGGAGGATATTCAGGGCAAGTGCACCGGTTGTCATGATCTGTTGGATGGCGCCGCCCCGGATGTCTGGGGCAAGCATGGCAAAAAATAGTGGGGAATATGGCACTTATAGTTATGAAGAGGGAATTTCCAGCAGCTCCACTTCAAAAATTAAAGTAGAATTCCCCGCAATCAATAGACCAGCCCCTGCTACACCATAGGCCAGATCTGGGGGAATAACAAAGCGGTAATGGCTTCCCACCGACATCATTTGCAGCCCCTCACGCCAGCCGGAAATGACATCCATCAGGCTGATGTTGAGGGGTTGATTGCGTGCATAAGAGCTGTCAAATTCCACGCCATTAATCAGTGTTCCTCGATAATGGACCAGTACTTGACTGGTGGAATCTGGTTTGGGGCCATCGGCATCACGTAACACCTCCCACTGCAGACCACGGCGGCTTACGGAGACACCCGGGCGTTGTGCATTGGCTTTCTGGTATTCGGTACCTTTCTTTTCATGGTAGTCGGCCCGTTTGCGACCCAGAAGAAAGTTAAAGAGTATGGTGCGAAATTTGCCGAGGGACATGGCGAGCTATCCAGTGCAAGTAGGTTGTTATAATAGTACAATTGCCGCAGTGTATCACCATTTTGGAGAAATTGTGAAGTCGCAAATTTGCAAAAAACACAGAATTTGCCTTGCTCCCTGTACTGGTAATTGCTTGTATCCGCATTGGTGCAAGGGATAAGGTGCAGAACCCTGGTTCGGCGGGCTGTTTGCTATTAAAATGTTTTTATTTGGGTAACTATTCAGGTTCATGCTGGCTTGCTAGGTCTACCCGGTTTGCGATGACTCGCCAGCTCTACCCCCATGGGGATGCTGTACGAATTGGCGCAAAAATGCGCGCCAACCCGCACAGCTTG
>NZ_RXIU01000296.1 GCF_004217665.1 Candidatus Magnetaquicoccus inordinatus | reverse complement strand
GGGCAAAGCCCTGCTGGTAATGTGCGGCGTTTCACAAAAGCGAATGCTTAAGCATTCGCGCACGCCGCACAGATTTGTGCCCCGCAGGGGCACTCTTTGGGAGGGCGGACGCCCGACATGCACAGTTTCGATTGTAGCAACAGTGAGGAGATTGGCAAATGCGATTGCCCTGTGTCTGGACAGGTGGGGCGTTGTACTCTTGGAATTGATTGAGATAACATTTTGCTGTTTATAATCTTTTCATCATCCAAGTGCGATGAAAATGGGGATTGCGTTGAAAGTCTCGCGGCAGGGTGAGTCGGCTGCACTCCTGGATCTGCAGTTTTGGGGAGAGCTTATCGGTCTGCAACTGGAAACGACGGGCATGGGTGATAAACAACAGCGTGCCGCCGGGAGCCAGGCGTTGGCAACAGTGGTTGATCAATGTGGGATGATCCCGATCGACCTCCCAATGGTTGGCCATCCGTTTTGAGTTGGAGAAGGTGGGGGGAGCAAGCAAGATCAGATCATAGAGTTGGCGATCGTGTTGGATCCACTGCAGGCAGTCCTCCTGAATCAGTTGGTGCTGTTCCTGGAGGGCAAACTGGTTCAAAGTCAAATTGCGTTCGGCCCAGGCGAGGTAGGTGCGGGAGAGATCCACAGAGGTGGTAGAGAGGGCGCCACCGGCAATGGCATAGACAGTGGCCGAAGCGGTGTAGGCAAAGAGATTGAGAAATCGTTTGCCAGGGGCCATCTGCCGAATCTGCTGGCGGAGCAGGCGTTGATCGAGAAAGAGGCCGCTGTCCAGATAGTCGCTGAGGTTGATCCAGAAGAGCAGTCCATTTTCCTGCACAGCGATAAAATGGTTTTCGTTGTCTTGTTTACCATATTGCATATTCTTTTTTTGCATATGGCGCAGTTTGCTGATGATTCGTTCGGGAGGAATCTGCAGCACCTGGGTGATGCCATGGAGCATCTCTGCGGCGCGCAGGCTGGCTTTGTCGGCGGCGATGGTGCTGGGAGGTTGATACTCCTGGAAATGGACCCATTCGCCATACAGGTCGATGGCAGCCGCATATTCCGGCATGTCGGCATCATAGAGGCGTAGACAACTGATGTCTTCCCGACGTGCCCAGGGCAGCAATTGTTTGCAATTTTTTTGCAGACGGTTGGCAAAATGGTTGCTCTCTTGCTGTTTTTGTGGGTCTACTTGTTTTTCTGGGGCAAAGATCCAGAGGTGGCAGGGCAAAGGACCATTATGCAGGAGCAGATCCTGTGCGGGACGCAGGCCGACATTTTTCAGCAGCTCGGCACGGGAGGTAAAGAGTGCCCGCTGCCAATGGGGGGTCACCTGCCGCATCTTTTCGCCCAGTTGCTGGTAGAGCAGAGGCAAGCTTTCCTCCTCCTCCTGGCGCACACCATAGGGAGGATTGACCACCAGCAATCCATAATCGGGCAGAGGATCCTGGCGGGAGAGTTGTTGCAGCGGACGCAGCGCCAGTTGCACATGTTCGGCGAGACCAGCCTGGCGAATATTTTGTTGGGCGGCGCGCAAGGCGCTGGGATCATGGTCCCAGGCAAAGAGAGGGGGCAGCGTGCGCAAGCCTTGTTCTGCCTGTTGTTGGGCTTCGCTGCGCAGTTCGTTCCAGGCGCTGCTGTCAAAGCCGGGCAGACGATGAAAGCCAAAACTCTTTTGCAGCAGGCCGGGTGCAATATTGGCGGCGATCCAGGCCGCTTCGATGACCAGAGTGCCTGAGCCGCACATGGGGTCGAGGAGAGCTCCCTGCTGGGCGGCGATTTGTGGCCAGTCGGCAAAAAGCAGAATGGCAGCGGCCAGGGTTTCGCGCAGGGTGGCGGAGGTGGGTTGCAGCCGCCAGCCACGGCGATGCAGGCCATTGCCGGAGAGATCGAGACTCAAGCGGGCTTTATCGGCCTGCAGACGCAGGTGGATGCGCAGATCGGGTTGTTCGGTGTTGATCGAGGGACGCTCTTGGCCGCGACTGCGGAAGCGATCGACGATGGCATCCTTGACCTTGAGCGCGCCGAAATGGGAGTGGCGAAAAAGGCTGTTGGTGCCGGTAAAATCGACCGCGAAGGTGGAGTGGCTGTGCAGATACTCTTCCCAGGGGATCTCTTGGATGGCTTGGTGGAAGGCGGTGCTGTCGAGGCCGGGAATTTTGGCCAAGGGCAGAAGGATGCGACTGGCGACGCGCGACCAGAGGGCGATGCGCATGGTGGTGTGCGGGGAGGCGAGACAGGCAACACCGGCGATACCAGGACGGATGGCGGAGGCTCCCAGTTGACGCAATTCGTTGGCGAGGAGGGGCTCGAAGCCGGCGGCGGTGGTGATGAATAGGGAGGAATCCATGAATGATCTCCTTGTAGGACGGGAAGGAGAGGACTATAAAGCGAAACCAGTCCTGCTGCCAGGGCGGATTATGCGCGCGGAGGGAGGCCAGAGTTTATGATACGCAAGAAGCGGGGATCAAGAGATTTATCGGAGCGGCAACGGGGTCAGATTGCCCATACGGAACATAAGCGTTCGAGCAGCATGGCGGTGCATGGGGAGGAGTTGTTGCGTTGTTTGGGTCGGGAGGCTTTTGGCCCCGAGGAGGAGGGGTTGGTGATTGCCCATTATGGCTTGAACATTGAGGTAGAGGATGGGCAAGGTGAGAGGTTTCGTTGTGCGGTGCGCAAGAGTTCGACTGGGGAGCCGGTGTGTGGGGATCGGATATTATGGATGCGTGCGGCCAATGGTCAGGGGGTAATCAATCGCATTTTGCCGCGTCAATCGTTGTTGCAAAGGCCGTTGGCGGGACAGCGTTTACAGGTAATAGCGGCCAATGTGCAGCGGATTTGGATTGTTTTTGCGGCCACCGAGCCGAACATGGGATTGTTGGATCGTTATTTGGTGGCGGCTGGGGTAGCTGGTATTGCGGCGGCAATTGTGGTCAATAAGATTGATTTATTGGCGGATGTGGCCGAGGCGGAGGCACGTTTTGCCCATTATCGGCAGATGGGCTATGCGGTCTATTATGTCTCGACGCGCGACAAGCGTGGCATGGCGGAGTTGGCGTCAGGGATGCGTGGATTCATATCGGTATTGGTAGGGGAATCGGGTACGGGCAAATCCTCGTTATTGGCGGAGTGGGTAGGTGCGGAGAGCATCAAGATTGCAGAGATTAGCCAATGGAGTGGCAAGGGACGGCATACGACGACGGTGACCTCCTGGTATCATTTACCGGATGGTGGAGCGGTGATAGATTCGCCTGGGATTCGCGAGTTTGGATTATATGGGGTAGAGGCAGCGGAGGTAG
>NZ_RXIU01000295.1 GCF_004217665.1 Candidatus Magnetaquicoccus inordinatus | reverse complement strand
CGCCTTGAGCAAGATCCTGGCACGCAGAAGAACGGATGCTGCTGCTCGGCCCTTGCTGATTGATTCCTCCAACCTCTTCCGCTCTGTCAGCGTCAGACGTACCACATACTTGATCATGTCACACACTCCCGCCCGAATCCCCTGAAGCGGGGGAGTGTAACAGATTAACGAAAGACTGTCAGGTCAGCTTTGTCGGCCCACTAGTTTTTAAACGTGCTGTTTCATTATCGTCCAAGCATGCGCATGTTTCACAGCGTGGCCATTTGCGCAACTGGTTGCGTCATCATATGATTGTGCCAGCGGTTTTTGAACCGTATCCTGTTGTTTCTGCTGATCAAGAGCAATACAAGCTCAAAATTGTTGTGGCCCATTCCAATCGTCTTGCCCGTGACTTGAGAATAAGGATTGGTAGTGAATTAAGGGTTTGGCTTGGCACGTTTCCCGATGGGGTGGTGCCGAAGTGGCCAGGAATCGGGCAGAATAAGTGCACCAGTGAACGACTGGACGATCCAGGCAAGCGGTGGCTTTCGATCCGCACTTCCTTGGAGCAGGCCAAAGTGGCGGCTGCCCACATTGTGATCATGCCGGAACTGTCGCTGTGTCGTCAGTTGCGCAACAAGATGCTGGGGTGGTTGGATCAAGAAGAGCCCGGTTTTTTGTTGGTGGTTCCGGGAAGTTATCATGAGGTTGACGATTTAAAGAATAACAAATATCCTTTTAATCGATCTTGGTTGTGTGACGGTTCTGGAAACGAAATCTTGAGGCACGATAAGCTGCGAGCTTTTGGTTCGGACAAACTGTGCCATGAACAGATTACCCCCGGTAGCAAAGTCACGCTGTGGCGAACCTCGATAGGGGTGTTCGCATTGCTGATATGTCGTGATTTTTGCGAAGAAGATGGCGACGTAGTCAAGATGTTGGAGACGTTGGCCCCCGACTGGTTACTGGTGCCATCCATGAGTTTTGATAGTGGTGTTCGGGCGCATGCAGACCAAGCAAAACATGTGCACAACAAATGCGGGGCTCGGATCCTGCTTGCCAACCAAACGCCGGATCAAACGTTTGCATCAAAGATAAGTCATGGTTTTGTCTACCCTGCAGCGGATGGCGCTTGCCAACCGGACTGGGTTATTCCGGCATCTCGTCTGAAAAAACTGAGCCTGTCATGACAGCGATGGCTGACAGCTTCGTTCGGGTATGGTAAATTGTTCTACAATTGTTTCTATTGACAGATTATGGAAAATGAGTCCATGAACGCCTCTGACACCCCTTTTATTCTGCGTTATGCCCATCCTCTTTGGTTGGCACAAGCTCCAGAGGCATTGGAGCAGATTTTGCGCGCTGTGAAGGGAATGACAGAGTTTGATGACCATGAAGCCGGGTTGCTGGATCATGCCTACCGGGTTCGACTGGCGCGCCTGCTGCGGGACCATGCTGGTGCCGAGGAGTTTGACGCCTTGAATCAACATTTGTTGCGCGTGATTCATCCTCTCCGGGCGGAAAAATTTAATGCCCTAGACAAGCCTTATGCGGTGCGCTGGCGGGCTTTTAGTGATCTGTTGGAAGATCGCTTGTCGGTGCTGGATACGGCCATTCCAGAAGGTGTCAAAAATCGTCTGTATGTGCCGGGGATTCTGGATTTGCTGAGAATTCGTGGCAAAATGACTCAGCAGCAGGTGGCGGAAGCCTTTCCCCAGATTGGTCCGTCCAACCTCTCCCGTATTCTGACTCAGTTGGAGGGATGGGAATTGGTGGTGCGTCAGCGCTACAAAAAGGAGAAGATCATCACTCTTGGCCCCCGCGCTCAAGAGGTGTTGACCGATTATGATCCACTGGAGTCAGAGGCAGATGAGGTCGACGCTCAGGAAAAGGCACGTTGCATAATAGTCGATAACTTGGCGAAGATCGCAGCCATGCCACATGGAGGAAGGAAAGATTTTACTTATCCGATTCCTTCAGTGGCAAAATTG
This sequence comes from Candidatus Magnetaquicoccus inordinatus, assembly GCF_004217665.1. GTDB lineage: Bacteria > Pseudomonadota > Magnetococcia > Magnetococcales > Magnetaquicoccaceae > Magnetaquicoccus > Magnetaquicoccus inordinatus. The sequence continues at coordinate 1,354 of NZ_RXIU01000295.1, read as the reverse complement.
GTCAGTTTTTAACTGAGCCATCTCTTTCTGAAGTCTACCCAAAGAGTGCCATGAGAATTTTTACGTTCTACTCCTTTAAGGGCGGTGTTGGTCGTTCTTCCTTGATGTTTCATCTGGGCGACTATTGGGCGAGCAAGGGTTATGTTGTGGCCTTGCTGGACATGGATCTGCATGCGCCGGGCATCAGCCTGCACCCCTGGCTAGAAAAACCACGCAAAAATAATGAATACCATAAATTGGGTATCAGCGATCTCTTGACAACCTTTTATATGACGCAGAATCTGGAGGAGAGCACTTTTCAATTTTTTCCGCCCAGTCTTATGCTGCGTCAGCTCAAGCCACCCAAAGGGAGCAATCGCTGGGGGAGCAAGGGGCGGATGATGGTGTTGCCGTCGGGTAGTGTGGCCTTGCCGCAAGTCGATCCGGTCAAAGAGTCGCAAAAGGTACCGATACCCTCTGCAGAGGCCAGCGAGTCCGAGGAGCCAGAGCAAAAAGCGTTACGATATTTTGCCCGCCTGATCCGGGAGGATCTGGAATCATTCCGCCTGGAGGATCATCCCAGCCAATCGGGCATCGATTTTCTCTTGATCGACTGTCGCACCGGGTATCTGGCCATGGAAGAGTTGGCCATGGGGTATCTGGCCGAGCGGGTGGTGCTGGTCTCTGGTCTGAACCATCAAAACCTGGAAGGGTTGGACCTTACGCTGCAAAAGCTGCGGCCACAGCGAGTGCCCCCGTTGTATTATTCCTCGGAACTGCTGGTAGCTTTTGGGCCGGTGCCAGCCCATTACATGGATGATCCGCAAGCAAGACAATCCCTGGAAAAGGCCATGGGCATTCTGGAAAAAAATCGTCTTGCGGTCAAAACCGGCGAACGGGCAGAGTTGTTGCCACCCTATTTTCTGCTGCCGTACACCCCGCACTTGGCAACTTCGGACGAACCTGTCCCACAGGGCTATTTCCTTGGCAGACACCATCCGTATTGGGAGGTGGTTGAGCAAATCGCCGATACCCTGGTACCGCAAAAATCAGTCGAGGATTCCAAGCGGGAAATCTTGCGCCAAATGCTCAGCATAACCGGCACAGTACTGCCACCCGCCATCAAAACTGTCACCAAAGAAAGCGCTCTCCCGACAGCCAAAGAGAAAAAAGGAGAAGAGTTGGAGGAGGAGTCTGCCATCAGCCAGAATCTGCGCCATCCCACGCGCCAGAACTTGGCCATGATGTTCCAATTGCCCAAGTGGTATTGGCCTGTTGCGGATGATCCAAAGCAACAGCGTGCATGGCTTAAACGGTACGGATTTCCTGCCCAATTGAGCGATACTCAGGACAAATTGCTGGATGGGTTGTGTGC
>NZ_RXIU01000294.1 GCF_004217665.1 Candidatus Magnetaquicoccus inordinatus | reverse complement strand
GGATTGGATACCGCATTGGCTTGGCTGGCCTCTCTCCGGCTGACCATTCTCTCCCTGGCTCTGCTGGTGGGGGGGGGTCTGCTGGTGCTCCGTCTGGGGGTCGCGCCCACCCTGGTGTTGGCCGTCCCTTTCTCTCTGTTGGGTATCAATCTGGTGGCGGTCCTCTTTTTTACCGCTGCCTTCCGCCGTCGGATGGCCCTGCAGGTGTTTCACTTGGCACTGTTGGTGATCGTGCTGCTGGCGGCCTTCTCCCGGTTGACCTATTTCAAGGGGCAGTTTGAACTGTCGGCGGGGGAGCGGTTTGCGGGCAGGCTGTTGGCCTCGGAACAGGGACCCTGGCATCTCAACACCCTGGATCAGATCGATTTTATCAATGAGGCGGTGGATGTGGATTTTGCGACCGGCGGTGTGCGGGGGCCAACCCGCAACACCATCCGCTGGTTCGATGCCCGGAAGGTGGGCCACCAGGGGGTTATCGGGGACAATATCCCGCTGGTCGTTCAGGGCTATCGCATCTATCCCAGTCGCCATTTCGGCTATGCCCCGCTCTTTTCCTGGCAGCCCGCTTTGGCCGCCTCTTCGTATCGGGGTACTGTCCATCTGCCGGATCTGAGCCTGGGGCCGGGGGCCTCCAACGATTGGACCCTCCCAGGTACCTCCATTACCGCTCTGGTCATGCTGCAACTGGAACAGCCGGTGCCGGATCTCGCCCGCCCCTCCCGCTTTGTCCGGGGGGTGCCGCATCTCCTGCGGGTGACCCTGCGGGAGGAGAGTCGCGACCTGAAACCAGGAGATGCGTGGCTCCTGCCGGAAGGGACTCTGCTGTATGAAGGATTGGAAACCTGGATGGGATACACCCTCTTTTATGACCCGGCCATCCCCTGGTTGCTGGCCGCTGCCCTGGTGGCGATTGCCAGTCTGCTGCTTCACTTTTTTGGCAAATTTGCCCGCAAACCCTGGTACACGGTGGAACGATAAGCGATGACGACTGCGGTGGATCAGGAACTCCTGTCGTTCTGGCTGGCCCTGCTGCTCTATCTGGCGGCCGGGGTGCTGGCCATCCTGGCGACGCTCCTGGGCAAGAGACCGGCAAAGAGCATCGCCATCCTGTCGCTGGCGGGCATCCTGGCCCATACCCTCTCCCTGGGATTGCGCTGGGAACGGTTGGGGCATGGCCCGTTTGGGACCCAGTTTGAAATTCTCTCCAGCAATGTCTGGAGCCTGATGGTAGCCTTCTTCCTGGCCTTTTGGCGGTTTCCCGTCCTGCGGCCCATGGCGGCGGTTGTGCTGCCCATTCTCTTCATGATGATGGGTTGGATGTTGCTGGCCGATCCCGGCGACAATCTCCTCCCTGCCACCTACAATACCGTGTGGCTCTATATTCATATCGGTTTCGGTAAAATTTTCATGGGTGCCCTGCTGATTGCCGTCGGCTTGGCCAGCGTGATTTTATTGCGGGGGAGTGCGACCGGTTCCCGCTGGTTTGCCTCACTGCCCGGCAACCACAGCCTGGATGAACTGGCCTATCGCTTTCTGGCCATCGGGTTGGTTTTTGACGCCTTGATGCTGGTGGCCGGGGCCATCTGGGCTCAGGCGGCCTGGGGGCGGTATTGGTTCTGGGATCCCCTGGAGACCTGGTCGCTGATTACCTGGCTGCTGCTGGCGGTCACCCTCCATGTGCGCCCGCTCTTTGCCCCCTCTCATCGTCTGACCGCCGGGTTGACCTGGGCCATTTTTATCGTCGCCTTTGTCACCTTTTTTGGCATCCCTTTTGTGTCTCGGGCTCCTCATCAGGGCGTCGTCTGATACCATGAATCCCTCTTCTGTTCCCCCGGATGGGTTGTCTCCCCCCCGTTTGGCACTGCGTTGGCTGCTGTTGGGGGTTGCGGCCTTGTTGGCCTCCAGTCTGTTTGCCGTTATCCTGATTCTGCTCCGTACCGTGGAGTTGGCCTCCTGGCTGGGAGGCCCCCACTTTTTTTCCACCGCCATCGCGCTGCACGTCAACCTCTCTGTGCTGGTCTGGTTTCTGGCCTTTGCCGGGCTGCTCTGGAGTCTGGTGGGGGGCTCCCGGTGGGGGCGGATGGGAGAGGTGGCTTGGTCTCTGGCCTCTCTGGGGACCATACTGCTCCTGCTCTCCCCCTGGATTGCCCTCCCTGCGGACCCGCCGGGCAATCCGGCGGTGATGAACAACTATCTGCCCATTTTGCGCACCCCCCTGTTTCTGGTTGGCCTCTCGCTGTTTGGCTTGGGGAGTCTGTTGTTGACCGTGCGTGCGGTTGTCACTTCTGCCCACCTCCTATACGGTCAAAAAAGGGGATGGGGGAACGGGGGCCAGCACGCTGCGTACTGCGGCGTATGTGACACGGGAATATCAGATCTGCCTCAAGTGCCACTCGGATTATGGGTACAATGACGACAAGCTCTATCAAGTGAGCAATACCCGGCCGCAATTGGGCTCTTTTCTCGGCGGGACCTTCTCCGGTACCAATGGTTTGACCCGCTATACCAACCAGGGAATGGAGTTCGCCGCCAAGGCCAACGATGGGCTGACCGGCGCAGACCAGGGAGAGCCGGGGGGCAACCATGGCTCCTGGCACCCGGTGCTCTTTCCCACGGGACGCACCCTGGCGGTGCGAGGTGGGCTGGGCAACACCATGTGGTTGGCCCCCTGGAACCGGGTCAATACGGATGTCGGCAACCTCACCATGTATTGTTCCGATTGTCACGGTTCCGCCACGGCCAATGGGGTCTCTGCGCCCAACTCCGGCAAACCTTGGGGACCGCACGGCTCCAGCAAAAATTTTATCCTCAAGGGAGATTGGGATCTCAATACCGGTCTCAATCAACAGGATGACCTCTGCTTCAAGTGTCACAACTATACCAACTATGCCACAAGACAGAGCATCAAGAGCGGGTTTTGTTGTGACAAGGACAATAACCTGCACGGTTATCATGCCGACAAGATCACCTCTGGTATCAAGTGTGCCAGGTGTCATGCGGCGGTACCCCATGGCTGGAAAAACAAGGCTTTTCTGGTCAACCTGAATTCCGTGGGGGCGGAGGGCGGGCAGCCTGCCAATACCAAGGTGGGTACCGCATACAGCAAATTTACCCAGGCTCCCTATTACCTGGATGCGGCGTTGCGGATCGTCAACTGGAAGAAGAGTGGGAGTTGGCTGGCAGCGGATTGTGGCTGGTCCGGCACCAACAACGATGTCAACTGGATGAAGAGTACCTGTAAATAACCGTCGGATTGGATACCGCATTGGCTTGGCTGGCCTCTCTCCGGCTGACCATTCTCTCCCTGGCTCTGCTGGTGGGGGGGGG
>NZ_RXIU01000293.1 GCF_004217665.1 Candidatus Magnetaquicoccus inordinatus | reverse complement strand
CCCGATCAATCTCCCATTCGGCAATTGCCTGCTCCAACATTCCCGGCTGCGGTTTACGGCACAAACACTCCTGGCGATAATAGGGGTCGCTCGCTTCGGGATGGTGTGGACAATAATAGACACCGTCGATATGTGCACCGATAATCGCCAACTGCTCCTGCATCCAGGCGGTCAACTCATACAACTGAGCCTCATCATAATAGCCCCGGCCAATACCCGATTGATTGGTGACCACAATGACCAGATAACCCTGCTGATTGCACCAGTGAATCGCCTCCTGTGCCTCTTCGATCCAGGTAAATTGATCCGGTCGATGCACATAGCCATGATCGATATTGAGCACCCCATCTCGATCAAAAAAGATGGCTGGCCGCCACTCCTCCGCACACTTGACTAGCCGCACTGGGGTCACTTTATATTCGGGACAGCGGGTATATTCATCGCTGGCGGCGTTGAGCAAAAGATTGGTCCGTGTCTGGGGAAAATGAAAGGCCATAAAGAGCGCACCCGGCTGCACCTGGGTAGTGATTTGCGCACGCACCCGAATGCTGCCATTGCCCGAAATCACACGCAGCCACTCTCCCTGCGCAAGCGCCAACTGCGCGGCATCCTGGGGATGAATCTGCAGCAGCTCCTCTTTGGCCTCTGGCAAAGCCATGATAGCGCTGCGCCGGGTCATGGTGCCCACATTATAGTGATAGAGGGTGCGCCCTGTGCTTAACAAAAACGGAAAGGCTGGATCGGATGACCGCAAACTGGCTCTCCAGGGAGTCGGTGTCAGGCGCCCTTTGCCACGGAGAAAGTGGCCATCCTGATGCAGCAAGGCGGTTCCAGGATGGCTGCTCTCTGGGCAGGGCCACTGAATAAATCCTTTTGCCAATATCCGCTGCCAGGAGATCCCGCCCCAGTTGGGACTTAGTTGGGCAATCTCATCGAGCAGAAGTTCTGGAGCATAGGCGCCGCTCTCGGCATCGCGCCCCCCCAAGGAATAACCCATCGCCTCGGCCAAGCGCAGAACGATCTCACCATCGGCTAAAGAGTCGCCCACAGGGGGTACCACCTCTTGCAGCGCTTGCACCCGTCGATCACTGTTGACAAAGGTACCCCTTTTTTCCAGAAAGCTGCATCCTGGCAACACCACATGGGCATATCGAGCCGATTCGCTGAGAAAAATATCTTGCACCACCAACAATTGCAAATTGCCCAACGCTTCACGCACCTTTGCCGAATCGGGATCTGACTGCAGCGGATCCTGGGCAACCAGATAGAGTCCCTGCAAAGCCCCCTCTCTGGCTGCCTCCCACATCTCCGGCATCTTCATTCCTGGAGTAGCCGGAGGTTCCGCTCCCCAAATCTGCGCATAGCGCTGCCGCACCTCTGGACTACTGACAGGTTGATAATCGGTCAATACATTGGGCAAGGCACCCATGTCACAAGCTCCCTGCACATTGTTCTGACCACGAATGGGACTGGCGCCGGTACCCGGTCGACCAATATGCCCGGTAAGCAGAGCCATATTGATCAGAGCAAAAGCCGAGAGCGAGCCATTGCAGGACTCGGTGATGCCCAGGCCCCAAAGAATCTGTGCTGCTTTTGCTCCGGCATAGAGATGCGCTGCTTGGCGAATCAGTTTTGCTGGCACCGCACACTGCTCTTCTGCCCACTCCGGCGTGCACCCGGCAAGCGCTGGCCACAAACTCTCCAGCCCTTGGCAATGCGCCTGCACAAAGCTCTCATTGAGCAAATTATCCTGTAATAGCACCCATTGCAGGGCGTTCAGCAGTGCCAGATTGCTGCCTGGACGCAGTGCCAGATGCAGATCGGCCCGTGCAGCCAATTCCGTGCGCCGCGGATCGATGACAATCAGTCGGCAGCCGTTGCGCACTGCCTGAACAATGCGTGCTCCCAAGACCGGATGAGCGTCTGTGGGATTGGCTCCCACCAGAAGCAGCAGATCAGAGCGGTCCACATCCTCAAAGCTGCTGGTGCCTGCACCGGTACCTAAAGCCTCTCCCAAAGCAAAGGCGGATGGGGAGTGACAAACACGGGCACAGTTATCGATATGGTTGCTCTGCAGCACCAGACGGGCAAATTTTTGCAATAGATAGTTCTCTTCATTGCTGCAGCGGGCTGAGCTGACCACGGCCAGCGCTTGTGGCCCGGCACTGTCACGGATATTCGTTAATTTTTCAGCTACATAGGCCAATGCGGTTGACCAATCACTCTCCTGCAGCACCCCTTCGGCATTGCGCAGCAGTGGTCTCGTCAATCGCTGAGGAGAGTGCACAAAATCGTGGCCAAACCGTCCTTTGACACAGGCATGGCCACGGTTTGCAGAGCCTTGTGGATCGGGTTCGCTGCGGAGAATTTTTCCCCCCGCCACGCTCACCAGCAAACGGCAACCGACGGCACAATAGCCACAGGTGGTGGCAATCTGTCGTTCCGCAGTGAGAGCAGCCTGTGGTTCAGGTTCACGCAAAGCGCCTGTAGGACAGACCAAGAGACAGCCACCACAGGAGAGACAGCCTGCCTCCAACAAGGAGCGCTGGTCGCCCAGGGAGACCTGCCAATCGGCTCCACGTCCCAGGCTTCCCAGGACTGCGGCTCCCTGCAGATCGCGACAGGCGGTGACACACAGGCCACAGCGAATACACAAGGCGGTTTGGCGGTGGATAAAGGGGTGGCGTTGATCGACCTGAGCCTCAACAGGTTGCGGATGCTGCAGCGGCGTAAAGCCCAGGGCAAGGGCGACCTGTTGCAAACGGCAGCGCCCCTGCACCGGACAGACAAGACAATTCAGAGGATGTTGGCGCAAGAGCAGGGTCAAGGCAGCCTTGCGTGCCTCTTGGGCCATTGGCGAATCGCTGCGATAGGAGGCTTCCTGGGTGACCGTGTTTTGGCAAGCCGGAATCAAACCTCTTCCCTCCTCCTCCACCTGACAGACGCCGCAGCGGCTGCGGTTGTGCAGGTGTTCGGCATGACAGAGGGTGGGAACAGTGATTCCTGCTTGGCGAAATGCCTGCAGCAAGGGTGTCCCGGGCGGCACACTTTGGAGAGTGCCATTGATGCTGATGGTCAAAAAATGGAAATTGCTGCTCACCGCACACACCTACACAGGGCAATCGAATAAAAACAAAGAACAAAGAACAAAGAACAAAGAACAAAAAAACAAAAAAAAATTATTATGGAGGTCCAGGAGGAGATTATCTCCTCCTGGTGGGTGCAGGGCAAAGCCCCATAAGCGTTAACCTAACATCCCCAGAGTTGCCATCTGACGCTTTCGTTTCCTTGGTGAATCAGCAAGCCATTCGGTTATTTTGCGCCAGTTTTCCATGACTTCCGTGAAACTGAAAATCGGTAAAAC
>NZ_RXIU01000292.1 GCF_004217665.1 Candidatus Magnetaquicoccus inordinatus | reverse complement strand
CGAAAAACTCCTCCCATGGAACATTGATAAAGCCATTTTGTCAATGAGCTGAGATACGCGGAGAATTCACCGCTTACTCAGAGAGGGCAGCTCATGCTGCTGTCCTGTTGGCGACTGTTGGTGAGCTGCCAAAAGGGAGAGGATGGCGCGATTCATTCCTTGTGACCAGGAGTTGGTCACCTATTGGTCACAGGGTATAACCCCGCTGTTGATGCAAAACGCATCCAGATTGAGAAAGGGATACACTGTCCCCATATTTCAGATGTCGATTGCCTGAATTTATTCCATGTCAAGAGTGCGGAGCGAATGGTGTGACGAAGTTTGGAAATACGTTTAACGTAGCACGTCTCTATAGGCTACTCTACCGACGCAATGATGAATGACCACCAGGGACAGAAAGGGGGACGTAGGCTGTCCAGTGACTGAACCACCAAATTTAGATTGAGAAATGGATACACTGTCCCCCGATTTCCCCAAATTTAGATTGAGAAATGGATACACTGTCCCCCGATTTCCCCTCAGATTGAGAAATGGATACACTGTCCCCAGATTTCCTGTCCCAATGGATACACTGTCCGCCGATTTCCACGGACGGGTACAGCGGAATGAATATACTGTCCCCCGATTTCTCCCCCCGGAATGAATATACTGTCCCCCGATTTCTCCCCCCCCAATGGATACACTGTCCGCCGATTTCCACGGACGGGTACAGCGGAATGAATATACTGTCCCCCGATTTCTCCCTGTCCCCAGATTTCCCAAAACATCACCACACCCTCGGTTGAAACTGCTCATCGTTGGTCATGCGCAGCGTGTCACCGGCCTGCTCAACGACGAACTATCCGCTGTTGATGCAAAACGCATCCAGATTGAGAAATGGATACACTGTCCCCAGATTTCCAGACTCCAGATTGAGAAATGGATACACTGTCCCCAGATTTCCAGACTCCAGATTGAGAAATGGATACACTGTCCCCAGATTTCCAGACTCAGATTGAGAAATGGATACACTGTCCCCAGATTTCACAGATTTCACTGTCCCCAGATTTCCAGACTCAGATTGAGAAATGGATACACTGTCCCCAGATTTCACAGATTTCACAGATTTCACAAAAATCGTGTCGTTCTTGTGCCCATTGAGAATATACTACCGTCGTTTCTCACTCATTTATTATATTATTTTATAACTAATCTATTCATTTTTCTTTCAATATCCTTCGCATGTATGTCGTCAAATTCAGCTTTGGTGAAATTTTGCGGCAGGACAATATTAAGCAAATCATCAGAATTTATCTTCATTTTAGCAACCAGATCAAGAAACCAATTATCAATCTCTGATCTGTTTTCCTTTATTGATAAATATGTAGATCTGTTAATGCAAAACGCAAGAAAATCCGCTATCTGAATCAGATGCTCATCATGAGAAGACATACACTTAAACGAGACTTTTCTCACCCAATCACGAAAAAAATTTTTAACGATTGCCTCTCTATTTACCAGCATTCCTTCATCAACAACGATAGATAAATCGCAATTGACAGTAATATATTTTTTGCTAATTTTGTAAAGGAGAAATGCTAACGATAGATCCTCACGTCTAGAGAGACTGAGCCCCCCAATATTATAATCGATTATATTAATATTATGATCCTTTAATGTTCTATCGTCAATAGTCTGAACATAAACTGGCCATCTATACTCTGAATAAATATTGGAAAAAGCCTGAAAAACTCTCAAATTTATATCACCATCTACCCTTTTCCAATGATCTCTGCGGTTATAGATGTCCGAAAAATGAAATTCACCGATATTGCACCCAAAATAGTCATTTATCATTTTTATGCAACCATGAATTTGTCTCCTGCAATAATCTACTTCATTATTTTGAAATGCCACGGCAACGTGAGTTCGCCGTTGACTAGTAACATAACTTGATGCGTGGCTACTATTGGGTCCATATGTATCATCAATTACTATATACATCGCATACTCCTTATAAGGAAATCGAGGGACAGTGCATCAATTTCTCTGGAAATCGAGGGACAGTGCATCAATTTCTCAACACTGTCCAAACTGACAGACAAGACAGCCATCAGTCTCCGCCAACCATGACGCACCAAGTTCATTCTCCAACGGTCCCCAACAAGCACTTTATGCAGGGTACCACAACCACCACAACCGCCACAACCAAAAATTGAACACCAACAGACAAATTTCCACATACTCCAGTTATTATCTCTTCCGGCCCCCTTCTTCCCACCCGAACCACCCTCTATTCCGAGGCTGCCAGTTCGACGACGGGTACACGCGACCTTCACTTGGTGCAAACCGGGGTCGAAACAGTAAAATTTTTTGATGCTGTGTAAGTGATTGATTTATTATGGCGAGGTCGGGCAAAATGGGCCGCGAGGTCGGATTGGTCATCCCTCCTCGGTCAGTGATAGGGAGAGAGAATTTTTGGCTATTTTCACCCCGCTCCGCCAGGGTGCCGACCTCGTTGAGAAAAACACGCTTTTTGGTGTGCTTATGCAGCTATTGAAAATATTGGCATTTTTCCAACAAAAAAGGCCGCCCGGAAAGGCAGCCTCATCGAATATAGCGTTTTTATTTTGAAAATTGGTGGAGCCAGGCGGGATCGAACCGCCGACCTCTTGAATGCCATTCAAGCACTCTCCCAGCTGAGCTATGGCCCCAAATGAGTTCATAATAATATCGGGTTCTCGGGAAGATGTCAAGCAGTTCGTTTAAAAAAGTTGGCAGTTATGGGTATGGTCTGTTCCGTTCTGAAACGTCATCGGCTGTCACAGCATCAAATATGCCAAGATGGGGATGTTAACAACCAGGTTATGACGAGGCTGGTATCTTGCCAATCACAACCAAGCACGCGCCAAAAGGATATCCATCCAACGCTCCGGCAGAATCCTCTTGAAGACCGCAAACAGACGGGTCGGGGTGGTCACACGATAGCGAATAGACGGTTTGGGACTTTCCAGCGCATGAATCACCTTGGCGAGTACCGCTTCGGGCGGCAAGGAGAACAATCCGCCCCCCTGCTGAGCCTTCTGGAGAAAATGGGCCTCCATGGCCTGATAGCGTGTCAAATGCCGACTGGAGGCGACCTCTACATGCCGTTTGAAGGCCAGGGTGGCATTCTGACGAAACCGGGTCGTGATCGGACCGGGTTCAATCAGGATGAAATGGATTCCACTGCCATGAAACTCCAGACGCAATGCGTCGGTCAACCCTTCCAGCGCGAATTTGCTCGCCACATAGGCACCCCGGTAGGGCAAAGCGACGAATCCCAGCACCGAGCTGTTTTGAATGATTCGACCATGACCCTGGCGCAGCATGACCGGCAGAATTC
>NZ_RXIU01000291.1 GCF_004217665.1 Candidatus Magnetaquicoccus inordinatus | reverse complement strand
AAGCCCTGCTGGTAATGTGCGGCGTTTCACAAAAGCGAATGCGTAGCATTCGCGCACGCCGCACAGATTTGTGCCCCAAAGGGGCACTCTTTGGGAGGGCGGACGCCCGACATGCACAGTTTCGCTTGTGGCAACAGTGAGGAAATTGGCAAATGCGCTTGCCCTGGGGGAATGGAGCTGTTTTTGCCCGTTATGAAAAGGCTGGGTAACTATTCAGGTTCGTGCTGGTTCGCCAGCTCTACCCCCATGGGGATGCTGTGCGGATTGGCGCAAAAAAGCGCGCCAATGCGCACAGCTTGCTTCCATTAGGCGTTTAAGCCGACGCAAAAAGCGCGTCGGCTTGTTGTGAAAGGCGCGCCAAAGGCAAAAGATTAAAAGCAAAATCCCATGGATTCCATCCCTGGACCCGGCCAGGGAGGTGCCCTCCCTGGACCCGCAGTTGTGTTGGGTGGTGAATAGTTACAAGGCTGGCATGTTGAGGGTATGCGCGCCTGGTCATAACGGGCGGGATCGATGGTTTGAGCAAGAGTGGGCTGTGCCTGGTCTGCTCTTGTTATCTCTTTTTTGCTTGTTGTTAAAACTTTTCAAAATCCTGATCATCCACTTTCATATCCAGGACAGCTCCTTTGCTGTTGGCAGTTTTAGTGGCCACGGTTCGTTCTGTTTTGGGGCGCTGTGCCAATTGCAGGGTTTTTCCTGATGCTTTGCTTCTGGCTGTTTTGCTGGTGGTAGGGGATGGTTTGCGGGCTGTTGTTTTGGGGCTGGCGTGTTGTTGTCCCAGGTTGAAGAAGGCGATGGCTTGGGACATCATATCGGCTTGGGCGCTCAGCTCTTCGGCGGTTGCTGCCATCTCTTCCGAGGCTCCGGCGTTGCGTTGGATCACCTGATCCAGTTGTTGAATCGCCTGATTGATCTGGCCTGCTCCTTGATTTTGCTCTTGGCTGGAGGCGTTGATCTCTTGAATCAGCTCTGCGGTTTTTTGGATGTCTGGAACCAATTTATTGATGATCCCGCCGGCTTTTTCGGCAATATCGACGCTGGAGGCGGAGAGGTGGCTGATTTCGCCGGCGGCGCTTTGGCTGCGTTCGGCCAATTTTCTGACTTCGGCGGCCACCACGGCAAAGCCTTTACCATGTTCGCCTGCTCGTGCGGCTTCGATGGCGGCGTTGAGGGCCAGCAGGTTGGTTTGGCGGGCTATCTCCTCGATAATACCGATTTTGGCGGCGATCTCTTTCATTGCGTGCACCGCTTCGCTGACTGCTTTGCCGCCTTCTGCGGCATCTTTTGCGGCTGTTTGTGCGATATTTTGCGTGGTGCTGGCGTTATCGGAGTTTTGGGCGATATTGGAGAGCATCTCTTCCATGGCTGAGGAGGTCTCTTCGACGGATGCCGCCTGTTCGGTTGCTCCTTGTGAGAGGCTTTGTGCGGCATCGGAGATTTCGTTACTGCCTATGGAGACTTGGGCGGCGGCGGTAGAGACATCGCCGATCACTTCGCGTAGTTTATCGGCCATTTTATTCATGGCGCCGGCCAGTTGTCCCACCTCATCCCGGCTTTCCACCTGCAGCGACTGGGTCAAATCGCCGCCGGAGAGGGCTTCTGCCAATTTTACTCCGTTGCCTAGAGGAACAACAATCGACTGTGAAATGCCCCAGCCCATCAGCAGGCCCAAAATAATGGAGCCGATAATCAAGGCGATCATGATTGAGCGACTCTGTTCGTAGAGGGCGGTATTATCATCGGATGTTTTTTTGGCAACCTCTTCTTTTAGTTTAGCCAACTCTTCCAGAACCTGATCCAGAGCGCGCAGTTTATCCCGTGTCTGGCCGAAGGCGAGCTCTTTGGCTTTGTCCATTTCTCCGGCGAGAGCCATGCGTACCACCCCTTCTTGAAGTGGTTTCCACTCTGCATAGGCGGCTTCCAGTTTGGCTACGGTTGCTTTGCCGCGTTCGGTATAAAATTTCTCTTTGACGATGTTCAGATTGCTTTGCAGTTGGCTATGGCCTTCGGCGATGCGTTTGGCATAGCCATTTTTTTGTTCCTGGTCGTTGACCAAAAGCAGATTTTGTTGGGCGCGTACTATTTCCAGGGCATCAATATTGGTCTCTTTGACAATACTGATGCCTTTCAACTCGCGTTCGTAGAGGAGGGTATCGGCGTTATCGATAGCGCCCATATTGACGATACCGACCCAGCCGACGATGGCCATTAAAACAGAAAAAACCAGGAAGGATGTGAGCAAGCGATAAGCAATTTTCATGTCATTGAGCCACTGCATGGGAATCTCCTTTTCCGATGAATTGCGCTTTTTAGCAATGTTTTAGCAATGATTTATTTACTGGTTTTTTGTTTTTGAGTAACACATCTGCAACTATCGAGTAGGATAGACAGAAACCTCTTGTGAAAGCAAGGGGTCAAAAGACTTCGGCGCTATCGGTGATTTGTGGGGCAGGGGGCGGGCCCAAGACCACATTGGTATGCAGGCGAGCGGAGTTTTCGCCGCGCACGGATTCATCGACATAGCTTTTGGATGAGGAGCGTACTGCGGCGGTGCTGGCCCATTTGATATGGTTGAGCAGATCACTTTTGTTATGTGCTTTAAGGATCCCGACCTCTTTGCGCAGGGCGGGGGAGACAAATTTAAGTAATTCTTGTTCGTCGTAGTGGCTTTCGTCGCCGATGGCGATGGCCAGGCGTACAGCTTTCATGCCCCAGGGGAGGCGATCGAGTTCTTGGATCGCGAGTTCGTATTCTTCGGCGCTATCGGTACAGAAGCCATCGGAGATCAGGAGGCAGACTGGGGGCAGGCCGCGATCGGGCATTTTATGGATTTCCAGTTGTTGGGCGAGCATGCGTAGTGCTTGGGAGGTAGCGGTTGCGCCTTCTGGGCGCAGATCGGGCCAGGTAAAGTGAGCCAGGGGCATAGGGGAGGGGCCGACGTGCCATTCGGCGAGGCTGGCGAAGCGGATGGCGCGCATTTCGACGCGCACTTGTGGGTGATCTTTGACCACTTCGGCGATTTCTGGGAGCACTTCGCGGATGGATTGGTTGAGGGTGGCCATTTTGGTACCGCTCATGGATCCGGAGCAGTCGGCAAGCCAGAAGAAGTGGAGGGTACGTTTTGCGACTTCGCCGGCTGGTACGGGGATTTCTTGGGTATGAGATGGGGTATCCATCTGGAAGGTTTTCCCTATAATAAGTTATTGAAATACAATACAATACAATACAAAACAAAACAGAAAAACTATTACGGAGGTCCAGGAGGGGATTATCCCCTCCTGGCGGGATGCAAGGGCGGAGCCCCATATGCGCTAACATGTTTTCCCCGATACAGCCATTTGTCGCTTACGTTTTCGCGGTGATTCTGCCAGTTGG